>CAJGCI010000106.1 GCA_904501855.1 Oscillospiraceae bacterium | reverse complement strand
TGCACCACAGGAGGATTCTCCGGCACTCAGCAAAGCGAGATCCGCCGGTGTGGCCGGCACCGTTGTGGATCCGGAGCTCTTTCCATCTACGGCAAGCTACTGCAAAGCCGTATCCAACAAGCTCAAGGACATGGACATCGACCTCGTGATCCTGGCAGACTACTCCATGCCTCTTGGAGAAGTGACCAAACGATTCCGGAACCGCATTATTGCAGTCTGTCCCTGCCTGATCCCGGCATTTGAAAACTTCAAGGGAGACATGTATCAGGTCCTTCACGACCGTGGCATCAAAGTCGCCGGAGCCACTGCATATTTCACCGCAGAAGACGGTGGCATCGGACCCATTATCCTGCAGAAGGCGGTAGATCTGGAGCCCGGTATGAGCCGGGAGGCAATCTATACCAGGATCCGTGAAGAAGCCGAGTCCGTCATCCTTCCGGAAGCGGTCAAACTGTTCTGCGCAAACAAGCTGGAATGTGACGGTAATCTCGTCCGAATTTCCGGTAATAAATAAAAGATCCCCCGGCAGACACCTTGTTCCGCCGGGGTTTATGCTATTCCAGACTGAAAGGAGTTGAGTTTTCCATGCGCCATCCCGTTTTACCGTGCCGCCGGATCCTTGTCCCTCTGATCCTGACCGGTTCACTCCTGCTCACTTCCTGTGGGATTGCAGTCAACATGGCAAAGTATACGGATGTTCCTCCTGGATGCTGGTATTACGATACGGTCTCCTATGCGCTTGAACACAAACTGGTCTCGGGCACGTCCACCACTACATTCAGTCCGGACACGGGAATGACGCGCGGCCAGTTCATTACCATCCTCCGTCGTGCACTGGGTGCTTCGGACAGCAACTACAAGCAATCCTCCTCCATCTTGTTTTCCGACGTGAAGCCGGGCTCCTATTATGAACAGCCCATCTATTGGGCAGTGACCCGGGGAATCGTCAGCGGGACCGGATACGGACAGTTCTCACCGGACAAGGATCTGACTCGTCAGGACATGGCGGTAATTATCCAGAAGGCACTTCTGGCATCCGCTCTTACGATTCCGGAAACGGTTCCGGCCAAGCACTTCAAGGATGCCGGCCAGATTTCCTCCTACGCAGTGGACGCGATTTCGTCACTTCAGAAAATGGGCCTGCTGACAGGAGATACGGAAGACAGGATTCATCCCAAGGAAACCGTAACCCGGGCAGAGGGAACCACGGTTCTGGTGCGTCTGGCACAAAACACAACCGCGGCTGTCCCTTCCTCCGACTTTGTTCCTCCTTCCTACAACGGAGTCCCTTCCGTTGTTGTAAACAACAATGTTCCGGAGTTTACCGCCGAGGAAAAGAAAAATGCTGCTTCCTCCTATGAGCGATACAGCGATCTGGACTCCCTTGGCCGCTGTCAGGCAGCCATGGCATGTCTTGGCAGAGATCTGATGCCCACAGACGAACGGGAACCCATCAGCACCGTTCATCCCAGCGGATGGCATCTGATCCGATATGACGATCTCATTGAGGATCATTATCTGTATAACCGCTGTCACGTCATCGGCTTTCAGCTGACCGGCGAGAATGCCAACGAGCGCAATCTCATCACCGGCACCCGGTATATGAATGTGGAAGGAATGCTTCCCTACGAAAATGAGGTGGCGTATTATATCCGCCGCACCGGAAATCATGTGCTTTACCGCGTCACACCCATTTTTGAAGGAGACAATCTCCTGTGTTCCGGAATAAAGATGGAAGCCTATTCCGTGGAAGACCGCGGTGCATCGGTGTCCTTCAATGTCTACTGCTTCAATGTGCAGCCCGGTGTGATCATTGATTATTCCGACGGCTACAGCTGGCGCGATCCCGATTACTCCGCCCCGCTCTCCGATGCTGCGTAACCCACAAGTACAATAAAAGACGTCCTTTCCATTATCCTGGGAAAGAACGTCTTTTTTTCTTTTGATTTAACCGGCTACGATCTCCACGGAGATCACGCCGTCGGCATGTTTGATCCGGTTGACAAGATCATTCAGATCTGCCTTCATCTCGGAAGTGGACAGCGAGATCGTGACAATCGCTGCGCCATCCGTCGGAAGGGACTGATTGATGGTGAGGATATTGGCTCCGGAGTCAGTACAGATCGCGATCATGGATCCAAGCACTCCCGGCCGGTCATAAAGCAGAGCGGACAGCGACAGGATCGGGCTGCGCCCCATATCCTGAAATGTCCGGATGGAATCTTTGTAACGATAGAACGCGCTGCGGCTGATCCCCACTTTGTCCACTGCCTCTCCCACGGTCTTCACCGTACCGGTCTGCAGCAGTTGCTTGGCTTCCATGACTTTCAGGAAGATCTCCGGAAGCGCATTGGCTTCCACCAGATAGTATTTGCTCTCTTGTTTTTCACTCATAACGTTGCCTTTGTCCTTCTTGGGCGGTCATTTGTTTCACCATCGTGGATACATATTACCACAAGGGTTTCCCGCGTGCAAGAATGATTCCCGATAGAAATACTCGGCCCTGCATCCCGGATACCTTCCGGTCCGAATAGCAAAATGCCGCCACCGGGTATCCGGTGGCGGCTGAATTCGTTAGTACAGGATCACATGAGTTTGCGGAACAGCGCCGTAAGCGACTCCACATCACAGTCCTTGGGATTTCCGGGACGGCATGCATCATCGTATGCGCTCTGCGCAAGGAACGGAAGATCCTCTTCTTTCAGCGCCTCCAGCTTCTCCGGAATGCCGACATCGCGGGAGAGCTGTTTGACCGCTTCGACTGCTGCGGCACGGTATTCTTCCACGCTCATGGCATCTACGCCTTCCACACCCATGGCACGGGCGATCTCGCGGTATTTCTCGCCGGTGCAGTCGGCATTGTATTCCATGACGATGGGAAGCATCATGGCACAGGCTACACCATGGGGCGTGTCATAGACCGCGCCCAGCGTGTGAGCCATGGAGTGTGCGATGCCGAGACCGACATTGGAAAATCCCATTCCGGCGATATACTGTCCCAGTGCCATGCCTTTACGGCCTTCCTCATCATTTTTCAGTGCTGCCCGCAGATTTGCAGAGATCAGACGAATGGCTTCCAGATGCATCATATCCGTCATCTCCCAGGCCCCGGCAGTAGTATAGCCTTCGATAGCATGGGTCAGTGCGTCCATACCGGTAGAAGCGGTCAGCCCTTCGGGCATGGAATGCATCATGTCCGGATCAACAACGGCGATCTCCGGAATGTCGTTCACATCCACGCATACAAACTTGCGTTTGCGCTCTACATCGGTGATAACATAGTTGATCGTGACTTCTGCTGCCGTGCCGGCGGTAGTGGGAACGGCGATGGTGAAGACCGCATGGTTCTTGGTCGGCGCGACTCCTTCCAGAGAACGCACATCGGCAAACTCAGGGTTGTTGATAATGATGCCGACGGCCTTCGCGGTATCCATCACGGATCCTCCGCCTACGGCAATGATGCAGTCTGCGTCAAATGCCTTGAATGCCTCAACACCTGCCCGAACATTTTCTATGGTGGGATTGGGTTTCATATCGGTGAAAAATGTATAGACGATCCCCTTCTCATCCAGCACATCGGTGATCTTTTTGATCTCCCCGGATTTTACAACGTGCCGTCCGGACGCAATAAATGCCCGCTTATATCCTCTTGCGGACAGTTCGCCGCCGATCTCGGCCACAGCTCCGGAACCATGATAAGAAATAGGATTGAGTACGATGCGATTAGCCATAGCAACCGCTCCTTTCTGTTAATTTTTTGTCATTTGTTATGTTATCACAACTTCCTCCCGTCCGCAATGGATTTTCACAAAAAAAGAGCCGTACCATCCGCCTTTACAGACCGGATGAAACGGCTTCCTTTTTCGATTCAATTAATGGATCAGACTCAGCACCTGCTGATATAGTCCCTGAGCGGTCTTCGTGGCATCTGCAAAGAATTTCTTTCCAATATCCAAATAACTGTTGAAATCATATCCGGTATTCAGCGCATTCTGAACCCGTGCAATGCTGCCGCCGGTGAAAATGCCCACCAGGCCGCAGATCAGTCCCAGTGCGACAAGGACCAAACTGATCCGTACGATAATTCTCCAGGTTGCTTTCATTTCTCCACAACCTCCTTATAGCACCATTTTCGGCCAAGCCGATACAGTCCGCCCACGATACCGCCGATGGTGTTGGACGCAAACCAGACTGCAAGCCATATCACCAGCAGTGCCAGGCCTGCTGCGATCAGTGCCGCGCCGGCTACAAGAATGATGTCCGCCAGAACGTCCATGCCGTTCTGCAGGGCCAGAGATGCACCCAGGACGCAAGCCGCTACCAGAGCTGCAGCGACAGCGAGGATTGCGAGCGTAACGGCGGCACAGATAACGACGCCGATCAGGCCAAGAGGAATGGCTACGATGGCATACGGGATCAGAGCCCACCAGCGGGCTTTGTAGTAAGTCTCCTCCGTCATCGGATAGTCTTCCGGCTCCAGATCTTCCAGTTCCTCACGGATGATTTCCACATCTTTCCGAACTTCTTCCGCAAGCTCGCTGGGCGCTTCTTCCGGTGTTTCGATATCTTCGACTTCTACGATCTCTTCAATCTCACCGGCTTCTTCCGGAACATCCTCGGCCACCGCTTCCGGTTCTTCCGAAGACTCTTCTGACGGTTCTTCCGCGGGAACTTCCTCCGGCTGATCCGCCGTATCCTCAGGCGTCTCTTCCTGGCCTTCTTCCTCGATTGCTTCGGCTTCTTCCGGTTCCTCCGCGGGCGTCTCCGATTCCAGCGAATACTCTTCACTGGTCTCTTCTCCGTCATCGGATCCTTTTTCCTGCTCCATGTCCTGCTCAAAGATCGCCACCAGGCCGTCATCTTCCAGAGGATTTTCAGTGGCAGGCGCTTCCGGGCCTCCCGTTACAATATCTATGGATGAAAAAGTCTGTTCATCGATTGCGTTGAAGACCTGTTCCCGGATGGTCTCGGAAAGGTCATCGGGGATCCACTGTCCGGAAACCAGATCGTCGCACATGCCCAGGACTTCCTCCAGTCCGCCTTTTGTGTAGGCGCGGGACATCTCCACCGTGAGTTTCAGCGGTGAATCCATGGAAGCCAGCATCTCATCTTCATTGGCGCTGCGATCAAAAATCGACTCGAATTTCTCCAGAACTTTTTCCCGTTCCTCCTCATTCAGAAACGTCAGAAACTTGGAGAGTTCTGTCAGGAATTTCTGTCTGTTGATATGAGTCACCTCATTTCTTCATGTCAATTATTACATTGCATAGGTAAATTGATTATATGTCAGATTGAAGTTGCGGTCAAGTTGCTTTTATGTCAACGAAAGCCGTCATCCGGCCCGTTTCACCTTTTGTCTCCCGTGCTCTCCTTCTCTCCCTGAAGGATCTCCGCCATGATTCCCAGAAGAATGATTCCGGCACCCAGAAATCCTGCCACTGTCAGTTTTTCGTGAAGGAGGATGAAAGAAAACACCGCGGTAAGCACGGGACAGGCGCATTGGAGCAGCGCCACCGCTTTCGGTGAGATATACCGCAGTGACAGATTCTGAAGGAGATACCCGGCCGCCGTACAGGCAACCGCCAGATAGAGGATGATGAGCCATACGGTGGAGCCTGCCGCAGACAGCCGGATTCCGTGGTCGAAAAACAGAGCACAGAGACAGGCGGCCAGCGTGGAAACGCCCGCCTGAACTGCTGTCAGCGTCATTGCATCCATTTTCTCCATGGCCCGCTGCCCGAAGATCAGTGATCCGGCCATGAAAAGCGCTGCCGTCAGGGACCAGATCTCTCCGATCCCGAATCCGGACAGTCCGCCATGTCCGCACAGCAGATACATACCTCCGATCACGATCGCCAGGATGATCACCTGATTCCTGCGGATCCTTTTTCCATACAGCACAAAAAGGAGAACCGGCGTCATCAGGGTGGAAAGGGATCGCAGAAAGGCCACGGAAGTTGCTGCCGAGTATTTCAGTGCGATATTCCCTGCAATATAACAACCTGCAATACAGAGCGAAGGCAGCATCCAGATCCTTGCGTCTGTTTCTTTCAGATTCGAAACAAGGGATCCCCTGCACAGCAGACAGAGGAAGAGAAAGGCAATAAGATACCGCGCCGTCAGAAGGGAGAACACCGGTACCGTTTCATACGCCATTTTGGATATGGGATCTCCGAATCCGTATACCACGCTCTGGAGGATCACCAGCAGGCAGCCTGCAAAGTATTGATTTTT
>CAJGCI010000105.1 GCA_904501855.1 Oscillospiraceae bacterium | reverse complement strand
GATCTCCGCCATCTGGAGACTGGTCTCCTCGTCCCGGGAGCCGTCATCCAGTCCCGGCAGGATGTGGGTATGTATGTCGATATAATACGGTTTCAATGACAACATTCCTTCGGATCAGTTGGCGATATTCCGGTCAAAGGAGGCCAGGATCACGGCCATCTCCGCACGGCTGGTAGTCGCCTTCGGCATCAGCCTGTGATCCTCCGTACCGTCCATGACATGGTGTCCCACCGCCCACTGCAGGGCGGGAACGGCGTACTCGGTCACATCTTTTACATCCTTGAATCCCGAGATGTCTCCGCTGCGGGCGGCATCATAATTCTTCAGTTTGACATATTTATACATCGTCGCCATGAACTGCTGCCGGGTGATGCCAGCATTGGGCAGGAAGTTGCCGGTGGTATAGCCGCTCATCACGCCGCTGTTGGCCGCCCAGTTGATGGCATCGGAAAACCATCTTCCGCTGGGAACATCCGGGAAGTTTCCGGACTTTGTCACAGCCGGCTTCCCCTCCAGCGCGTAGAGGATCTGAGCCGTCTGCGCCCGGGTGACTACGTAACTCGGCCCGAATTTGTTGTTCCCGATCCCGGAGATCAGTCCTTTCGCGACGCAGTAATTCACTGCATTGAAGTACCAGTCGGTGGCCTTGACATCGGTAAACCCGGCTTCCGGGATATCCTCCTGTTCGGTGAGGACAAAGGTCCCCTCATAATAGATCCCGTCGTCGTCATAGATGATGATGTTGTATTCCGTCTCGAACTCCAGTTCCTCGCCGGAATCCATTACCAGAGCGCCGTCCACGATGGGAGCGTCCTCCGCCAGATAGGTGATGACTTTTCTGGAACCGCTGCGCTCCTCCGTATAGAGATCCGCTGTGGGTTCTTCCAGATCATCCGGCAGTCCGGTGATCTCCAGCGTCGTCTCGTCCACCATCTCGAATGTCAGTTTCGGCGCTTTCGGAGCCGCCGATGCACTCACCGCCAGCAGGGCGGTCAGCATGGTCAGGGTCAGTATTCCGCTGAGCAGTTTTTTCCAGTGATTCATGGCTTTCCTCCATAGTTGCTGTGGTTTATTAACCGACGGCCCGGGAGACCGTCAGGGAACGGAAGCGGCAGTTTCCGGAGTCGCCGGCCGGGAGATCAAAGACCCCCGTGAACTGTCCTCCGATATAACTGCTTCCGTTTTCATCGTATCGATAGATATTTCCCCGGACCATGACCTCCGTGTCCGTGACATCGAGGTTCACGTCCGTAAAGAACATCCAGTCCCCGGCACCGAAGTCTCCGGTGGCGGGCATCTTGCAGGTTTCCTTCTTGATCTTCTTGACGTAGTTGTCGTAAAAGCACTGCATGTCCCCTTCGCCAACGGGACCGAAGAGTTCCTCCATGATCCCCGTCAGTTCGGACTTGGTGGACTTGTTCAGGGTCTCACTGGCGTAGTGGATGCGGGCGTCGGTGACGAAGTACTGATACTGATACAGGGCAAAGGCCTTGTCCTCCGGAGTCAGGCCCTCCGTGGTAATGGTGATATCCCCCACCGTCTGGGGCCATCCCATGTGGTTCTTGTAGATGCTTTCCAGCCGGTGGGACAGATCGAACGCCGCATTGGTGGAGCTCACCAGGTCGTTCATGGTCACCGTGCTCTCCGGGATCTCCTTGGGCAGTTTCCCCTTCAGATGCAGCTCGCTGATGCAGCTGTGGGGGAATTTCTTTCCGGATCTCGTATCGGTGATGAAGACACGCACGATGCCGTTGGAGACGATGCTCTTGCGTAACTTGAATTCGTAGCCCTGGAAGTTGTTTTTGTACTTGCCGGTGTATTTGGACAGGGACACTTCCTGGAAATCCTCTCCCGAGGAGACGCTGATCCGGGTGGGAGCGGCATATTCCTGAAAGGCCTTCTTGCTGCGCCAGTAGCCCGGCAGGATCAGTCCGCCGGTGACCACGGTCCCCTCCGGGATCTCCAGCATCAGGCACTCCCCGGCTCCTTCGTCATAGGCTCCTTCCGCCCAGGCGGTAGTGGGATCCATGTCGCTGATGTAGGAGGCATCGAACCCGCCTCCGTGAACCGTGGAGGTGGCGGCGATGAGAGAGGTGTCCAGATAGTCCGCCGGATCCGCCTTCAGAACGGTGGTGTTCATCACTTCCGTCTCCTCGGACGAACTGGACGACCCGGAGTTGCACCGACCGCAGCCGGCGATGAGAGACAGGGACAGCAGGATGGCGATGGGTATGACCGGTATGTTCTTCTGCTTATTCTTCCTCATTCTGCTGATTCCTTTCCAGAGCCCTGCGGTGTGCTGCGATGATATATGTGGCCACGGAAAAGACGGTCAGTGCCACACAGTAGACGACGAAAAAGACGGTGACGGCTGACCAGCCGGAAGCCACGAACAGTTTGCCGGCATGCATCCCGATATTCAGGGCCGCCAGCAGTCCCACGCCGATGCACACTTCCATCCGGGAACCGTGAATGCCCACATACCCCAGAAGCAGGATGACCATCAGTCCCGTGATGAGATTCAGCCATGCCCCGAAGGCGGGGCCCTTGATCATGCTGGAAGCTGCCAGCGCCTCATAGCTTGCCGTTCCCAGCACGGGGACGTGAAACAGCGTCAGTGCCAGGATCAGTGCTTTCAGCACCGCCAGGACCATGATCACAACGGCGAAGATGTTTTTCAGTTTCGAAGCGGTAGTCAATACAGTCGCCTCCTTCGATGTCCGATAGACATAATACTTTTGATTATTATAACTGATTGTCTTCAAAAAAGGAATGTTCCTGTGAAAAAAAGCCGGGAGACCATGACGGTCTCCCGGGAAATTGAATAAAATTGTCAGGGTGTCGCCGGCTGTTCGGGTGCGTTTGCCGGATCGGCCTGGATATCTCCCTCGTCCTCTCCGTCGCCCATATACGCATCCGGATTCACGATGGGCGAGATCCCGATGGCGTCTCCCTCCGGCACGCCGAGGCGGTTGTAGGTGCTGAGGATCCGGTGGGTGCTGGAGTTGGACTGCGTGGCCACCTGGATGATCTTTCCTTCCAGCGGCTCGTCCGTCTTCACCAGGAGCGTCTGGCTGTCGATGAAGATGGTATCCAGTAGTTCGCCCTTATCCTCCTTGTCCGTATCCGCGGGGTTCTCCGGGTCGTTTTCAAACACCAGCACCTTGCTGGACTGGGTGAAGTTCACGCCGGTGACCGTATAGGTCTCGTCGTTGATCTTATCCACGGAGATGGCCCGGGAACGTTTCGTTCCCAGGAGCATGTTCGTCCGCCGGAACGGGAACTGCTCATAATAAGAATAGCGCTTGCCGTAGAGCAGGTCGTACTGGAGCATCTGCATGTAGTAGTTGTACTCCGGATCGTCCTTCATGTTCTGGTGGAAGTTGAACATGACGCCCTGATGGATGTTGAGGTCATCGAAGATCTCCGCCATCACCTGATAGGCAGCGGTGTCCTTCCGCTCGTGCTTCAGTCCGATGTTGTCCCAGATCAGATAGTCCGTCTGATAGATGGTGCCCCCGTTGAGGTCGCCGTTATTCAGGCCCAGGGTAGGCAGATGGTCCCCGTAGAAGAGGATCACGGAAGGCTCGTTCCGGGCATCCACGCTCTCGATGAGCTGTTTGACGAAGGCGTCCTCCTCATACAGCTGATTGACGTAGTACTCCCACTGCCAGTGAGCCTCGTCCGTGGCAGTGCCGGTGACGTCGATGGCGGGAGCCTCGATGGCCTGCTCCACCGGGAATGCACCGTGAGGCTGTACGGACACCACGAACACGAAGTCCCGGCTGGAACTGGTGACATCCAGCGCGTCGTTGATGGGTCCCACAAGATTGCGGTCCCGCATCCATCCGCCTTCGTTCACATCGTCCTGCGTATCCATGTACTCCTCCGAGACGAAGCGGAAATAGCCCAGTCGGGAGAAGACGGTACGGCGGGAGTAGAAGTTGGCCTCGTTGTTGTGGATGGCGGTGGGCCGGTAGCCCAGAGTATTGAGTTCATAGGCGGCGCTGTCGCACACCCGTTTGGACAAAATGGTCTTGTAAGGCAGTTCGCCGGCGCCGAAGTAGCGCAGGCTCATGCCCGTCTGCACGGCAAACTCTGTATTGATGGTCCCGGCTCCCACCACCGGCACCTCAAAGTAGCCGGAGGTGTATTTCTCCGACAGCTCGTGCCAGTTGGGCACCGGATCCTGGTTGAAGTTCAGCCAGTGGACGCGGGTGGGATCGAAGAAGGTCTCCAGCTGCACCACGATGATGTTGGGCTGGACCTCCATGTTGGTAGTGCCGTCGTCGATCTTGTCCACCAGTTCCTCCACCGCTTCCTTGGTGTAGCTGTTGGGCTCGCTGATGCCCGTATCCAGTACCGACACGGTAAAGCAGTACGGGAATCCGTATTCCTTGTAGCTGTTGGCCAGATTGTCAAAGTAATTGGTGAGGATATTGGCTCTCAGCAGCAGGACCGTCAGTCCGTAAAACGCCGCAAAAGCCACCAGCACCAGGGGCACGTTCAGTGCATATTTGATCTTCTTTCCGTACTTCGGCGCGTTCCGGAAAGCCCGGACCAGACCGATGATAACGAAGACCAGGATCACGCAGAACAGCGCCACTTCCAGATTGGAGCGGTACTTCGGCAGGATGGAAAGGCCCTCCTGAATGGTCCGCATGTCCTGTCCGGTGAGGGGCGTGACGCGGCTTGCCAGCACCAGTCCGTTCACCGCGCCCATCAGAAACCAGATGAAGCTGATGAAGATCCGGGCGAAGCTCCGGCGCTGCGTGAGAAACACCAGCGTCAGCGACAGATAGATCATGAGGGTGTTGTACAGATAGACTTTCTTATGGGTCACCATGAACACCGCGGCTTCCGTCAGGGAATGCCGGGACATGGCCTCGATGAGAAAGTACAGAACGAAGGCCAGGATGAAATGGTAGATCAGGGCATACTTATTGAGAAATGCCGCCAGCTGTTCCAGCTTCTCCGACCGCTCACTCTTCTTCTGCGGCTGTGCCTCATTGACTTGTTTTTTCTTCTTAAACACGATACTAAGACCCCGTTTTCAAAAAACACGCGCTAAAATAATGCATAGGGATGAAATAAACTGAAAATATCTTAGCAAATCTGCGCCGTTTTTGCCATAGTCCCTGGGCGGAAAATAACGGATATAAAAAAATTTTACATTTTTCCGCGGTCTGATCCTGCCAGTTTTTCCCGTCTTCCGGGAGCCGCGGTTTCCATAATTCCTATCCCCGTTCCGGAATGCGTTCCTCCGTCCTCTTCGGGGCAAGGAAACGGATCCTTTCCCGCCGGTTTGATGCGAAATACCATATTGATAATCCCTATAAATATGGTATACTGTAGTAAAATGTTACATTTATGACTATCTTTCTGTTTAGTCATTGATATAACACAAACTCTTTATACTCAAAGGGGGAAGAATGAGTGAAGGATCTCAAGCATCTGATCTATTTTGAAAATCTTCTGCAGGAAGCCAATAATGAGCTCGTGCAGAAGGCCGTAGCAGACGGAGATAAGGCACTTGGTTACAACTGCTACTATCTTCCGGAAGTTCTGCTGAACCTGCCGGGCAGCTTCTCCAGTCGTCTGCGTGCACCCAACTGCACGTCTCCCGACGTAGCTACCTACTACATGACCAACCGTAACTGCCCCTATGTCCGTTCCATTCTGGAGCGTGCCATCGAAGGCGGCTACAACTACCTCAACGCACTGTTCGGCGTCGAGGCCTGCTCCACCATGGAGCGTATGGAAGAGCACTTCGAACTGCTCCATCCCGTGGAAAATGATCCCTTCATCACGCACATCATCGACGCACCCATCAAGGGCGACGACGCCAACCTCGATTACTATAAAGTCGAGCTCAAGGAGATCCTGGATTGCCTGAAGAAGCTGGACATCGACACCTCGGAAGCCGCCATGAAGAAGGCCATCGAGGATCACAACGAGATCAGCGCCATCATGCAGGAGATCAGCGACATGCGCAAAGCGGACAACCCGGTGGTCACCGGTTACGAGTTCCATGTCATCCAGCTGGTCAGCCAGGTCTGCCCGCACAAGTATATCAAGCCGTACCTGAAGGAGACTCTGGAAGAGCTGCGCACCCGCAAACCGGAGAAGGAAAAACCCTTCCGCGTCCGTGTGGTCCTGTACGGCTCCGAAGTGGATGATCCCGAGTTCACCAAGCTCATCGAGACCTGCGGTGCCATGGTGGTTGCCGACCGTTACTGTTTCGGCATGTTCCCCAGCCGTGAGACCATCGAGATCAAAGCCGGCGAGAGCGCATTCGATGCCATCGCCCGCCACTATCTGGAAACCAACCTCTGCGCCCGCTTCATGGATCCCGCCAAGATCGACCAGAGACACGACTTCCTGGCGAATCTGGCCAAGGAGTTCAATGCTGACG
>CAJGCI010000104.1 GCA_904501855.1 Oscillospiraceae bacterium | reverse complement strand
AACGCATAACGCGAATCTGTAAGTATAAGGGATCTGCGGGGGAAACCTTCAGATCCCTTTTTTTGAAATGAGGCGATTTGATGAATCTGATATCCTATCTGATCCTCGCCGTGCTCATCGTCTGCTTCGTGCTGGCGGTGCGCTATACGAGAAAACACGGAAGCTGTGAGGCATGCGGCGGCAACTGCGCCGGGTGCAGCTCCTCTGCCGGCTGCCAGATGCAGCAGCAGGAAACACAAGGAACAAAACGGAGATGAAATCATGACCGAATATATCATGCACATCGACGGAATGATGTGCGGCATGTGTGAGTCCCATATGAATGATGCCATCCGGAAACTGGATCCGAAGGCGAAGAAGGTGAGCTCCTCCCACAGGAAGGGTATCTCCAAATTCCGCTCGGAACAGAGCTTTGACGAAGCGGCGCTGCGCACTGCGGTGGAAGCCACCGGGTATCACTTCAACGGGGTCGACATCACGGAACTATAATACAGGGAAGTATCATCGTCCTTCCGGGACCGGTGATACTTCTTTTCTTTCCCCAAAAGAATATTGCCCCCCTTGGCGGAAAGTGCTAGAATGAAAACACTTTTTTGAAAGAGAGTGAGAAACGTTGGCTCGTTTACAGAAGATTCTTGCGATGGTACTGACCATCGCCCTTATCGCAGCGCTGACGGCCTCGGCAGCGGCTGCCGCCCCCATCACGGGAGACTATTCGGATCTCGGATATCAGGTCTATACCTGCTTCGGGGACTCCATCTCCGCCGGTTTCGGACTGGCAGACTATGTCAGCGGCGAGAAATGGCGCCACGTGGACGGATCCTATCCGGTCATGGTCGCGGACGCACTGGGCGTCAAGAAGTATAATCCCTACTCTCTGTCCGCCATGCGCACCGTGGAGATGCGCATGTTCCTGGAAGATGACTTCTACGGAGACAAGGTCACCAATCACGTGATGTATTATTTCGTGGAAGATACGGAACACACGGCACAGTGCATCGAAAAGCAGCGGAAGATGTTCCGGGACGGGATCCGCAATTCCGATTTGCTGAGCCTGCAGCTGGGCTTCAACGATGTATGGTTCACCATGCTGGGAACGGCGCAGATGCTGGGACGCGGCGAAGTGTATACCGGTGTGGACGATGCCCAGGACGAATTTTTCGGTTCCGTGGACCGTCTGGGTCTGGGAAAGGCACTGAAGGACGGCATCGACACTCTGCAGACGGTCATCGGCCTTCCCACGCTGCTGCCCACCATCATCCTGGCAGGCGTGCAGGCCAAACAGCAGTATTTTGAAAACTACAAGACCATCCTCAAGGAGATCTACGCACTCAATCCGGACGTGACCATCGCCGCCATCGGATACTACAACCCGGTGAAGAACCTCCGTCTCGGCAGACCCCAGGGCCTTCTGGATCTGGACTTCGGGCAGATGAACGATTTTCTGAAGGAGATGCAGCTGGATCACGAGAACTTCTACTACGTTCCCGTGGAGGAAACGGAGACCCGGTTTGAGACCACGCTGGATTTTGACATGCATCCCACGGAGAAGGGACATGTCTACATGGCACAGCAGATGCTGAACACACTGCCGAAGAATGCCAATCCGCTGCCTCCGGTGATCCCGGGAGCGCCGGATCAGCCTGACGGCACCGATACCGTATGCTCTGCCTTTACGGATATCAACACCATGGAGTGGTATCACAATGCGGTGCACTACGTGCTGCAGAAGGGGATCATGAGCGGAACCACCACCACGACCTTTTCACCGGATATGTCCGTGACCCGCGGCATGATGGCGCAGATGATCTATGCCATGGAGGGAAGACCGGCAACGGCACCCAATGCATCCTACCGGGATGTGCCGTCCACGATGTACTATGCGTCCGCCGCGGCATTCGTTTCCGCCAACGGGATCATGACCGGCTATGACGGGAATACCTTCGGTCCGGAAGATCAGCTGACGAGAGAACAGCTGGCGACGGTCCTGAGAAGCTATGCCGTCTACAAAAAGAAACAGACCACGAAGACGCAGGACATCAGTTCCTTCAATGATGCTTCGTCCGTCTCCTTCTGGGCAAAAGACGCAGTGGCATGGGCTGTGGCCTCCGGGCTGATGGCCGGCCGTGACGGCGGAATGCTGGCACCGCTGGATCCCATCCGGCGCTGCGAAGTGGCGCAGATGGTGATGAACTTCAACACGGTCCTCTGAACTAATTGCAAAGAACATGAAAAGATGCGGAATCCTTAAGATTCAGCATCTTTTTTCTGTTGTCTTGCCTGCAAAAGGGGAACATGGTACAATGTGTCAGGATTGTTTACATAATAATATTATGGGAGATGGATATGAGAAATTGGAAAAAAGTCGTCGCACTGATGCTGGCATTGGTTCTGATGGTCAGTCTGGCCACCATGTCGGCGATGGCAGAGAATACGAAGACGACGGAAAAGAAACTGGTATACACCTGCCTTGGAGACAGTATCGCGGCAGGGTATTCGCTGCCCACTTATGTCACGCGCATCGATTCCGGTCTTGTTCCGGTGGAGGGATCCTACGGCAAGATCGTGGCCGATACGCTGAAGGCAGATGTCTATCATGCCTACGGCACCTCCGGTGTGCGCACTCAGGAGATGCTCATGTTCCTGAAGGACGGATACTACGGGGATGCGGTCACCAATTACAACATGCACTACTGGGTGCATACGGATAATATCGATAAGGAGCTTCCGGTGCTGCAGAAACAGATCCGGGACGGCCTTGCGGAATCCAACCTCATCACCATGGGCGTCGGCATCAACGATCTGTGGCTCACGGTGGAAGGTATCCTTCTGCAGCTGGGTACCGGCAAACCGTACACGGGTCCGGAAGATGCCCAGAAGGAGTATATGGATACCGTCAGTGCCTTCGGCGTAAGTCAGGCCATGAAGCTCGTCCAGCAGGCAGCGGATGCGGTCTTCGGTGTGGCAACGCTGGTGCCGCAGCTGGTGGCAGCCACCGGAGATGCTCTGCTGAGTTTTGAGCCCCGCTATGAAGAGATCCTTCAGCTGATCCGGAAACTGAACCCCAACGCCATCATTGTGGAAGTAGGGTTCTACAATCCCTTCGATATCCTCACCCCGGGCTTTAACGGGATCATCGATACCTATCTGGGAACCATGAACTCCTTCCTGAAGACCATGGAGAAAGAGTACAGTAACGTCTACTATGCGGACACGACCGGGACGGAGACCATCTTCGGTACCACGCTGGCCAATGACCCTCATCCAACGGAAAAGGGTCACCAGTTCATGGCGGATCAGATCCTTGGTGTGCTGAAAGGGAAGACGTTTCCGCCGGTGCCCAAGACGGTAAAGCCCACCACGGAACCGACCCTGCGCCCGACGGAGACCGTCACACCGGCTCCCACCGCAACGGCAGAACCGGAGAAGACGGAAAAACCTGCGGAGGGAGACACCGTGTGCGCACCCTATACGGATATCAACCGCAGCGCCTGGTATCATACCGCCGTACACTATGCCATTGAAAACGGCATCATGGGCGGAACCGGCGGCGGCAAGTTCGAACCGGGCATCGCCGTGACCCGCGGCATGATCGCCCAGATGATCTATGCCATGGAAGGAAAGCCCTTTGTGACGGTGAGAAAACAGTTTGATGATGTCGCCGCAGGCATGTGGTACACCAGCGCCGTGGAATTCGTCTATGCCAACAAGATCATGGGCGGATACGATGAGAAGACCTTCGGACCGGAGGACTTCGTCACCAGAGAGCAGCTGGCCACCCTGCTGCGGGGATATGCCCAGTACAAGGGAATGAGCGTTTCCAACACCGCCGGCATCAACAGCTTCAATGACGCTGCCCGCGTCTCCGAGTGGGCCGTTAAGGGAATGGAATGGGCCGTGGGAGACGGGATCATCGCCGGACGCGACGGCAATGTCCTAGCACCCCAGGAGCGCGCCACCCGTGCGGAAGTGGCTCAGATGCTGATGAAATTCCGGAGCCTGAAAGCGTAATAAAACAGAAAAACAGAAATGCCAGACCGTTTGATATGATCTCCCTAAAGTAGACACGGTAAATAACCAAATCTACTTTAGGGAGATTTTTATATGGCGAAAAGGAAGCATTCTCCGGAATGGATGCTTGCAAGAGTGAACGAGTATCTTTCTGGAAGGGGCAGTTATGAAAGCATTGCTACAGCAAACGGAATAGGAGCGAAAACATTACATCGGTGGGTAACAAAATATTTGAGTTTAGGACCGCTTGTATTTCAAGAGACGAAAGGAAATAAACGCTATACAAAAGGGTTTAAATTGATGTGTGTGGAAGCATACATAAAAGGCGAAGGTAGTTTGGAGGAACTTGCTGCAAGGTACAATATTTCTTGGGGCTGTGTTCTCATGGAATGGGTAAAGAAGTATAATGCCAATATGGAACTCAAAGACTATGATCCAAAACGGGAGGTCTATATGGCAGAAGCAAGAAGAAAAACATCCATAGAAGAACGGATTGAGATTGCAAATTATTGCATAGAGCACGGTCTGGACTACAAAGGAACAGCAAGCGTATATGATGTTTCCTATTCACAAGTGTATAGTTGGGTCCGTAAATACAAAGAAGCCGGAGAAGGTGGCCTTGTTGATCGCAGAGGCAAGCATAAAACTGACGACGAAGTAGATGAATTGGAACGGTTGCGGAGAGAAAACCGGCGGCTGAAACGGCAGCTAGAAGAAAGGGATATGGCAGTTGAACTGCTAAAAAAAGTGAAGGAATTCGAAGGGATGTGAGGCTTGGAAGAGTTCGCTACCAGTCCAAGTATTTAGCTATTCAGCATTTTCACAGGGAGAAGAACTGGGACATCCGCTGGATGTGTCGTGTTTTGGGGATCTCAAGGGCATCCTTCTACAAGTGGCTGCATCGAGAGATTCCAGAGGCAGAGCTCGAAAACCAAAAGATTGCAGAGCTGATCCTCGAATATGATGACCGCTTTGGACATATTCTTGGATACCGGCGAATGACCTCGTGGATCAATCGTTTCAACGGAACGAACTACAGTCGAAAACGCATTCATCGCTTAATGAAAGAATTGAATATCCATTCAGCAATCCGAAGGTGTAAAAAGAGTTACTACCCAGCAAAACCAGATCAGGTTGCGGAGAATGTTCTCCAAAGGGACTTCAATGCAGCTAAGCCGAATGAGAAGTGGGCGACTGATGTAACCGAGTTTAAAATCCCAGGAGATCCGAATAAGAAACTTTTCCTGAGTGCCATCGTGGATCTTTATGATCGCACACCGGTTGCATATGTTGTAAGCAAGCGAAATGACAACCAGCTTGTCTTCAAAACCTATGATAAAGCAATAGCTGAAAATCCCAATGCAACTCCACTATTCCATTCGGATCGGGGCTTCCAGTACACAAGCCAAGTCTTTAAGAATAAGCTTGAACTGCAGCACATAACCCAATCCATGTCCCGAGTAGGACACTGTATTGATAACGGACCAACGGAAGGATTCTGGGGCATCATTAAGACAGAGATGTTCTGCATGTATGATATTCATGATGAACGATCTCTTCGTAATGCCATTGATAAATACTTCGACTTTTATACTAACGAACGACCGCAGGAACGATTTAAGGGAAAAACACCAGCTGAGGTTAGAGCGGAAGCTTTTGCCAGCAGCGAACCTACGCAATACCCAATCGCGGTAAACAAACGCATTCAGAAATACAAACAGAAATGGATTGCATAAAAAACGCAGGAGCTAAAAACATAGCTCCTACGTTTAACGCAATATTCTTTTGTTTATTTACCCTGTCTACTTGACGGGAGTCAGATCAGCCCGCAGGCTGTGCCATTCTTTTTTAACTGTGTCCGAATTCTTAGAACGGAATCGCAATGTTGATCAGTCCGAGAATTGCGGATGCATGCCAGTTACCACCAATAAAGGTGATTCCCTGAGCCAGTGCCAGTCCCTTGGATACGGGTCCAAAGAAAAATGTGAACATATTCGTCTCCTCCTAAAACAGTTTTTGTACGGGATAGTGTACAATCCTTCAGCAACCATTTCGGCGATGCGCCGGAACGATTGTCTTTTTTTCTGTCGTCGTTCCCTTAGAACGGGATGGCGATGTTGATCAGGCCAAGAATTGCAGAAGCAGGCCATGCGCTGGGGCTGGAAATAAAGGTGATGAACTGAGCCAGAGCCAGTCCTTTGGAAATAGGTCCAAATAAGAACGTAAACATAGTCGTCTCCTCCATTTTTTATCGTTCCGCGCAGGGATAAGGGCGCGGTCATCTTTTCTTTAATATAAGGATTTGCCTGGACTGTGACAACCATCAATTTTCCCCGGTTTGGTGTTTTTCCGACAGTATTATGGTAACTGTTGGAAAACTTAAGAAATCTTATAACTATAAATGGTAAAAAAAGGTAATATTTAACTATTTTTTGCTAATTCTCAGAACTTTTT
>CAJGCI010000103.1 GCA_904501855.1 Oscillospiraceae bacterium | reverse complement strand
GTCTTCTCCATGGGGATCCGCAGCATCTCACACAGCGTTTTCATGGTAATGCCCTTGTTGGTGCCGCATCCGTTGATCTCGATATTCAGCGGACTGGATTTGGAGATCTCAAACTGGGGAAACCGCTCCTGAACGATGGGGAGATACTGATCCCGCAGCTGCGTGGTTCGGAAGAAATACTGAAACTTCTGCATGGGTGTCCCCCTCTCCCGGATGGTCGTCTCGAAATCATCCAGCGGCGTGCGGTATTTCAGCACCATGTCCCGCACCGGGGACGGCGGCAGAAACTCCGGCACTTCCTCATACATCTCCCGTGGGATCCATCCCCAGCTGTCCTGGTAGCAGTCATACATGCATGGAATGGTCCTGGCGTACTCCAGCAGAGGTACCGCTTCCTCATAGGTGATCCCGGTGGAGAACACAAGTCCCTCTTTTTCCTTGTCATAGATCCCGGCACCGTTTTCCGTAACGGCATAACGGATGGCGGGATGTTCCCGGATCCCTTCCGGGATGGCCTGATACAGTCTTCCGGTGCAGGGCACCGCCTGGATGCCCTTTTCCTTCATCCGGTCCAGTGCCCGGAGGTTTTCCTCCGGGATCTGTTTTTCATCATTTAAAAAGGTGCCGTCCAGATCGAAGGCAACCAGCAGATAATCACTCATGGGTCCGTTCCTTTTTTCTTGGTGGCTCCATTATACTGATTGTTTACAGACAGGACAAGTTTTCCTCCTCTGTTTTTAAGTTGAGTTAAAGTTCCCCGGATATACTCAGACCCGTAAGAACTCATCTCAGCAACAATCAAAGGAGGAATACCGATGTTAAAAGAAAAGATCTTCAGTGTTTTTTCCCTTCTCATCGTCGTGAGCATGCTCACCATGCTCCTCACCGGGTGCGGTTCCAATACGGCCGCCTCTGCGGAGAGTGACACGGCGTCGACCGTTTCCGCCGTCAACACCTCCAGCATCGAGGAATCGGATCTGTTTACCAGCCGGGATCTGGATCCCAGCTATGACGACGCTTCCTCCACTCATATCACCTTTGACGGATCCACTGCCGCCGCGGAGGGCTCCGGCGCCGCGGCAGACGGCAGCACCGTGACCATTACGGAAGAGGGCACCTATGTTCTCTCCGGATCTTCCGAGGACGGCCAGATCGTCATCAGTGCGGATTCCGCCAGTAAAGTACAGCTGGTCCTGAATGGTCTCAGTCTCACGAACAGCGACTCTGCCTGCATCCTGGTCACCCAGGCGGACAAGGTGTTTGTCACCCTGGCAGAGGGCACGGAAAACACCCTTTCCGACGGCGGGCAGGCATACAGTGCCACGGTGGATGACTCCAACATCGACGGCGTCATCTTCAGCAAGGATACCCTGACCTTCAACGGCAGCGGCACCCTGACGGTACAGGCATCCGCCAATCACGCCATCGTCAGCAAGGACGATCTGAAATTCACCGGCGGGACCTATGACATCACCTCTTCCGGAAAGGCTCTGTCCGGAAAGGATTCCATCCGCATCAAGGACGGCACCTTTGAGATCCGTTCCGAGGATGATGCCCTTCACTCCGACAACGAGGAAGACGGGCAGGGCTTCGTCTATATCGAAGGCGGTTCTCTGGATATTGCCACACAGGACGACGGGATCCATGCGGAGAATTCGGTGGCCATCGAAGGCGGAACCATCACCATCTCGCAGTGTTATGAAGGCATCGAAGCCCTCACCATCGACATCAACGGCGGTATCCTGGATATCACGGCATCCGATGACGGCATCAATGCTTCCGGCGGAACTGCCAGTTCCGGAAATGACGGATTCATGGGAACCGGCGGCGGAAACGGATTCGGAGCGGTCACCTCGGAAGAAGGCTCGGAGGATTCCGGCTACGTATCCCTTGCAGTGACCAGTGCCACCCAGGACGCTTCCCAGACGCAGGACGGATCGCTGATGCAGGGGCACGGCGGTATGGGCGGCGGCATGATGGACGTGGAACAGGACGCCTATCTCCGCATCACCGGCGGTGAAGTGACCGTAAACTCCGGCGGAGACAGTCTCGACACCAACGGAACCCTCTACATTGACGGCGGAACCATTCTGGTAAACGGTCCCACCAACAACGGAAACGGGGCTCTGGACTGCGGCATCGATGCCGTCATCACCGGCGGTACCGTCATGATCGCCGGCAGCGCCGGCATGGCACAGTCCTTTGGAACCAGTTCCACGCAGCACAGCATGATGATCACGCTGGATTCCTCAGCCAGTGCCGGCTCCACCGTCACGCTGACGGACAGCAGCGGAAACACGGTCCTCACGTTCACTCCGGATAAACAGTTCCAGAACGTGATCCTGAGTTCTCCGGAACTGACGGAAGGCACCTACACCCTTACCGTGGGTTCGGACAGTCAGGAAGTGACGGTCAGTTCCATCACCACGACCGTGGGATCCACCGGAACCGGCGGCATGATGGGCGGAATGCCTCAGGGCGGCACGATGCCGCAGGACGGCGGAATGCGTCCCGGCGGCTTCGGTGGCGGGATGCACGGGTCCCAGTCCAGCACCGCAGTAACAGGCTGATAACCGGCTTCAACATATGAAGACATAGCCGAACAGAACCGTTCGGCTGTGTCTTCGATGCTTTTTAGGACTTGTTATGATATACTTTTAGAAAAACAGCAAACAGGAATGAACTATGGAAACGATTCGCTTTGTGGTGGAACGCATCACCTACCAGAATCCGGAGAACGGATACTCGGTATTAAAAGTGAATATGAAGGACTACCGGGATCTTGTCACGGTGGTGGGGACCTTCGGCGATCTTTTCGTCGGAGCCGTTCTTCTGTGCGAGGGATACTGGACGGAGGACAGGAAATACGGCCGCCAGTTCAAGTCGGTGAAATGGGAGGAGGTCCTCCCTGCCACGGCTTACGGTATCGAGAAATATCTGGGCAGCGGTATGATCCGTGGCATCGGTCCCAAGTTTGCCGCCCGCATCGTGCAGCAGTTCGGAACGGATACCATCGACATCATCGACAGCCAGCCGGAGAAACTGCTGGAGATCCCCGGCAGCGGCAAGGAGCGGCTCCGCCGTATCCGGGAAAGCTGGGAGCAGCAGAAGGAAGTCAAGAACATCATGATCTTTCTGCAGGACTATGGCGTCAGCACCGCTTTTGCCACCAAGATCTTCAAGACCTACGGCAACGACAGCATCCATGTGGTCCGGGACAATCCCTTCCGCCTGGCAGATGATATCTGGGGCATCGGATTCAAGACTGCCGATACCCTGGCGGAAAAAATGGGATGGCAGAAAGACGATCCCCAGCGCTGCAGGAGCGGTCTGTTCTATACCCTCAATCAGCTGTCGGAAGACGGTCATGTCTACGCCACACGGGAGCAGCTGATAAAGACAGCAGCGGAACTGCTGGAAGTGGATCCGGCTCCCGTGGAGACTGCCGTGGATCTGGCCATACAGCAGGCGGATCTCATGGAAGAGGACGGAGCGGTATATCTTCCCGTGTTTTATCATGCGGAGAAAGGCGTTGCGGACAAACTGCTGCAGATCCTTCATGCACCGGTACAGATGTCCCTTCCCCATGTGGATTTTGACTCCATCCAGCGGGAAATCGGCATCGCCTATGACGACATTCAGAAAATGGCCATTACCACCGCCATGAGCCAGAACGTGGTGATCATCACCGGCGGACCGGGCACCGGCAAGACCACCATCACCCGCGGGATCCTGCAGGCGCTGCAGCAGTCCCGTCAGAAGGTCCTTCTGGCCGCTCCCACGGGACGTGCCGCCAAACGGCTCAGTGAGGCCACCGGCAAGGAAGCAAAGACCATCCACCGTCTTCTGGAGTTCAAGCCTCCTCAGGGCTATGAGAGAAATGCCGATCATCCGCTGGACGGGGATGTCCTCATCGTGGACGAGGCTTCCATGATCGATATCATCCTCATGAACGCCCTGCTCCATGCCGTCCCGGTGGAGATGAAGCTCGTGATCGTCGGCGACACCGACCAGCTCCCTTCCGTGGGGCCCGGGAACGTTCTTCGGGACATGATCGAATCGGATGTGATCCCGGTGGTGCGCCTGACACGGATCTTCCGGCAGGCACAGAAGAGCCGCATCGTCATGAATGCCCACCGCATCAATGAGGGAAACTTCCCCAACATCTCCAACGGAAGGGATTCGGACTTCTTCTTTCTGGAACAGGAGGAGCCGGAAGCGGCCGCGGAGGAGATCGTCAATCTCATCGAGAACCGTCTTCCCCGTGCCTATCATGTCTCCCCCTTTGACATTCAGATCCTCACCCCCATGCAGCGGGGCGTCATCGGCGCCGCTGCGCTGAACACAAGGCTTCAGCAGCTGCTCAATCCGCAGGAACACGTCCTGCACCGGGGCGGGATCGCCTTCGGGGAACGGGACAAGGTGATGCAGATCCGGAACAACTACGACAAGGATGTTTATAACGGTGACATCGGCACCGTGACGAAAGTGGATCTGGACGAACGGCTGCTCTATGCGGAGTTTGACGGCCGCGTTGTGAGCTACGAGGTATCCGAACTCAACGAACTGGTCCTCGCCTACGCCACCACGGTGCATAAGTCCCAGGGTTCGGAGTATCCCATCGTCATCATGCCCATCATGATGTCTCATTTCGTCATGCTACAGCGCAATCTCATCTATACCGGGATCACCCGGGCAAAGAGGATCATGATCCTGGTGGGTCAGAAAAAAGCACTGGCCTACTGCATCCACAATCTGACGGTGGATCAGAGAAACTCGCGGCTCCGTCAGCGTCTGCAGGAAACCAAAACGGCTCCGTGATCGAACAATGTTTCGTACATGGAGCCGTTCCGTCAGGGATATTTACAAAAAAAGATATCCATCCAAACCAGCATGGATTATAATGGATGCGAATCATCGGAGAGGAGGTTTTTTATGGCAGAAGACAAATCCAGGAACTATGCATTTTTCCAGCATAGGGACTGTGAGTTCTTCCCCTGTCACAAGGGTCTGGATCCCGGGGAATTCAACTGCCTGTTCTGTTACTGTCCCCTCTACTGTCTGGGAGAGTCCTGCGGCGGAGATTTCCGCTATACCGAAAGCGGAATCAAGGACTGCACCGACTGCATCTTCCCCCACAAAAAAGAAAACTACACTCTTGTTAACGACCGCTTCCCGGAGATCCGGGAAAAGGCCCGAAAAAACGAACCACCGGAATCCTGATCTCAGACGATCGGAGCTTCGGTGGTTCGTTTTTATACTGTTTCCGGTGTGATCTTTCGCATCATCACGAAATAGGCCACGACGAGCACTACGGCGGTGATGGTCCAGCTGATGGGATAGGCCGCCATGATGGTGGTAAACGTTCTGGAGAACGGAAACACGGTATACACCCAGAGGATCCGCACACCGCAGATCCCTGCCAGCGAGACGATGGCGGGAATCAGAGACTGGCCATGTCCGCGCATGGCACCGGAGAGGATCTCGATGACAACGTTCACCAGCTCGGCGGAAATGAGGATCAGGATGCGGGTGTATCCCAGACGCACCACTTCCGGATCCGTATTGAAGATGCGCAGAAGCGCATGTCCGGAGAGAAGGATCAATGCCGAGATTACGGCCGTGAAGATCATATCCTGACCCATGCAGATCCGGGTCGCCCTCCGGCACCGTTCCAGATCTCCCGCTCCCCGGTTCTGTCCCACGAAGGTGGTACAGGCCTGTCCGAAGGAGTTCAGGACGAAATAGGCAAAGATCTCCACATTGAATGCTGCCGCTGAGGCCGCGATGACGTCTGCGCCCAGACTGTTAACCGCCGACTGGATGCAGAGGTTGGACAGAGAGAACACCATGCCCTGCAGGCCCGCAGGCGCGCCGATGCGCAGAATAGAACCGATGACCCGGGGCTGGTAGGAAAAGCCGCTCCACTGCACCCGGATGGCGCTCTGAGAACGCATGAGCATTATTAGAAGCAGTCCGGAACTGATGAGGTTTGCCAGCACCGTTGCCAGCGCCACTCCGTCCACGGTCATGTGAAGGACCACCACGAAGAACACGTTCATCACCACATTCAGCACGCCGGAAACAGTCAGACAGATCAGAGGTGTTCTGGTGTCCCCCTGGCTGCGGAAGATGGCAGACTCAAAGTTATACAGAAAGATCACCGGCAGACCCGCGAAATAGATCCGGATGTAGCGCAGCGCCTCCATGAAGATCTCTTCCGGCACCCCCATCCAGTGAAGAAGCGGACGGGCGATCAGTTCCCCGATGATCGTCATGATCATCCCGCCCACAAAGGCGATGAGGATGGACGTATGCACCGCGTTGCGGATTCCTTCCCGGTTGGCCTGTCCCGTACTGCGGGCGATGACCACGTTGGCACCCATGGCGATGCCGCTGAACATGGTGACCATGAGTCCGATGAGAGAGTTGTTGCTCCCCACGGCAGCCATGGCTTCCTTTCCCACAAACCGTCCGATCACCGCGATATCCGCCGCATTGAACAGCTGCTGCAGGATCCCGGTGGCTGCCACCGGCAGTGCAAACCGT
>CAJGCI010000102.1 GCA_904501855.1 Oscillospiraceae bacterium | reverse complement strand
GAAGACCATCGCGCAGCAGTACGGTCTCACCGCGGATTTCTCTCCCCGGCCCCTGATCAACCGGGACGGCAGCGGCATGCACATCAATCTCTCCGGTTCCTGCCCGGACACGGAGGACACCATCCCGCCCATGGTGGCGGGGATCCTCTCGAAGATCCGTGACATGACCCTGTTCTTAAACCCGGTGGAGAATTCCTACTCCCGTCTGGGATGCGACAAGGCCCCGGGCTTTGCCACCTGGTCTCATGAAAACCGGAACCAGCTCATCCGCATCCCCGCGGCATGGGGCGAGTACCGCCGTCTGGAACTGCGTTCCGCGGATCCCGCGGCCAATCCCTATCTGGCCTTCCATCTGATCCTTCAGGCGGCCATGGAGGGACTGACGTCGCACCTGGTCCCGCCGGAGCCCTGTGATTCGGAGCCGCCCGCCGGTGCCGCCGCTCTTCCCCGCACCATGGTGGAAGCGGCGGACACGGCACTGCAGAGCGATTTCATCCGGAAGCATGTTCCGGACCGGATTCTTCAGGCCTACGCCCATCCGGACCGCAGCCTCTTCTACGAAGGCTGACCCGGATCCCGCGAATCATTTCGGAAAGGAGGCGTGGCAGTCATGGTATTTCGTGATGAGACCTACCGGGTGCTCCTGGTGTCCACCGCCGAAAAATTCAATACCGTCACCTGTTCCCTTCTTCCCGGTTCGGAATTCTATCCCGTGGAGGTCGTGAAGACGGCCGGGGCAGCACAGCGGAGGCTTCTGGAACAGGAATATGATCTGGTCCTTGTGAACGCGCCTCTGCCGGACGAGTTCGGAACGGATCTGGCCATGGACGTGTGCCTCAAGAGCCCGGCCGCCGTCCTGCTTCTCATCCGGCGGGAGGTCCACGACGAGATCTGCGCCAAAGTCACGGACGCGGGAGTCCTCACCCTGCCGAAACCCACCAGCGAGGCGGTGATGCGCCACATGCTCCGCACAATGTGCGCGGTGCGGGAGCGTCTCAAACGCGTGCAGGAACGGCAGGTCACCGTGGATCAGAAGATCGAGGAGATCCGCATCGTGGACAAGGCAAAATGGGCCCTCATCTCCGCCCGGCAGATGACAGAGGAAGAAGCCCATCAGTACATTCAGCGCCAGTCCATGGACCGCCGGATCTCCAAACGCACGGCCGCGGAGGAGATCCTCCGGACCCTGCAGACCTGATATAAATTAAGGCCGCCAGAAAACCTGGCGGCCCTTTCATATTCGTTTCATTCTGCCGGCTTCTTATCCGGATTCTTGGCGTAGTAGTCTTCCAGTGCGGCCTGGATGGCTTCCTCGGCCAGCACGGAGCAGTGCATTTTGTAATCGGGCAGTCCGTCCAGAGCCTCTGCCACGGCCTTGTTGGTCAGCTGCATGGCTTCCGCCACGGGTTTGCCCTTGATCAGTTCCGTTGCCATGGAACTGGAGGCGATGGCGCTGCCGCATCCGAAGGTCTCAAACTTCACGTCTTTTATGATGTCGTCCTCGATCTTCAGATACATCTTCATGATATCGCCGCATTTTGCATTTCCCACTTCCCCGATGCCGTCGGCGTCCTCGATGGTACCCACGTTTCTCGGATTGCGGAAATGATCCATTACTTTCTCGCTGTATAATGCCATAACTGTCTTTCTCCTTCTATATTCCAAATAATCTTATTTCTGATTTCTTACAGGATGTGCGGGGTCTTCCCTGCCTCCAGATCTCTCCATACCGGGGAGAAACTGCGGAGATATTCCACCACGTCCTTGGTGGACTGGATCAGATAATCCACTTCCTCATCGGTGATATCCTCGCCCAGGGACAGGCGGAGGGAACCGTGGGCCACATCGTGCACACGGCCGATGGCCAGAAGCACGTGGCTGGGATCCAGGGAGCCGGAGGTGCAGGCACTGCCGGAGGAGGCGCTGATGCCCTTGTCGTCCAGCAGCAGGAGCAGGGACTCGCCCTCGATGCCTTCAAAGCAGAAGTTGACGTTGCCCGGCAGTCTCTTCTCCCGGTCGCCGTTCAGGGCGGAGTGCGGGATCTCAGAGAGACCTGCGATAAGGCGGTCACGGGCGGCGGTGAGGTGTGCCCGGTTCTTCTCCAGGTTGTCGCTGGCTTCCTTCAGGGCCGCGGCCATGGCCATGATGCCGGGAACGTTCTCCGTACCGGCGCGGCGGCCTTTTTCCTGTGCGCCGCCCTCGATGAGGTTCTGCAGGCGGACACCCTTCTTGAAGTACAGGAATCCCACGCCCTTGGGTCCGTGGTATTTATGGGCCGAGGAGGACAGCATGTCGATGTTGTCGGCTTTCACGTCCACGGGGATGTGTCCCACCGCCTGTACGGCGTCGGTGTGGAACAGCACGCCCTTCTCCCGGCAGATGGCACCCAGCTCGCGGATGGGCTGGATGGTGCCGATCTCGTTGTTGGCAAACATGATGGTCACGAGGGCGGTATCCTCCCGGATGGCTTCCTTCAGCTCTTCCGGATCCACCAGACCGTTTTCATGCACGTCCAGCAGTGTGATCTCATAGCCCTCTTTCTCCAGTTTGTTCAGGGTATGCAGCACCGCGTGGTGCTCGAACTTGGTGGAGATGATGTGTTTCTTTCCTTTTTTGGCACCCAGTGCGGCGCCAGACAGGATGGCCTGGTTGTCGGCCTCGCTGCCGCCGGAGGTGAAGAGGATCTCCGAGGGATCGGCGTTGATCACCGCGGCGATGGTGGCTCTTGCCTCATCCAGTGCCTCCTTGGCCTGCTGACCCAGTACATACAGACTGGAGGGGTTACCGTATCCCTCCTCCATGTACGGGATCATGGTATCGATGGCAGTACGGCTCATCTTCGTCGTAGCTGCATTGTCTGCGTAAATTCTCATAATTTGCTTTCTCCTTCTTTGATTCTGGCGTCATTATATGCCCATTTACCTACCGTGTCAATAGGTTTTTATTCATTTTCACTATTGATTTACCTACTTACCCCGCAGTATAATAGGCAAAACGAAGTTTTTACCATTTTTTGAAAGGAAGTGACCCCGATGATCTCAACCAAAGGACGCTATGCCCTGCGTGTCATGATCGATCTGGCCGAACACGACGACGGCAACTACACGCCTCTGAAGGACGTGGCGGAGCGCCAGGGAATCTCCAAGAAATACCTGGAGATCATCGTCAAGGATATGGTGGGCGGCGGTCTGCTCACCGGTGCCTCCGGAAAGGGAGGCGGATATAAACTCAACCGCAAGCCGGAAGACTATACCGTGGGCGAGATCCTGGAGCTGATGGAAGGTCCCCTGGCTCCGGTGGCCTGTCTCATCACCGACGCCAACGAGTGTCCCCGTGCCGATTCCTGTCAGACCCTCCCCATCTGGGCGGAGTTCGACGCCCTGGTCCACGACTTCTTCTACGGGAAGACGCTGGCGGACATGGTTAAACCATAATACTATAATAAAAAAAATACTGATACTGATAATGCGTTGAAGCACTGTCGGTATCAGTATTTTTTTGTCTTTATTTCTCTCAGATCAGAGCCGCGTACACGGCGATGCAGAGATAGGCGGTGGGAATGGAGAACAGCAAGCTGTCGGCACGGTCGAACAGGCCGCCGTGTCCCGGGATGAGATTGGAGAAGTCCTTTACGCCCAGCATCCGCTTGAGCAGGGATTCCGCCAGATCTCCCAGCTGTCCCATGGTGGAGGCCACTAGGCACGTCACCACGCAGCCGGCGAGGTTCATTCCTCCCACGGCGGGGAACCATTTCCCCAGAAGCCAGCAGATGACGCCCACCGCCAGAGAGCTTGCCGCTCCCCAGAGCGCGCCTTCCACGGTCTTGTTGGGAGAGACGGTGGCGGCCAGCTTGTGCTTTCCGAAGCGTCGGCCTCCCAGCATGGCGGCGCTGTCGCACACCCAGGTGGACAGGCAGGCCAGCATCAGGGTATGCAGCCACCAGGACGTCTGGCTGATGTACATGACCAGGGCAAAGAGGAATCCGGGATACAGGATGCCGGCGATGGTATAGACGGCGGCCACGCCCCCTCTGGACTTCTCATACACGCCGTAGGCCATGGTGACCATCACCGATGCCCCCAGCAGGACCGGCCAGCCTATCAGGACCTGATGGGTCCATGCCAGCACCGCAGCGGCGACATCAAACAGCACCAGGATCCACAGCGCCACGGGAATGTCTTTCTCCCCCAGCCGGGTCCGGTACTCCCAGGCGCAGGCGATGCCTACGGCCAGAAAACCCAGCAGACGGGTCAGCGGCGACAGGAACACCAGCATCAGCATGATGGCGATCATCAGCGTACCGAAAAAGATCCGGTTCTTCATTTCCGTATTCAGCAAAAGGATCATCCTCCCGTTTATCTGCAATGAGAAAGCTGCATATTTCATGCAGCTTTTCCAATTCGGAGTCCGTATCCGGCTCCATTTTTCTATTGTATACCCTCCTGTCAATGGCCGGCTCTACGTCCGGGCCGTTTTTCTGGAAGGGTTCTGAAATTCACAGGGCACGCCCACCTGGCATTTTCCGCATCCGTAGCGGGGCTTTGTGATCTTCTTGGACGGTACCACCCGAAGGGCACAGCGGAACTGGTCCTTTCCCCGCTCCATGGAGATGGCATGCACCGGACAGCGTTTGATACAGGCTCCGCAGCGGATGCAGTAGTCCTGCAGTCCGGTATAGGGCCTTTCATCCGGTTCCAGCTTCAGGCTGATGAGCAGACTGCCGAAGCGTCCCGCGATGCCTTTTTCCGTGATGAGCGCCCGGGTGAGACCGAAGGTGCCCAGACCGGCGGCATAGGCGGCGTGACGCTCGGACCAGTCACTGGCGATGTGAAGGCCCATGCGGCTGGGCTCTCCCTCCACGAAGGGAGTGATCTTCTGGGCAAAGCGCTCATCGATGGCGGGGATGCATGCATGTACTCCCTGTTCCTCCAGCCACTGCCGGATGCGCACCGTGTAGATGTTGAGCAGATTCTGTCCTTCGAACCGGGCGTGGAGCCACTCTTTGGAGGACATGATCTTATTGTCCCGGTTGGATTTCCGGATCTCCTCCCGGAAAGGCAGGAAAAAGGAGATGATGGTCTCCGTGTCCTCCATCCACTCCCTGGGACTCAGATAGTTCTCCCCGATGACATGGGGCTTCTTGTATTCCTCAAACAGCGGATCGTCCGCCGAGGCAAATCCGATGAGAGGTTCCTCATAGATGAGCATGCCCTCGCAGCCCGGCAGATTGTCCACTCCGTCCACCTTGGTGATATCCTCCACCTCGTGGAACAGTTCCGTCATCTTCCGCTTGATCTCTTCCTTTGTCAGTGCCATAACGGGATCCTCCTCGTTAATCTTCGATAACAGGGGTCGCTCAGCCCAATCGGTCTCCATTCCGTACGGGTCGGTCCGGGGTGATGAGGACAACACCGCCCTCACTGTAGGTGCCCAGCACCAGGACATCGGACATGAAATCCGCGATCTGCCGGGGCGGGAAATTCACCACGCAGAGCACCTGCTTACCCACCAGTTCCTCCGGAGTATAGTGGTCTGTGATCTGTGCCGAGGATTTGCGGATCCCCAGCTCATCTCCCAGATCCACCTTTACCTGATACGCCGGCTTCCGTGCTTTCTCAAAGACCTTCGCTTCCGTGATGGTCCCCACCCGGATATCCAGCTTCAGAAAATCGTCAAATGTCGCCATGAAAGCCCTCCTTCTCACACAGGAAACGGAAATACTCCTCCGTCTCCAGGAGCGTCGGGAAGATCTCCTCCGCCAGCGCCGCGATCTCCGCCGTGGGTTCCAGCACGTCCGGAACCATCACCGGCCGGCAGCCGGCAAAATGGGCGGCCCGGATGCCGTGGAAGGAATCCTCGATGACGAAGCACTCCTCCGGAGGCCGGTCCAGGACCTCCGCCGCCGTCAGGAAGATGTCCGGCGCAGGCTTGCCGTGGCGGATCTGATCTCCGCCGATAACTTTGTCAAAATACTGCAGCAGGTCCGTATCCGTCAGGTTCCGGCGGACGATCTCCTCAATGGTGGAGGACGCCACCGCCAGAGGGATTCCCTGCCCGTGGAGATAGGACAGCACTTCCCGGGCGCCGGTCTTCACCGGCAGAGGTCCGGAGTTGAATCCGCTGCGGAAGTGCTCCCGGATCACTTCCCGGAACCGGGTGCCGCCTTCCTCCCCCAGTGCCTGGTTCATGGCGGCCTGCTGGACGTCCATGGAATTTCCCACGACGCTGAGATAGGTCTCCTCCCAGCCGGTCCATCCCGTTTTCTCCGCCGCGGCCTTCCAGCACTGCTTTGCGATATTCTCCGTATCCAGTAAAACGCCGTCCATGTCGAAGATGACGGCAAAGGGTGCTCTTTTCAAAGGGTATTCTCCTGTTCCTGAATTTGCTTTTTTTCAGTGTACCATACTTTTCCCCTCCGGTTTACCGCAAATATATAAAAACGCATCTTTTGAGATTTCCTTTTGCACACGCGCTTGCTTTGACACTCCCCATGGATAAATCCAGGGGATTCTTGGGTCAGCGACCAGCAGCTTTCAAAGTGAAAGTCTTATGCAGTCTCACCAAGCGTTCGGTTCG
>CAJGCI010000101.1 GCA_904501855.1 Oscillospiraceae bacterium | reverse complement strand
CACGGGCTTCCATGAGCCCGTCATCATACAGCTGGGACAGCACCGAGCTCATGCCGTGATACCGCAGGCCGCCGGCGGGGTTGGGAGACGGGATGAATCCGCTGCCCAGGGTGTACATCTTGGCCAGAGGACATACCATGCCGGTGTCGGCAAAATCGTAGGCATACTTGCCTCTGGTGAAGCTGGGACAGGATGCCGGTTCCACGGCGATGATCTGGTAGTCCGCCTCGCCCCGGAGTTTCTCGCCCATGAACGGGGAGATCAGGCCGCCCAGGTTGGAACCGCCGCCGGCGCAGCCGATGATCATGTCGGGCTTGACGCCGTATTTGTCCAGCGCCGCCTTGGCTTCCAGTCCGATGACGGACTGATGCAGGAGCACCTGGTTCAGAACGCTGCCCAGCACATAGCGGTAGCCGGGAGTGCCCACTGCCACTTCCACTGCTTCGGAGATGGCACAGCCCAGGGAGCCGGTGGTCCCGGGGTTCTCCTCCAGGATCTTGCGGCCGATGGCGGTGGTCTCAGAAGGAGACGGGGTCACGTCCGCACCGTAGGTGCGCATCACCTCGCGGCGGAAGGGTTTCTGCTCGTAGCTGACCTTGACCATGAAGACCTTGCAGTCCAGGCCCAGATAGGCACAGGCCATGGACAGCGCGGTGCCCCACTGGCCGGCTCCGGTCTCGGTGGTGACGCCTTTCAGACCCTGATTCTTGGCATAGTAGGCCTGGGCGATGGCGGAGTTGAGCTTGTGGCTTCCGGAGGTGTTGTTGCCTTCGAATTTGTAGTAGATCTTGGCGGGAGTTCCCAGCGCCTCCTCCAGACAGTAGGCCCGCACCAGAGGGGCGGGACGGTACATCTTGTAGAAGTCCTGGATCTCCTGGGGAATGTCGATAAACGGGGTTTCGTTGTCCAGTTCCTGCTGCACCAGTTCCTCGCAGAACACTGCGCCCAGTTCCTCGGCCGTCATAGGTTCCAGTGTGCCCGGATTGAGCAGCGGAGCCGGTTTGTTCTTCATGTCCGCACGGACGTTGTACCATTGTTTCGGGATCTCGTTTTCCGTCAAATAGATTTTGTAGGGGATTTTTTCTGCCATGGTATTCGCTTCCTTTCTCTTTTTTGCGGGAAAACAAAAACTCCTGTCCCCGCAGATTTTGTTCTGCTGGGACAGGAGTGTGCAATCTCTCCTGCGGTACCACCCGGCTTGGCGCGGTGACGCGCCCTCTCAGTGACACTATCATGTCACGATGTTGGTAACGAAGTTCACGCTCCGTCTCCCCTCCGCCTGCGGCATCGGGTCGCCCTCCGAAGTCCATTCAGTCATCAGCTATTCCCGCCGGCTTTCACCTGGCCCGGCTCTCTGTGGAGAAGTTCACTGAGCTTACTTGCTCTTCATCATCGGTTTAAAGTGATACTAGCATAAAGCATTTTCAGTGTCAACGCTTTATTTTGGGTTGGTCATCGGGTCTGTCCGGTGCCCCGGATGACGTATTTGTAGGTGCACAGTTCCTCCAGGCCCATGGGGCCACGGGCGTGCAGTTTCTGGGTGGAGATGCCCATCTCACAGCCCAGTCCGAACTCTCCCCCATCGGTGAAGCGGGTGGAGGCGTTGACATAGACGGCGGCGGCATCCACCTTCAGGGTGAACAGATCGATGGACGCGGGGTCCTGAGAGACGATGCATTCACTGTGATGGGTGGAGTGCAGATCGATGTTCCGGATGGCCTCCTCCACGGAGTCCACCACCCGGACGCCCAGGATGTAATCCAGGAATTCCCGGTCGAAGTCCTCTTCCGTGGCGGCGGTGCCGTCGATGTACTCCGCGGCCTTCGCGTCGATGCGCAGTTCCACCGGGATCTGGCCATGGGCGCTGCGGTCATCCCGCAGGCGGGCGGCCAGCTTCGGAAGGAACTCTGCCGCGATATCCTGATGGACCAGGAGCTGTTCCTCGGCGTTGCATACGCTGGGACGGCTGGTCTTGGCGTTTTCGATGATGTTCAGGGCCATTTCCTGGTCGGCCGTGGCGTCCACATAGACATGGCACACCCCGTCTCCGGTCTGGATGGTGGGGACGGTGGCCTGCTCGGCGATGGCCTTCTTCAGGCCCTTTCCTCCCCGGGGGATCAAAAGATCCACCAGGCCCTCAGCCGTCATGAGCACCTTTCCGCTCTCCCGGCTGGTGTCCTGGATCAGGTTGATGCTGTCCTCCGGAAGTCCCGCTTCCTTCAGGCCCCGTTTCATAGCCTCCACGATGGCGTTGGAGGTCTTCCAGGCCTCCTTGCCGCTTCGCAGGATGCAGGCGCTGCCTGCTTTCAGAGACAGGGCGGCCGCGTCGCTGGTGACGTTGGGGCGGCTCTCATAAATGATGGCGATGACGCCCATGGGGGCGGACACCTTCTGGATCACCAGTCCGTTGGGACGGGTCACCGTGCGCAGGACCTGTCCGGCGGGATCCGGCAGTTCCACCACCTGGCGAATGCCGTCCGCCATGCCCCGGATCCGTTCCGGATCCAGCATAAGCCGGTCGATCATCACGTCGGAATACTTGCTGCGGGAGGCTTCGATATCCTCCCCGTTGCAAGCCAGGATCTCCTCCGTGGCCGCCTCGATGGCATCGGCCATGGCCAGCAGGGCACGGTTTTTCTGTTCGGTTCCGGCGGAAGCCAGGGCGTATTTCGTTTCCGCGGTCTTTGCGATGAGTTCGTAAGTCGTCATGATTTGCAGCACCTCTTCTTAAAGTATATAGCGGGAAAACCGTCCCAGCCGTTTCAGTCCCTTTGCGGCAAAATAGCTGACCGTGAAGGACAGCGCCGCCAGCAGGGGCACGGACAGGACCGGTGTAAACAGTGTGGATTTGAGTCCGATGACATCCGCCAGGAACTCCACCAGCAGCAGATGGAAAAGATAGATCCCGAATGTCTTGTCCGCCATGGCGGACAGCAGGTTCCGGACCTTTTCCTTCCAGTAACGGGAGGAGTAGCGCACCAGCACGAATACCGCCATGCTCTCCAGAAGCACGTTCACGGACACATATTCGTACCAAGCGGAGTTGGCTTTCGCCAGGTTGCGGGAAAGCACCGCCGTTCCGGTGATGGTGAGGAGGAATCCTGCCACCCCCATGGCATAGATGATGATGCGCTCTCCCGGAGTGAGATTCCGTTTGTACAGATACCAGCCCAGGGCAAAGTATCCGGTATATCCCAGCGGCAGATAGATCCGCATGGAATCATAATCCTTCAGCAGCGCATGGATGGTATCGCTCTCCGACAGCGCTACGGAAAAGGGGATCACCTGATGGCGCAGCGTGGGGATCAGGAAGCCGAAGAGCAGGGACAGCACCAGAAAATAATTGAGCATGCCCCGGTCGGCGGCGATCTTCCGCATCAGCGGCGTCACGAGATACAGCCCCACGATGAGGAATAAAAACCACATATGATAGTTTCCCGTCAGCACGGCCATGGCAAAGGTATGGCCCGTCCATCCGGAGCGGGTCGCCAGATGATACAGTGCGTAGATCACGGACCAGAACAGGAAGGCCGACAGGATCCGGGGGATGTTTCTGGTCCACAGACGGTAGACGGACACCTTCTTCTTTGGATTGAGGAACAGGGCCCCGGAGATCATGACGAAGACAGGCACGCACCAGCGCACCAGCCCGTTCCAGACGTTGTAGACCATCCACGGTCCACTCTGCACGTCCACGTCGCCCCATCCCTGGATGGAGATATGCAGAAGCACCACCGCCATGGTGGCGATGACCCGGAGGTGGTCCAGATATTCGATTCGGTGGCCGGCGACCGGCAGGGTTTCTGCGTTTGGCATGTCGAGGGCTCCTCTTTCCCGAGTTGTTTTTCTCATTATACCGTTGTGAAAAACCAAAGTAAACAAAAATGACGGAAGGAGGCCTTCCGTCATGACCGATCAGAGACGGTCTCCGAATTCACGGAAGAACAGCTTCTCCGTGATGCCGTTTCCCGCCACGATGTCGGAGTTGCCCCGGAGATCGGGACGCTGCTGCCGGTAATCCGTCACGGTACCGCCGGCCTCCTCGACGAGGATCAGGCCCGCGGCGTAGTCCCAGGGCTTCAGATCCCGTTCGAAGAACAGGTCCGAGCGCCCGCAGGCGATGTAGGCCAGATCCAGGGCCGCCGAACCCAGCCGGCGCACGTCCTGGGAACGGAGGAACACCCGGCGGAACAGCTCAAAGTCCTCCGCCGACCGCTCCCGGTGATAGGGGCAGGTGCCGAAGAGGATGAGGCTCTCCTCCAGCGTCTGTCTGGTGCTGACGCGGATGGGAGTGCCGTTGAGATAGGCTCCCTCTCCCCGCTGGGCCCAGAACAGTTCGTCGGTGAAGGGATTGTAGATCATGCCGAAGGAAAGCTGTCCGTCCTCGCAGTATCCCAGGGACAGGGCGCTGTGATGAAAGTCATGCATCAGGTTGGAGGTCCCGTCCACCGGATCCAGGATCCAGTAATCTCCCCGGGTGTCCACCGCGGCATTGTCCTTTTCCTCCGCCAGCATCTGTACGCCGGGGTACCAGTCGTGCAGCTGTTCCGTCACCCGGGACTGGACCTGCAGGTCCACCTCCGTGACGTAATCCTTCTCCCCTTTTTCCGTGGCGTGTCCGGCCCGTTCCCGGTCGGCCATGACCGGTCTCAGGTCCCGGGCCATCTTCAGCAGTCTTTCCCCCTCGATACGCATGTTCTTCCTCCCGTTCATGTATCCGCTTCTTCCGTTCCCCGGCCAAGGCCGGGGATGGAAATTGCCGCATCCTCAGAATGCGGCAATCGTTGGTGTATGATCTTCTCTCCTCAGTCTCTCGCGAGGATGGACAGGGTCCGGTCATCCGGCTTCCCGTCAAAGTATTTGTCCAGCACTTTCTGGAACACATCGAAATCACTGACCTGTGCAAACAGGGTCATGGAGGAACGCAGCTTCAGGTCATCGGGGAATCCGAAGACGGCGGATGCGTTGTTGGTATCCAGATCCAGCAGTGCACTGGTGATCTTGATGAGGTTGCCGCCCAGATACGGATCTGCCAGAAAGTCCTTGGCTTCCTGCAGGGACCGGATGGCATAGTACTGGGAAGTGGGAGTCACGCCGAGACCGTGGATCTGCGGAAAGATGTACCACATCCAGTGGCTGCGCTTTTTCCCGTTCTGTATCTCAGAGAGCGCTGTGGCAAAACTGCTCTGCTGTGCGTCCGCGAAACGCTTTAAGTCCGAAACAGTGCTCATATCAATCGTTCCTTTCTAGATTTGCTGCAATTATTATATTATACTGTCCGCAGGGGAAACAATATGTTTTTTCCACAACTTTAACAAAGATTTGACAATCTTTTATGGCTATTCGAACTAGCCGGATCCCACACAGGAGGATGCGAAAAATGTCCTACGCCCCCGTCAGCATTCAGGCATGTGCCGATTATGAGGAAGCGACGGTCCGCCACTCCCTGGGCCTCGTGCTGCGTCAGATGGACGCTTTGAATTTCGTCCGTCCCGGGATGACTGTTGCCGTCAAGGTCAACCTCGTCTCCGCGGCAAAGCCGGAGGAAGCCGCCACCACCCACCCCGCTCTGGTGCGGGAGCTGTGCCGGCTCATCACGGAAAAGGGTGCCCGGGCCGTGGTGGGAGACAGTCCCGGCGGACTGTTCAACGGCATGTATCTGAAGGGCATTTATCAGGCCACGGGACTCCACGCGGTGGAGGAGGTCGGCGGTTCTCTCAACGACAACTTCGATGTGCGGGACGCGGTGGATCACGATGCTGCCGTGCTGAACACCTTCCCCTACACCGCATGGCTGGAGGAGGCGGATGCCGTCATCTGCTTTGCAAAGCTGAAGACCCACGCCATGATGGGGATGACCTGTGCCGTGAAGAACATGTTCGGCGCCATCCCCGGCACGGCGAAATCCGAATGCCACATGCGGTTTTCCCAGGAGGACCACTTCGCGGATATGCTCATCGACCTCAACGAGCACTTCCGGCCGGAGCTCTATCTTGTGGACGCGGTGGAGGGCATGGAGGGCAACGGACCCACTGCCGGCCGGCCGCGGCACATCGGCTGCGTCATGGCCTCCCGCAGTCCCTACAGTCTGGATGCGGTGTGTGCCGGCATCATCGGTCTCTCCTCCGACCGGGTCCCTACGCTGCGGCGGGCTGCCGCCCGGGGGCTGGGACCGGAGGTCGGGGATGAGGTCCCTGTTCTTGGAGACTCCCCCAGCCTGTTCCGTGTGTCGGATTTCGACATCAGCGCCGCCCCCCGGGATCTGAGTTTCTCCTCTCCCGGGCTAACCGGCAGGATCCGGGGCTCCGTCATGAAGATGACCATGACCACGCGTCCCGGCGTCCGCAGGGAACTGTGCATCGGCTGCGGCAAATGCAGTCAGGTGTGTCCGGCCCGGGCCATCACCATGGCGGACGGTCTTCCCCGCATCGACCGGGACCGCTGCATCCGGTGCTTCTGCTGTCAAGAGTTCTGTCCCAGAGGCGCCATGCAGGTCCGGCGGACACTGCCCGGCCGCATCGTACACGCGGTGAGCGTCCGGGGAAAACCATGATTTTCCACAAGTTTTTCGGATTATAATGGAAAAAATCACGGTTTTGGGAAAACCGGACCCTTTTCCGTTGACACCTTTTTTGCACCTGACGTAAAATAAATATCAAAGAACAACATCCGATTCTTTTCGTTTGTAGGGAGGTAATTATGAAAGGCGTACTGCAGATCGTGATCAAAGTCCTCTGCCTTCTCGTAGGCATCGCAAGCTTTGCCTATGTCATCGAGAAGAAGGTCGAGGGTGT
>CAJGCI010000100.1 GCA_904501855.1 Oscillospiraceae bacterium | reverse complement strand
TTGTCTTCCACGATCATAACGATGACAGTGGGGTTGAAATAGGTATCTGCCATTAGTACAAATCCTCCTCGCTGACAACGATGTCTTCCACAGTCTTGCCCGCGGGGATCATGGGAAGAACGAATTCATCCGGATCGATGGGGCAGCGGATCCAGCTGGGACCCTGGATCGTCAGGGCCTCTTCCAGTGCCTTGCGGAAGTTTTCGGGAGTATCGCCTTCGAAGCCGTGCCCGCCAAATCCTTCGATGACCTTGACGTAATCGGTGCGGCGTCCGGGCTCGGTCTCCATGTAGTGCTGATTGAAGAACAGGTTCTGCCACTGGTGCACCATGCCCAGGACCTTGTTGTCCATGATCACGGTGATGACCTGAAGATCATTGGACACCGCCGTACAGGCTTCGTTCATGTTCATGTGGAAGGAGCCGTCGCCGGTGATGTGGATGACCTTGGCCTCCGGAACACCGAACTTGGTCCCGATGGCGGCACCGTAGCCAAAGCCCATGGTTCCCAGACCGCCGCTGGTGATGAATCCGCGGGGACGGGTGGCCTTGCAGTACTGGGCAGCCCACATCTGATGCTGGCCGACGTCGGTAACGATGACTGCGTCTTCGCCCACGACTTCACCGATGATCTCCATGATCTCATGAGGACGCAGCTGGCCGGGGATGGATGTGGGATAATAATCCTTCTCACGCAGACCGTTCAGACGGTCAAACCACTCGGTGCGGTCTTTCTTGTCGATGAGAGGAAGCAGTTCGTTGAGGCAGTCCTTCAGATCGCCGTACACGAAACTGGTGACGTTGATGTTCTTGCTGTTCTCACTGGGATCGATATCGAACTGCAGGATCTTGGCGTTGGGCGCGAACTTACCGGTGTTCAGGGCCACGCGGTCGCTGAAACGGATGCCGGCTGCGATGAGCAGATCGGCTTCGGCAATGGCCTCGTTGGCGATCAGGCTTCCGTGCATGCCCACCATGCCGAGATCGTGCTCGTCACCGAAACTCACCACACCGGTGCCCATGATGGTATGGCAGGCGGGGATATGTCCGGTGGCGATAAGGGAGGCGATCTGCTTGGAGGCATCGGCGCTGATGGCACCGCCGCCGAAGCAGAGAACGGGGCGTTCCGCCGCGTTGATCATCTTCGCTGCTTCCATGATCAGAGCGGGATCGGGCTTTGCCGGCATCTCCGTTTTGATGGGCTCGGCGGGAGTGTACTCGCATTTTGCCAGCAGGACGTCCTTGGGAATGTCGATGAGGACCGGCCCCTTGCGTCCGCTCTTTGCGATGCGGAAGCATTCCCGGATGGTGTCAGCCAGATCGTTGACGCTCCGGATGCCGACATTGTATTTGTTGATCGGCATGGTGACACCGGTAATAAAGACTTCCTGGAAACTGTCTTTGCCGATGAGGCTCTGCGCGACATTGCAGGTAATTGCGATCATGGGAATGCTGTCCATGTACGCGGTGGCAATGCCGGTGACCAGGTTCGTTGCACCCGGTCCGCTGGTGGAGATGCAGACGCCGACTTTTCCGGTGGAACGGGCATAGCCGTCTGCAGCGTGAGAAGCACCCTGCTCATGAGCAGTGATGTGATGGTGGATCCGGTCCTGACGGTCGTACAGTGCATCATACAGATTCAGCGCTGCACCGCCGGGATATCCGAAAATATCCGTCACGCCCTGTTCGATCAGGACTTCCGACGCAATTTCTGCTCCGGTCAATAACATGTTATTTCTTCCTCCTTGCGAAGATTGTAGCAGTATAAATATCCATAAAAGCAAAAAAACTTTGCCTCTTTCCCAAAGGGTCAAGAGACAAAGGAAAACCTCTGCGGTACCACTCTTGTTGTCTGATGATCAGACCTCTCAAGAACATCCGGTGGATGCTCGCGGATAACGGACGCTGCCGAAACGGCTTACACAGGATCCCTTCAGCCGCATGCTCCGGGAGGATACCTTGAAGGAGTTCCGTATGTCTTTTCACCGGCCAGACACTCTCTGAAACGGAAGTACCCACAGGACAGTTCCCATCATTGCTTTTGGATATATAAATATATGTATGAGTATTCTAATTGAGTTGCAGTGTGATGTCAACGAGTAAAATGTGTGAATTTTGGAAAGGGAAGTCCCGTCGTTTTAGGCATATTATCTTGGTTTTCGGCGGATGCGGCGAGGTTGAACAACGGCCGGCTTTGACGTATAATCCAGACAGAAACCCTGAAACGGAGAATCATCTCATGGTCAGCAACTCAAAAGCACGTACGTTGGCTGCTCTCATCCTCAATCTTGCCCTCATCGCGATGGAGATCATCACCATCCGGATGATGTGGCATGTGCCCATGGCGCAGCTCATCGTATTCTATACGGAAGACAGCAACCTGTTTGCGCTGGCTGCCAGCATCGTCATGGTCTGTTCCATCCTGATCCGTTACCGGAAAGGGGAGATGGTGCCGCAGTGGGTGCGGACATTCCGGTATATCGCTACCTGTCTTCTTTCCGTGACCTTCCTGACGGTGGTGTTCATCCTCACCCCAATGTTCGGACTGGAAAACTGGAAATTCATGCTGCTGGAAGGATCCAGCCTGTATCTTCATTTCCTCTGTCCGGTGGTTTCCATCCTGCTGCTGATCTTTTTTGAAAAGAGACCGAAACTCCGGTGGACGGCCGCCCTGTGGGCGCTGCTTCCCACATTCGTCTATGGCCTGATCCTGGCGATCCTCAATTTTCTGCGCATCGTGGACGGACCCTATCCGTTCCTGCGGGTCTATGAGCAGTCCGCGGCCATGAACGTGTTTTGGGCGGTGTTTATGGAAGCCGGTGCCTTTGCCATCGCATGGACCCTGTGGGCACTCAACCGTCTGTCGGGAAGAAAGGAGAACCGTGATGCCTGAGAAAAAGGCCATCCTTCTGGACTGCGATCCGGGCCATGATGACGCGGTGGCCATCCTCATGGCACTGAAAAGCGAGAAGATCGACCTGCGTGCCATCACCGTGGTGGCCGGGAACCAGACCCTGGAAAAGAATGTGAACAATACCCTTCACGTGTGTCAGCATATGGGGTCGAATGTGGCAGTCTATGCCGGCTGCGACCGGCCGCTTCTGAAAGAGCCGTTTCATGCAGGCTTCGTCCACGGAGAGTCGGGACTGGACGGCGTGGAGTTTGAACCGCTGGAAAAGACGGCGAGAAACCGTCATGCGGTGTCCTTCATCACCGATTATCTCAACGCTGCGCTGGAACCGGTGACTGTGGTTGCCACCGGACCGCTGACGAACATCGCACTGGCGCTGCGCCTGTGCCCGAAGATCGCGGGAAGGATCGGCGAGATCCTTCTGATGGGAGGCTCCATGGGAGCCGGCAATATCACACCGGCGGCAGAATTCAACATGTTCTGTGATCCGGAGGCGGCGGACATCGTCTTCCGAAGCGGGATCCCCGTCCGGATGGTGGGACTGGATGTGACGCAGAAGGCCATGTGTGTTCCGGCCATTTATGAAAGGATCCGGGCTCACGGCGGAAAGGCCTGCGAGCTGTTCGGAGATATGATGCAGTACTACTGCATGATGGAAAAGGAAGTGTTCGGCGTGGAAGGCGGGGCATTGCATGACCCCGTGACCATCGCCTGGCTCATCGATCCGGAGATCCTGCGCTTTGAGCCGATGCTCGTGGAGGTCGACCGCATCCCGGGACCATCCTACGGCAGGACCAACTGCGACCGGCACCATCTGCGCAGTGAACCGGCCAACGCCATGGTGGCGACGGAGATCGATGTGGAACGGTTCTGGACCGTTGTGGAAGAGACCCTTAAGAAGGAGGATAAATCATGAAACTGGTTATTACAGACGGATACTGCGAGAATCCCGGCGATCTGGACTGGGAACCCCTTCGGCAGTTCGGCGACCTGGTCATCTATGACCGGACGGAGGACGATGAAGAGAAGATCATCAAACGCATCGGGGATGCGGATATCGTCCTGATCAATAAAGTGCCCATTACGGAGCGGATCATGGATGCCTGCCCGAATCTGAAGCTCATTGCCATCTTCGCCACCGGCTACAATGTGGTGGATGTCGAGGCGGCAAAGAAGCGAGGGATCCCAGTATGCAATGTTCCGGCCTACGGAACCGACGCGGTAGGGGAGTTTGCCATGGCACTTCTTCTGGAACTGTGTCATCGCGTGGGTCACCATTCCGATGCGGTCCGGGAAGGCCGCTGGGAATCCTGTCCCGACTTCTGCTTCTGGGATTATCCGCTGATGGATCTTCACGGAAAGACCATGGGGATCATCGGGTTCGGCCGTATCGGCCGCACCACGGGAAAACTGGCCAATGCCTTCGGCATGAAGGTCCTGGCCACCGGATCCCGCCCGACACCGGAAGGGGAGGCCCTTGCGGAATACGTGGATCTGGATACACTGCTGTCCCGGTCGGATGTCATCGCACTGCACTGTCCGCTCCTGCCCGGCACCAAGGACGTCATCTGCCGGGAGAACATTGAGAAAATGAAGGACGGCGTGATCATCATCAACAATGCCCGTGGCGGCTGTGTGGTGGAACAGGACCTTGCAGATGCACTAAATTCCGGAAAAGTGGCGGCTGCAGGACTTGATGTGGTGTCGACAGAGCCTATTCGTGGGGATAATCCACTTCTGAGCGCAAAAAACTGCATCATCACGCCTCATATCTCCTGGGCGTCAAAGGAGTGCCGTCAGCGCATACTGGATACGACGGTGGAGAACCTTCGGGCATACTTTGCCGGAACTCCCCAGAATGTCGTGAATCCGTAATCCCACAACAAAAAAAGAAGGATGGTTCGCTCCTTTTTGCGAACCATCCTTTTCCGTTTTTTTTGCCCTCAGCCCCACATGGTGGAGAGCATGGGAATGATCTGTTTCTTTCGGGACATGACTTTCGGCAGGAAGACGGTGTTGTCCTTTGCCTGACAGGAGAATGCCTGATTGATGACGTCCTCGTCTCCCAGGAAGATGAGGTCGGTGCCCTCCTTCAGTACATCCGTGAGCATTAGAAGGATGAAGTCATAATGCTTTTCCTCTTTTGCTCTTGCCATCTCGGCAAGGAACTCGTCCTTGCGCTTGAGGATCTCATCGGCGTCGAGGCAGGTGAGCTGACCCACGCCCAGATCGTGACCGGCGATATGGAACTCCTTGAAGTCGGTAAACAGAATGTCGCTGACCGACCGCGTGGAGTTGGTGCCGGAATCGAACACCACATTGCCCAGATCCTCCAGTGACTCGTTGGCGATGCGTGCCATGCGCTCCGCGATCTGACGGTCTCTGGGAGTGGCGGTGGGGGATTTGAACATGACCGTATCGGAGATCACGGCACATGCCAGCAGTCCCGCCATCCGGGGGCTGGGCATCAGACCGTAATCCTGATACATGCCGGCGACGATGGTGGCGGTGCTGCCCACCGGCTCGTTGCGCACCATGACCGGGTTCGTCGTCTGGATATCCGCCAGACGGTGATGATCGATGATGCCCATGAGATCCGCCTGACTCAGGCCGGGAACCGTCTGTGCCATCTCGTTGTGATCCACCAGAACCACCTTTTTCTTCTTCGGGCGGAGCAGGTGGTAACGGGACAGTGTGCCCACCACTTTTTCGTTCTCGTCCAGAATGGGGAAGGAACGGACATGGCTGGTGGCGATCACGTCACGAATGTCGTCGATGTAATCGGTCAGATGGACCGAAATGATATTCTCGTGCCGGCAGAGCCTGGAGATGGGAACTGCCTGGAAGATGCGGCGTACGGCCTGATAGCAGCTCAGCGGCGTGGAGATCACCGGAGTGGAGGATTCCGCATCCCGCAGATCCATGGGGATCTCGGCCTGGCATACGATGACGCAGCGCACTTTCAGATCCAGTGCCCGCCGGACCACATCCGGCTGGTCTCCGCAGATGACGATGCTGTCGGGATTGTCGAACTGAAGAGTGGGGATGGACTGGGGAAGAGCCACCACGACCTCGCCGGAAACGGAGGTGACGTATTCTCCGCCCTCATTCATGATCTTTCCCTCCAGAGCGCCCACCATGTTGAACAGGGGGATCTCGTCCAGACTGGGGTCATCCACGGACCGCATGTCATAGGAAGCCACGTCTCCGGGAGAGAGCATGCCGTACAGAGTCCCGTCGGTATTGATCACGGGGATCCCGCGCACGTTGGGATCGTTCTGAAGTTTCTCCCATGCGGCTTTCATGGTAACACCGGAATGCATGATGGGAGGAGTATCGAAATCCAGGTCACTGACCTGCGTGCGGACGTTGTTGATCAGAACGGGAGGTTCATACCCGAAATGGTCCAGGATGGACTTGGTCTCATCACTGACGGGGCCGAGACGGGCGGCAACATAGCCGCTGCTTCCCATGGCGCGCTGAAGTCCGGCATAGGCCATGGCGGATACGATGGAATCGGTATCCGGGTTGCGGTGACCGGTGACATAGATGGTATCCATAAGCACTCTTCCTTTGCTGTTAATACGTTTCTTTCGTGAAACAAGTATAATACTTCATCAAGTGATTTCAAGAGGAAATACCTGGGAAACCGTCAGTTTTCCAGGTGTTTTCCGATATATTCATCCAGGATGCCGTAGTACCCGTCTGGATCGACGTATTCCGATTCCACATGACGGGCGCCGAACACGGTGAACAGGTGCTTGTCCGGGGAGGAACAGATGGAATACAGCTCCTCTGCCTGAGACAGGGGGACCGTTTCATCCTCCGTTCCATGCATGAACAGGACCGGGCAGCGGGTGCGGGCCACATGGGGACGGACATCCGTATCTTTCAGCCGGTAGCCGGCAATGAAACGGTTCATGAGAT
>CAJGCI010000099.1 GCA_904501855.1 Oscillospiraceae bacterium | reverse complement strand
TGAGAAGGTCGCATTCGGTACGAAACATCCGCAGCTGATGAAAGTGAAGGCACAGCTGACACCGGAACGGAAGCGTATCACACTGCCGAACTGCGCCTATCTGGTAGTATCCAAAAGCGGACTGGTGCTGATCGATACCGGGTGGTCCCGGGATATCAGTCCCAACGGAGTTCCCGATGCGGATGCCGCAACGGATTTCACCAGCGCTTTTATCTGGAATCTGTATCACGGTCACGTGGGACCCGGACAGACGGCCGTAGAGAAACTGGATGCCATGGGGATCCGGCCGGAAGATCTCAACTGTGTGCTCTTTACAACGCTGGTGGCGGAGCGGTGCTGCGCCATCCGGGACTTTTCCGAGCGGACCCGCCTCATCGTGGCACAGGAGGAATCCTTCTATTCCTACCGGCACGGTGCGTTCCATGCCACTTATCTGTATTCCGATCTTCCGGAACTGGAACAGTATTACTTTATCGGGACCATGGAAGGACCGGCGTGGCGGTCGTTGGACCTTTTTGAAGACGGTACGTTTGAACTGGTCTCCACTCCGGGACATACCAAGGGGACCATTGCCGTCAAGGTCCACAACAAAAAAGGGGAGTATGCGCTCCTGACTTCCGACACGGCATTTACCAGAAGAAATGTGGACAATCTCGAGGTTCCCGCATTCTCCAATCTGGATACCATGCGTCTGAGAAGCCTGGAGTGGCTGAAACAGGAAGCGGAAAAACCTCAGTGCAAATATGTGTTTGCACCTCATGATCCGGATATTCCGGAAGGAGTCTACGAATTCTGATCCGTGCAAAAATGACAGGAAGAAGGTCTTCGGGCCTTCTTCCTTTTTGATGCTGTCCTTCATGGAAAAGATGCAGCTGCTCTGCTATAATAAGACAAAACGTCTGGAAACAGGGGAAGTGTTATGTTTATTTATCTGATGCGGCACGGAGAAACGGATCTGAACCGGGCTCTGAAGATGCAGGGTTCGGTGGACGAGCCTCTGAATGAGAACGGAAGAGCACAGGCCGCAGCCGCCGGGGAGAAGATCCGGCAGCTGGGGCTGAAGTTCGATCATGTGATCACCAGCCCGCTGGACCGCGCCCGGGAAACGGCGGAACTTGCCACAGGGATGGAACGATCCCGGTTTGAGATCGACCCGAGGATCCGGGAAATGGAATACGGACCCTATGAGGGAAAACGGATCCTGACCTTGAACTGGAAAGTGCTGTCCTTTCTGAAAGCCCCCTATAAGAAACCGGCGCCGGAAGGGATCGAGACCATCGATTCTCTCTATGGACGCGTGTCTTCTTTTCTGGAGGATACGGCAGAACGGACCGATGCGGACTCGGTGCTCGTCGTCACTCACGGCATCGCCATGCGCAATATGATCGGGTACCTGAAGGGACTGGACTGCCGGGACGTGTGGAAACAGCGGTTTTCCATTGAAAACTGCGCGGTCTTTCGCACTGAGACGGACGGAAACGGTTTTTCCGCCCCGGAGAAGTTATAAAAAATTCGGACCACGATCTCTCGTGGTCCGATGAAGAATAATCAGAAGAAAAAGAGTAAACAAGTGAAGAAAAGTAGCGAAGAGGGGAGATCCTTACTGGATCTCAAGTTTCCGTGAAGCCGGTGCCACTGGGATCACTTTGGGAAGATCGATCTTCAGGATGCCGTCGGCATATTCTGCCTTGATGGCGTCCACGTCCACACCGGTGATGTCAAAACTTCTGGAGTAGGAACCGTAGAAACGTTCCCGCTTGATGTAGTTTTTCTTCTCATCGGACTCCTCGTTCTCCTCGGAGTGCTGTGCACTGATGGTCAGGCAGTCACCTTCCACATCCAGGTTGATCTCTTCCTTTTTGAATCCGGGAAGCTCAGCGGAGATCTGATACGATGTGTCATCTTCCGAAACATCGGTGCGGAACTCCTGAAGGTTTCCACGGAAAAAGCTGCGTTCCATATTTTCTAAGGCACGGAACGGATCACTAAAATAACTGCGTCTGCCGAAAGGAATAATCTCAAACATAATCCATACCTCCTAATTCAAAATTGTTTTAGTTATTACAACTTTCGTTTGCTGTTGTATATAAAATAGCACACAAATTTACTTAATTCATGAATAAATTGTGAACATTTAGCACTTAATAAAAAAGAGTGCTAAAAATTAAGCGGAAAGGGATCCCATGGGAAGGAAACAGCCCGGAAAACTGAATATCGCGGTGTGGATCGTACTGTGTGCCATGATCCTCGGGCTTTGCTCCGGCTGTTCCGTCTCTTTCGGGAAACTGGTTCCCGGATCCTCCCAGACGGTGTGGGAAGAAAACGAGTATACGGATTTCTACTACCGTCAGCTGGACAACCCGGAGAAAAAGGCGTACCGCCGAATGCTCTCCGGATGTGAAAAAAGGAAGACCAGAGTGCTGCTGAAACCCATCTCATCGGAATCCTTCTACAAGGCGCAGGGAGCTCTGATGTACGATCATCCGGAGTTCTTCTGGATCCGTAGCTTTACGATCCGGATGATGGCCGATCAGGTGGTTCAGGTGACATACCCCTATGAACCGTCCTGCGGTGAGCAGTTCCGGCAGGTGGAGGAGGCGGCGAAGGCGGTCCTGCGCAGAGCGCCCTCCGGCGCGTCCGATTATGAGATGCTCAAATACTTCTACGACACCATCATCGAGACGGTGGATTATGACTCCGATGCGGAAAACGGTCAGGATCTGCGCAGTGTGTTTCTGACGAAACGGTCCGTCTGTGCCGGCTATGCCAAGGCGTTCCAGTACCTCTGCACTCTGGCCGGGATCCCATGCATCACCGTCCGGGGCACCACCTCGGATAATATCAGCCATGCTTGGAATATGGTGAAGCTGGGGGATCAGAATTACTGGGTGGATACCACCTGGGGAGACCCGGTCTATGCGCAGGAGACGGAGCTGAACAACATCAACTACAACTATTTCTGTGTTCCGGACGGGGATCTGTTCCGTACCCATACCATCAGCCACAACATCGATATGGATCAGACGGTGATCGAAAACGTCTTTTCCTTCCCGGAATGCACGGATGACTCCCTGAACTATTACCAGACCATCGGCGCCTACTTTGAGACGTATCAGCGCGGTGAAGTGGAACGGTATCTGATGGAGAACCTGAAAAACGGGAAGCTCATCGGGCTGGAACTGAAATTCGGATCGGCGGAAGCGTATCAGAGTGCCATGTGGGATCTGTTTACCGGAAACCGGTACATCGAGACCATCCTTCTCAATTACCGGTCCTTCGGAGTGTCCTCCATCTCCTATTCCTACGGATTCATGGAAGACTGCAATTATATCGTGTGCAATATCCATTACCGCTGATAACAGAAACGGCGCCATGCTCCATGCATGGCGCCGTTGATTGTTGTTTCCGAATTCAGGACAGAGGAAGGAGATCCTCTCCGTATAGCGTATTGACCATATTGATGATGACCGTATCCTGTGCGATGCGGTCTTCTGTCGTCTCATCGGGGTTTTCCCGGTCCCGGCGAAAGACTTCCGGGAAGGGCAGGACGTCCTGGCCCTGCACCTGACGGTTTGCCAGATAGAGGACCACCGCTTCATTGATGATGCTGCGGAAGAACAGATCGATATGGTTCAGTACCGCAAAGGCCTCATCCGGATATCCCATGGTCTCCAGGATCCGGCTTCCCGTTTCGGCACCGGGCTGGTCGGTACCGCCAATGCTCTGCAAGTGGGCGGCCCGGAAAACGGTATCCGCATCCAGAAGGAGACCTGTCTCGGAGAGACGGTCGGCCAGGTCATAGGCGACCTTTCCTATGGTCCGGCACCGCTGACGTTCCGGTTCCGGCACTTCATAGTGATCCAGAATCAGCTGTTCCAGTTCATCCGAGAGGAGGGGAATGACCTGCTCTCCGTTCTCCGTCACGTGAAATCCGCTGCCGTCCCATTCCAGCTGGCTGACGGCACCGTAGGGGATTTTCACGGAGGTCATCTTGTCTTCCGGGATCTGCTGCAGGCGGGACAGGAAGGGAACGATGATGCCGCTGTGAGTGAAGACCACAAGGTCCCCGCTGTGCGTTGCAAGTGACCGCTTCAGTACGTCCTCCAGACGCCGGGCACGGTGTTCAAAGGTCTCCGCTTCCGGAGGGAGCATCACAGGGTTGTATAACCACTCCTTGTACTCCTTCGGCCACTTCTCCTGGATCTCATCCAGCCCGCAGCCCTGCCACAGTCCCAGATGGGCGTCCCGCAGCTCCTCTTCCGTGCATGCAGAATCGAACATCTCCTCGGCGGCGATCCGGCATCGCTGAAGGGGACTGGTGAGGATCCGGGGATCCTTTGTCTCCGGCAGACCCGTCTTGGTGATCTTGCCCCGCAGGATCCCGAGATCCGTGACGGGATAGTCTTCGTCACCGGCCATATAGCCCTGAATATCCGGGATCTCATAATCCATTTCGTTGATAAGGAGTACTTTCTGCATATGTCACACGTCCTTTGGCTTCAGATTAGATTCAATATCAAATCCCAACGGGAAAAAGTCAACTTTTTTTGATCAAAAAAGGATGCTTTTATAACGGAAATGGGAAAATTGGGATGAAAAATGTTGGGAAACTGCACAAATACAGAATTTCCCTTTCGACTAAATGATGCAAGAGATGGGTAAGTTATACAAAAATGAAAAATGAAGTTGTAGAATTTTGACAAAAGAAAAGAAGGGGAGTATAATGCAACCATACTCTAGATATGAAAGGGCGACGGCTAATGTCTGCAAAAAAAGGATCCAGCGAAATGAGCGCATTTCGTGCCTATATCTTAAACAGCACACAAGACGCGAAAGTGAAAGCCGATTCCGCTGCGAAAAAAGTAATGGAAGGAACGAAAGATACTGTGACTACTGCTAAGAAAACTACCAAAGAAGTCGTGAAGACCGTAAAAGATACCGCTGCAACCAAGGCAACTGAGACCAAGGCTGCTGCAAAGAAGACCGCTGCTGCTCCCAAGGCTGCTGCAAAGAAGACTGCTGCTGCACCCAAGGCTGCTGCAAAGAAGACCACCACTACTGCCAAGAAGGCAGTTGCCAAGAAAACTGCTCCCAAGACCAGCGTCGAGCTGCAGTTCGCCGGCAAGAGCGTTTCCTATGATGCTCTTGTGGACAATGCCAAGGCTGCATTCGTCAACGCCGGACACAAGGCTTCCGAGATCAAGACCGTCAACCTCTACGTCAAACCGGAAGAGTCCATGGTCTACTACGTCATCAATGACGAGCAGGGAAGCTTCGCCATCTGATTTAGATTATTCCTCATCCCTGTTTTTCAGGGACGCCCTCTCATAAAGATACCCGAGTCAAACGGTTTCCTCTCCAAAACTCCCGTTTGACTCGGGTATTGCTTTATCCGAATCGATTGGATCAGCGCTTCAGGGTGTTCAGCAGACCCCGTTTCAGGATCTGTGCGCCGGCATTGATGATCTGCCGCTCGATCTGATTCTTTCTGCGCTCGGCAGCCCGCTGACGGGCCGCTTCTTCCTTTTCTCTCTGCCGCTGACGGGCTTTTTCCGCAGCTGCTTCTTCCTTGGCTTTCTGCGCCTCGAAGGCTTCCCGTTCCTTTTCCAGACGGATCCGTTCCTCTTCCAGCCGTTTTTCCTCTTCCTCCCGTTCCTTGCGCTCCTGGAGCGTCTCATAGGCGGAGATGTTGTCCACAGGCTGGTCGTATTTGGTCATGTTGTCCGATGCGATGGCCGCCTGAATGGAGGCGCTGTCCGCCTGAGCCATGAGACTCTGAGGACACAGGACGGAGGCTTTCTGAACGATGCCGGGAACGCCTTTCTCGTCCAGAACGGAGATCAGCGCTTCGCCGGTACCCAGTTCCATGATGACGTCTTCCGTCTTGAACTTCGGGTTTTCCCGCAGGGAGTTGGCTGCGGCCTTCACGGCCTTGATCTCGGTGGGAGTATAGGCACGCAGGGCGTGCTGGAAACGGTTGGACAGCTGTGCCAGAACGGAATCGGGGATGTCCGCCGGGTTCTGGGTGCAGAAATAGATGCCGACACCTTTGGAGCGGATGAGTTTCACCACCTGCTCGATCTTCTGGACCAGTGCCTTGGGGGCATCGGCGAAGAGGAAGTGTGCCTCATCGAAGAAGAAGACCAGTTTCGGTTTGTCCAGATCGCCCACTTCCGGCAGCGTCTCATAGAGCGTGCTCATGAGCCACAGAAGGAAGGTGGCATACAGAGTGGGTTTCAGCACCAGTTTTTCACAGCTCAGGAGATTGATCATGCCGTGGCCTTCGTGGTCCGTGCGGATCCAGTCGCGGATGTCCAGAGCCGGCTCTCCCAGGAACAGGTCGCCGCCTTCCGTCTCCAGAGGGAGAAGGGCGCGCTGGATGCCGCCGAGGGACTGCTGGGCGATGTTGCCGTACTGGGGGATGAGCTCCTGTTTGTGCTCGCCCACATAGGACAGCATGGCATACAGATCCTTCAGGTCGATCAGTTCCAGTCCGTGGTCGTCCGCGATGCGGAACACGATGTTGAGGACGCCTTCCTGTGCGGGCGTGAGATTCAGGATCCGGGCCAGAAGGCTCGGTCCCATATCGGAAACGGTGGCGCGGATCGGATGACCCTTCTCACCGTAGATATCCCAGAAAGTGACGGGGTAGGAGCGATAGGTAAAATCATCACGGATCCCGAACTTGTCGATGCGTTTTTCCATGCCCTCGTTCTGCTCACCGGGGCAGACCAGACCGGAAACATCTCCCTTGACATCGCAGAGGAATACGGGAACGCCGGCATCGGAGAAGGATTCCGTGAGGACCTTCATGGTGATGGTCTTTCCGGTACCGCTGGCACCAGCGATGAGGCCGTGGCGGTTGCAGATATTCAGGCTCATGTTGATGCGTTCGCCATCGGCAAGACCGATATAGATTCCGTCGGAAGTATACATGGTTCGACCTCCATCTGTTG
>CAJGCI010000098.1 GCA_904501855.1 Oscillospiraceae bacterium | reverse complement strand
GGAATGTACGATGATCAATTTACTTTATAAAACAAGCATAAACAAAGCAAAATCGGGGCTTTTCAGCCCCGATTCTCAGCGTCCGCGAGGTGACTCGAACACCCGACCTACCGCTTAGGAGCGGGTTTGTCACCCAAAAAAGCAAGGAAAGGAGGGCGTTTCCGTGCCCCGATTTTCGTTGTCACCCACTTTGTCACCCAACTTTGAGACGGTGGGACTTGAAGCCAATGGTCTCGAGAAAAAGCCTTTATTTTAGGGGCTTTTCGGGATTTGGCCGAGTCACCCGGAGTCACCAGTAACAAAAACGTAATTAGGGCATGCGGAATAGGTACCGTTCAGCATGCCCTACTTAAAAAACAGCAGAACCCGCGTGAGGGCTCTGCTGTTTTTAATTGGGTTAAGAAAATACGGGAGGGTCTGATCTGATCTGATCAGACAGTATTATCCCTCTTCGGGAGCCTCGTCCACATCCATTTTTGCGCGGACGATCTTTTTCGTAGCGTTTTTGACAAACGGGAACTTACGCACTTTCAGGGTGGTGATGGCGCGGTAAAGAGGCTGGGTCTTGTTGTAGTCGTCCAGGATCCCCTGCAGCTGTGCCGCAACGTCCTCGGGAGAAAGTCCCTTAGCCTCCACGACATCGGGATCCGGGTAGATCCGTGCCGCAAGTCCGTTCTCCTCGCCGCTGATGACAACCTCACCGACCAGGTCATGGGTCAGCATAACGTTCTCGATTTCTTCGGGAGAGACGTTTTCACCGTTGCTGAGGATAATGAGATTCTTCAGGCGGCCGGTGATGTAAAGATAGCCGTCTTCATCCATGCGTCCCAGGTCGCCGGTGCGGAGCCAGCCGTCGGAGAATGCTTCCTCAGTCTCTTTGGGCATCTTATAATAGCCCTTCATGACATTGGAGCCCTTGACCTGGATCTCGCCGTCCACGAAGCGGACCTGCATATTGGCGAGGACTTTACCGACGGAGCCCGGTCTGTTGCCGGTCTGTCCGTTGGAACTGATCGTAGGGGAGCATTCGCTCATGCCGTATCCTTCACATACCTTGATCCCGTACTCCTCGAACAGGCTGATATAAGCGGGATCCAGATGTGCGCCGCCGGAGAAAATGTACTGCAGATTCTCTCCCATCAGCTGCTTCCCGATCTCGGGTTTTGGCAGATCTGATTCAATGGCGGCAAGCCTCTTGCCGATGGTCTCGATCATGAGCGGCACCATCAGAAGGACCTGGGGTTTCACTTTTCCAATGTTCCTGACCATGTGGAGCAGAGAATCATTGATATAGAGAGTCGCTCCGAGAGAGAAGCCTTTGAGCCAGTCCATGACCAGGCAGTAGGCGTGGTGGACAGGGAGCACGGAGAGCATGGTCGTCCCCGGTTCAAATGTGACGATCACATTGGTCACGTCGTCATAGAGATTCCGCTGGGTCAGCATGACGCCCTTGCTCTTTCCGGTCGTACCGGAGGTAAAGATGATGGTGCAGACATCATCGGACAGAGGGCGTTTATCCTCAGCAACCGCTGCCCCGTCTTCTCCGGAAATGAATTCCGCAAAGGAGACGATAGAGGGGTCCTCCGGTGAAGGATTCCCGTCAAGAACCACATAGAGCCGCACGGCAGGGCAGTTTTCCTTTACAGTGTCGATCATGGATGCCAGTTTCGGAGCAATGAAGAGAGCCTCGGAATCCGAACGGTTGATCAGATCACAGAGTTCCAGCGGCGGCAGCATCGGATCGAGCGGGACAGCCGTAATCTTCGTGCTGACGATTCCCAGATAGGAAGCGATCCACTCATAAGAGCTTGTGCCGATCATGGCCACCTGTTTACCTTCAAAACCATTTTTCAGAAGGGATCCGGCAACCTTGTTCCTGTCTTCGTTGAGTTCCCGATACAGCTTCTCAGGAATCTGTTTTTTTACGATCCAGCGCACTGCCGGATAATCGGGATATTTTGCGACCGTATCTTCCAGCAGCCTGGCAATGATGTGTCCATCGTCCATACTTAATTCTCCTATGAAAAGTATACAGTCTGTGAGTTGTATACAGTCTGTGAGTTAATATACGTCCTCTTCTCCTGATCTGCTTTATTCATCAAAAAGCGTGTTCATGTACTCCAGGGCCTCACCGACTGTCGTGATACGGATGGCTTCCTCCTCTTCCAGCTCCACGTCAAAGGTATCCTCCAGATCGCCCAGAAAGGTCATGAAACTCAGGGAATTAAAGCCGAGGTCCTCGCGGAAACGCATATCTTCAGTAATCTCCGATGCATCCTTGTCGCAGTATTTTGCCACAATCTCCAGAAATTCTTGCTTCTTATCCATGCTGAAACCTCCATTTTTTATTGAATGTTTTTTGACGCTCTGCGATTACAGGGCGCAGTGTCTCACAATTATCTTCTTTCCTCGCGCGCGGCACAGCACGGCAGGAATCTTTTACACAGTGCTGATCAGTTCTCCAATCGTGACATCCGGTTCATCCACGCCGCGGAACATCATCTTCATCATGTAATAATACAGTCTCTGAATGTCATCATAGGACAGGACGGCACTCTGATAATGATAATCAAAGATGAGGCCGCCGTCATTGGAGCTGTGGGTAACAGTCAGGTAGATCCTCTTGGTAGCGGCGCCGTTTGGATACCAGACGGAACGGGTCTTGATCCCCGCCAGATGCTCATTCTGCATACGGACAGGCATGGGCTGATAGGTCAGGGACATGGAGATATACTCCGTGTTATCCGGCGCGCCGTAGAGCTCCTTCAGCATTTTGTCTACCGCCACAGGATCGTAGTTGCAGTGAAGATAGATCTTGTTCTGAACGTTCTGGAGTTCATATAGGGCATCCAGGAATTCTGTATCCGGGCTGATGATAGTACGAAGCGGGAAGGACAGCACACGGCTTCCTCCGCAGGTCCATTCAGCCTGGGTGGAGCGGCGGGATACGAAATTCCTCAGCGTGATGTCATCCTGACCGCCCATGGCCTTGGAAAGATAGGTCCGCATAGTGAGGAGGATCAGGTTGGTCATGGAAACGCCGTGCATCATGCAGAAATCCATCAGCTTCTGAGTAGCTTCGGGCTCCAGATGGAAGTCCGCAACACCAACGGAGCGGTCTTTTGTCTCCACATCCGCTGCGCGGAGGGACTTGTCCCCGTGCGCTCTCCGGCTCTCCTGCAGAATTCGGGAGCCTTTGATGTCGGAATAAATTGGTTCGCCGTTTTCCGTCAGGTAATCGCGCCAGAATTTCTCGTCCTTGGCCCGGCGCTTTTCGTTCTTTGCCTTTTTCAGATCGCCGATCAGGACTTCTTCGAAGGAAGCGAGGGGCTTGGGATATTCAGAGCCGAAACGATAATGGCAGTAAAGCTCCATAATGTCGTTGACCATCACGATGAGGCCGGAGGAATCAACGAGGCGGTGGTCAATATGGATATACATTCCGTTGTAGCCTTCCGGCATCTTCACCATGGTGATCTCCACCATGGGGATCTCCGGCTCTTTGAACTCCTCATAGGTCTTTTCCTGCAGAAAAGCGTCGGCTTCCTTCATGGTGAGGTCGGAGAGATCCAGGAAGGGAACATCGCGGTCATCTCTTTCCGCAATGTACTGCTTTACATTCCCGTCTTCATCCGGGGCAGTAAACCGGAGACGAAGGCACTCGTAACGCCTAAACTCGTCCTGAATGCATCTCTTCAGAAGGTTAAAATCAATCTCTGTCTGCAGACCGGAAAAAACACTGATATTGCAGCAGCGCTGAGTGCCGGTTTCCCGGATGGGCAGATACTGCAGCATCTGACCTACATCCAGGGGATAAAGTTTTTTCTCCATCGTTTTCCTCCTTGTTGGTTTATCTTGCCGGATTTCCAGACCGACTGTTACTTCCTTTCCTTACTTCCTTTCCCTACATCAATCGTCCCGGAAGGGACAGCAAACATAGAAGGCCGGCTTTCATTCATAGAATGTCTGAGGGCATCAGAGGGCGTCGATTTCAGCGGCATCAATTGCCCGTGCGGCAATATTGCGCACATCTTCGTTGATGGCATGCCCTTTTTTCTTATCTCCTGCAGGTATTCCTATCTTTTTCTTCACCTGTTTTATACCGCCGATCCGCTGTGAAAACAGCCAGTCCCGCATCTCCTCTTCTTTGTAGACCTTCTCCCAGCAGAAGTGGGCGGACTGCCAGAAAATCTGCTTCTCGGGATAACGGGTCAGGCGGTAGCTGATGCCGGCTCCATCCAGCGCGGCCAGGGTGGGATCCAGTGTAAATGAAGGGACGATGACCGGATCATCCGCAGAGTGGAAGATCCACATAGGTATGTGTTTCAATGCCCCGATCCTCGCGGGGTTGGCTGCTCCCGCGACAGGGACCATGGCTGCGAAAGCGTCCGGATGCTCCATCGCGAGCACATAGGCACCGAAGGCACCGGATGAAATACCAGTGAGATAAAGCCGTCTGTCATCAATCTTGTATTCTTTTTTGAGTTTCTCGATCAGTCTCCAGGCCACTGTCAGGTGGGGCATCGGCCAGAAAGGAGAATCCGTTCTCTGACTGATGAACTGGTTCAGGGTCGTCCAGTTGTCATCCTTGTCATAGCGGACGTTGCATTTGGGAACCAGGACAAAGCACTCGTTGCGGCCGGCTTCCGAATCCTCTGCAAAGACTGTCGCCATCTGTGTTTTCATCAGCACTGAGTCAATAGGCTCCTGAACTTCACCGGTTCCGTGAAGGCATATGACCATGGGATATTTCTTTCTGCGGTCATACTTTCCGGGAACATAGAGTTTGTAGGGCATTGTGATCTGGAACTCCTCATCGTAGAAGGATTCCTCCCTGAAAAGGTCCCGGAGTTTTTTCCCTGAATCTCTGTGGATATGGATCTCATAGCGGTCCGTCCCGTGCTCTGCACTGCCCGCGTCAATAGTGACAGCCGCATCGAGGTCATTGGCAAAGCAGGACTCCCGCTTGTCAAGGCGGATGATGTAGCCGCCGTAATAGTCATAATAGGGGATCTCCGTTCCGGCTATATAGTCGCCCATTTCCGGCTCAAGAGTTTCAAATCCAAAACGGCCGGCATCACGGTCGGAACGGATACTGATATAAAATTCCGGTGCGAACTGCAGCTTCAGAAGTGCTCCGAAGCAGTCCGTGGGGACGGTTACATGATATGTTTTGACAGCAGGATCAAACTTGATCAGGCTGTCTTCGGAAGCGTTAATGAGAAATTGTAGATCTGTGATAGGTACCAAAATGAAATAACTCCTTCGATTGTCTGCCGCAGGCAGGTAGGGCAAATGAACAGTACATTTCCACCCGCCTGTGAAAAAATAATAATACTGTTTTCTGCAAGGGGCCGGACACGACGGTGCGCTGTCAGGGCCGGGCAGGAACACACTGCTTGTGCGATTCCCGAAAGCCTCAAATAATGCAGGGCTTTGGGCCCTGCCCGGGGCCCGCTGAAGCAGAACTTCTACGCTTTATTCTATCATAGAAACGGAATGTAAACCATATTTAATCGCATAACCGATATCTGTCTAAACATGCTTTGTCTTTCTGCGCAGGAAGACCAGGATACCGATCCCTGCAGCTGCGGCAGCTGCAATGGCCGCCCACATGGCCACGGGAGCCGTGTCACCGGTCATGGGGCCTTTCTTGCCGCCGGAACCCGAATTTCCGGAAGAGGATCTTGTCCCGGAACTGCTGCCGGAAGATCTTTTCTTCGTCGAAGACGATGAGCCGGAGGTTTTCTTTACAATGGTGAATCCGGCATCCGCCCTGCCGTCATCGAAAACAGCAGTAATGGTATGTTCCCCGACGGAGAGGGTCTCCAGGAAGTCCGGCCTGGGGGAGACGTTCAGACTTCCGGGGTCGGCTGCGTAACTGGAAGGATCCACGGACTTGTCATCCACCAGGATGCCGGTGAAGCGGCTGAAGGTAGTGCTGTCCGCCGTATTCCGGCTGACCGTAAAGGGCAGGTCCTTTTCGGAGCCCTTGGTCCATTTGCTGCCGTCCCCTTTGGTAAAGGTATAGACGATATCTTTATCATCTTCGTCCCCGGTACCGGCCTCTCCGCCCGCAGGGATCCTTTCTCTTTCAACGTGCGAGGCATCGTTCCTGCATGTGCGGGTGCGTTCACCGGGCGCGGAGGCAGCGGGCTCTCTGGTGACCACCCAGTCGCCCCAGTCATGGCCGGTCGGGCGGGATGGTGACGTCCTCCGGGCTGAGCTCCTTCTGTGCCTTTTCATCGGCAAAGAGCTTTCCGCAGCCCTCGCAGATCCAGTGTTCCTTATTTCCTTCTTCTGTACAGGAGGCTTCCTTTGCCTCCGCTTTCTTCAGGGGGAACTGATGCTCTGTCAGGACCGGGACAGGCCGGGTCTCGGTGTGGGTGCTGTCCTTTCTGCAGGTGCGGGTCTCCTCGCCCTCTTCCAGCTCTGTCGCCGGCTTCGTCATTTGTGGCCTGCGGCATCGACTGCGACGATCCTGCGGCTCAGTTCCTCACCGCACTCTGTACAGTAGACGGCTTCTTCGTAGCTGCCAGCTTCCTCACAGGACGCTTCCTTTTCGGGGTCTCCCGGTGTATGTTTGTGGTAGGTGACGAGCGCTCCCAGTTTGTCCGGGACTTTGAAGGTATAAGTGCCGTCGCCCGCATCTGTGATCTCGACCCTTTCATTATCGGCGTCCAGGACCCAGATCTCACCTTCATCGGGTGCTCCCCTGACCGTGATGGTATCCCCGGGGAAGGCGCCGTAATACGTGCGGCCGTCCCGTTCAAGCGCGACAAAGTTTTTGCTGCCGCTCTCCAGCCGGATGTCCTTCAGCTCCTCCTTGTCGTCGATCTTGAGCACGAAGCCGATCTGCTCCGTCTTGCCGCGGCTGCTGTCCTGGTATCTCCAGGCATAGACCCTGGCGTTGTTCACGGAGTTGTTCGAGCCTGTGCCGGGTATCAGGACGGCGACAGGGGCAGTGATCTCTTC
>CAJGCI010000097.1 GCA_904501855.1 Oscillospiraceae bacterium | reverse complement strand
GCCGACAGAACAGGAGCATAAAGTTGATAATCGACAGTGATAGTGTTAGAATACACGCACTGCCGTTTTTCGACAGCAGAAAACCCGAAGTGGGGTGACGTGAATGGCGACGAATAAAAGAGACTATTATGAAGTCCTGGGAGTTTCGAAAGAAGCAACGGAGGACGAACTTAAAAAAGCATATCGAAAACTGGCAAAAGAGAACCATCCTGACCTGCATCCGGGTGACAAAGCCTGTGAAGAACGTTTTAAGGAGATCAATGAAGCCTACGAGATCCTGTCGGATCCCGAGAAGAAACAGTTGTATGATCAGTATGGTCATGCAGCATTTGATCCCAATGCCGGCCCGTATGGTCCCGGCGGATTCGGCGATCTTGGCGACATCTTCGGCGATATCTTTGGAGGCTTCGGATTTGGTGATATCTTCGGAGGCGGCGGTCCGCGCAGAAGCAACGGACCGCGCAAGGGAGAGAGTATCCGCACGAACATCTCCATCAGCTTTGAAGAAGCCGCATTTGGCTGTAAAAAGGATATATCTGTAGCCCGTGTGGAAACCTGTGCCGACTGCAGCGGTTCCGGTGCCAAACCCGGCACTCAGCCGGAGACATGTCCGAACTGTAAAGGAACCGGTGCTGTCCGGACGACACAGAGAACTCCTCTGGGTATGGTGCAGTCTTCTGCTCCCTGTCAGCAGTGCCACGGTACCGGTAAAATCGTAAAGGATCCGTGCAATACCTGTCATGGTATGGGCAAGATCCGCAAACAGCATAAGATCAATGTGACCATCCCTGCCGGCATTGATGACGGTCAGACCGTTTCTCTGCGCGGACAGGGTAATGCAGGTTCCAATGGCGGACCTGCCGGCGATCTGCTGGTCTACGTTATCGTCCGTCCCGATGCCCGTTTTGAACGGGAGGGTTCGGATGTCCTGCTGGAACAGGAGATCAGCTACGCACAGGCAGCGCTTGGCGGAGAGATTCAGGTTCCCACCATTGACGGTAAGGTGAAGCTGAACATTCCGGAGGGAACTCAGACCGGATCGGTATTTCGTCTGAAAGGAAAGGGTATCCAGTATCTGAGAGGATCCGGACGCGGCGATCAGTACGTAACGGTCCGGGTCGTTGTGCCCAAGAACCTTACTTCCGAGCAGAAAGAGCTGCTGCGGAAGTTCTCAGCGGCGGTAGGAGAGACTCCGGCAAAAGAGAATGGACACTCCAGTATTTTCGGAAAGAAAAAACGATAATCTCAGAATGATTGAAAGAGCAGCGTCCATCGCTGCTCTTGTTTTTTGGAGAAGACTATGAAATGGATACTACTTAGCATGGGCTGGATGCTGGCGTGCATACTGCTGGCAGCGCTTCTGGTATATGTGATCCGAAAAAAGAAAGGAACGAAGCGGCGGTGGACACATGTGCTGTGGACGACACTGACGGCGATCCTGCTCATGGCGGCCACCGGAGCTGTTTACCTGTCGGTCTACTATCATCACGATGTGTCGGCTGAGCCGTACCTTGTCAGCGGAGAGAGCGTGGCAGTGACACCGATCTCCGGCGGATTGATGTTTGACGGACCCTCGGATACCCGGGCGATGATCTTTTATCCCGGAGCGAAAGTTGAAGCAGAGGCATACGCGCCTCTTATGTATAAGATTGCCGAGGAGTGGGGCGACTGCTTTCTGGTGAAAATGCCGGCTAACATGGCCATGCTGGATGCCGATGCTGCAAAGGACATCCAGCAGGATTACCAATATGATCAGTGGTATCTGGCAGGGCATTCTCTCGGGGGAGTAACCGCAGCAACCTATCTGCAGGAACATCCGGAAAGCTTCTGCGGCCTGATCCTGCTGGCCGCCTATTCCAACGGGCAGCTGACCGAGGAACTTCAGGCTGTGTCGATTTATGGAGACCATGATGGTGTGCTCAATCGGAAAGAGTATGAAAAGAACCGGAACAATCTTCCGGAGAATACGGAAGAAGTGATCATTGCCGGGGGAAACCATGCACAATTTGGAAACTATGGGGCCCAGAATGGAGACGGAAAGGCAGCGATTTCATGGGAAGAACAGCAGCAACAGGTGCTGAATGCCCTGAAATCCATGGCAAATGAAGAAAAGATCAACAGATAGTTTGAATTTCAAAACTGTTTACGGTATAATTTTGACAATCATGTAGAGAGGAACGGAAAAGATGATTGAAGAGAATATGATGCTCATTGCGGATAAAATGAAACTGGCATTTCTCCGCCGGATCTTCGATCAGGTGCGGGAAAGGGAAGGCTCCCTCAGTGCGATGGAGGCCTTTTCCGTGGAAGTGATCCATGATCTTCATGAGCCGACGATTCGAGAGTTTGCTGCGTTTCTGAACATTTCACAGTCCAATGCAACGTACAAGGTCAACAGTCTGATAAAAAAGGGCTATATAGAAAAACAGAACTCCATCACGGACCGGCGTGAGTACCATCTGGTGCTGACGGACAAGTATTACGGGTATACCAATACGGTCCGGGAATACGTGGATAAGATGTGCCAGCAGGTTGAGAAGACTTTTACGGAGGAAGAACAGAAACTGCTATCTCAGTTTTTGGAGAGACTGGCAGCAACAATCGACTAAAAAGCAGCAGGAACAAGTCCTGCTGCTTTTTCTAGTTTATATTCGGTCAGCACACCGGAGGCTCCAGCACAACGGTGCAGGGCGTCTTCACGGTATCCGGATCGAACTGGTTGCTGTCGATTTTTATCACATCATCACAGAGAGATGTGTAGTCCTCCAGCGGAGAGATGACATCAAAACCGAATCCCTTCCCGCGGTAGTGCATGGGAATGACGATGCCCGGTTTCAGAGACTCTGCAATTGTCTTTGCCGTGGGAGCATCCACCGTAAAGAAACCGCCGACGGGCAGAAGAAGAACGTCCACCGGACCCACCGCCGCTATCTGTTCTGCGGACAGAATATGACCGATATCTCCCATATGAGCGATCGTTTTTCCGTCAATCTCCACTATAGTAATGCGGTTCGGTCCCCTCTGCGCTCCCTGCTGCGTATCGTGAAAAGTGTCCACAAAATGGGAAGTCAGTGCGGGAGGCGCCGAAGGAACGGTCACTCCTTTGCTGTAACTGTGGTCCCCGTGACCATGGCTGCAAAAACAGTAATCCGCAGAGAGCTGCGGTAACTGGAAGCCGGGAACGTATCCTGGCTCAAAAGGATCAAATACGACCGAGACGCTGCCCCGGATCTCAAAACAGGAATGTCCGTGCCAGATAATATTCAAATCAAGCATCTCCCTTCATCGATATGTGTTCAGTATAGCAGAAAGAAGAACCTTTCTGCTATATTTTCGATTGACAGAAACCGGATGGATGCTATTATTTTTTCAGAAACTTCAAATGAGGTGGAGCCATGGGTATCAAAAGGAAGATTTGCATCGCGGCAGGACTCCTGATGCTGCTGGCAGGAGCACTTTATCTTGTGCTCCTGATGCCACAGAACGCAAGGGACGAACAGGAACAGATGCAGCAACCCGCAGAGACCGCTGTGGAGGAAACAGCCGAGGTGGAAATATCCGAACAGCAGAAGAAGGAAACGGATCTTCCGGATATCGACATAAACAGCTGGGAATATGTGCTTGTGAATGCAGAACATTCCATCGGAGAATACGCTCCGGAACTTGGAGAATTAGAGGGACAGAAGCTGGATCAGAGGATCCTGGAACCTATGCAGAATTTTGTTGCCGGTGCGAGAGCAGAAGGTCTCAGCGTTCTTCTCTCTTCCGGATATCGGGGGTATGAGGAACAACAGTATCTTTTTAACCGCAAAGTGGAACAGTACGGAGAAGAGCAGGCAGCAACTATTGTCAGTCGCCCCGGAACCAGTGAACATCAGACCGGTCTGGCCTGTGACATTACCGATGAATACTATGAACTGAAAAATGAGAGCCTTGAAAACACCGCGCTGTATCAGTGGATGAGCAGACACTGCCATGAATATGGTTTTATCGTCCGCTATCCCAAGGACAAGGAGAAAATCACCGGAATCATCTATGAGCCGTGGCATTTCCGGTATGTTGGAGTTGAGGCGGCGACATACATGGCGGAGCACAATCTCTGCCTGGAGGAGTTTGTGGCGCTGTATCAGTAAGAAAAGAAAAGCAGGAAGCACGTTGTGCTTCCTACTCTTTTTCAGGATTCTGTTTTCGGTCGATGGATTCTGGTATCGCCTACGCGGCGCTGTACGCTGCGCGCATAAGGGATCTCCGGCCAGCCGAAGCCGATCATCATGGAGGTGATGTGATCCGGCGGGATTCCCAGGACCGTCCGGACAGCGGAGTTTTTCGGAAATGGAACCAAAACCGCACCAAGTCCGCGGGACGCACAGAGCAGCTCAAAATATGTAGCAGCAGTCATCTGATCAAATTCGGCATAAAGTTCCCCGGCGGGAGAATGAGGCACCAGAAGACAGGGTGCATTGCCGAAAAGAGAGGCAATTTCCGAGGAAAGATCCTCCCGGATGCGGATCATCTGATCAGCGCGGTCGACGAGTGTAAACTCTACAGACTGCCGGTTCCTGTAGTTTGGTGCATTGGAAAGCAGGTCGATGAGAAACCGGATCATAGCAGAGTCTACCTCCCGGTTGAGGAATCTTCGATGGGAGCGTCGGTTCAGTATAAGCGTATCCAGCACATACGAAGCATCTTCGCGGGATACCGGGTCGCGGCTGTCTTCGGGGTCACGGCCGAAGATTTGTATTGCCCCGCGCGGGCAGACGGCCAGACAGTGCTGACACCTCCAGCAGGGATGATTCTCATCCGGTGCAGCCCGACGGCAATGATACTCTTCATTGAGATACAGCAGCTGCCCGGGACAGACCTTGATGCAACGGCTGCATCCGATGCAGAGCTGGTCATCTATTTCAAATTTTGCAATATCGATCATAGCTTAAAAAACCGGCAGTGCGGTCACAGCGCTGCCGGTACATTTGATTATTCAACTGTAACGGATTTTGCCAGGTTTCTCGGTTTGTCAATATCACAGCCTCTCTGCAGTGCCACATAGTAAGCAAACAGCTGCAGCGGCACAATGCCAAGGGACGGCTGCAGGATCAGGTGGGTATCCGGTACGGACACGGCAAAGTCCACGTTCTTCTGCATCTCATCCGCATGGCTGACGGTGGTGATAGCCATGACATCTGCTCCGCGGGCGCGAACCTCCACGACGTTGCTCATAGCCTTGTCGAACAGGGGGCCATAGGTTCCGAGAGCTACGACCAGAGTTCCTTTTTCGATCAGGGAGATAGTCCCGTGTTTCAGTTCGCCGGAGGCATAGGCTTCGGAATGGATGTAAGAGATTTCCTTGAGTTTAAGAGATCCTTCCATACCCAGAGCGTAGTCCAGATTTCTTCCGATGAAGAAGATGGAATTATGATTGAAATACCGGCTTGCCAGATACTTGATCTGGTCGGTGTTCTGAAGGATGGATTCGATCTTCTCAGGCAGCCACTGCATCTCCTCAACAATCTTGTTGTATTCCGATTCTTCAACAGTATGAAGCATGTCGGCAAAGTACAGCCCCAGCATATTCAGCAGAGTCAGCTGAGTGGAGTAAGCCTTTGTGGTCGCGACGGCGATCTCGGGACCGGCCCATGTGTACAGCACATCGTCGGATTCTCTGGCGATGGAGCTTCCCACCACGTTGACGATGGATGTGATGTGTGCTCCGCGCTTTTTGGCTTCACGAAGAGCCGCCATGGTATCCAGAGTCTCACCGGACTGGCTGATGACGATGATCAGCGTATTCTCCGTGACCAGCGGATCGGAATAACGGAATTCTGAAGCCAGCACCGGATCTACCGGGACCCGAAGCAGACGCTCCATGTTGTATTTTCCGACCATGCCCACATGATAGGAGGAGCCGCAGGCAACGATATAGATGCGGTCGACCTTTTCCATAAAAGCCTTATCGATCTTCAGATCGTCAAATACGATTCGGTTATCACGGATTCTGGGAGACATCGTCTTGCGGATGGCTTCCGGCTGCTCCATGATCTCCTTGAACATGAAGTGGGCATAACCGCCTTTTTCCGCGGCGGAGATGTCCCAGTCGATGATATGATGCTCCTTCTCGATGGGCTGGCCAAAGGAGTCGTAAACATCAATGTTGTCCTTGGTAATAAAGGCGACTTCGCCGTCTTCCATATAGGCGACTTCGCGGGTGTGCTCGATGATGGCGGTGGCGTCCGATGCGACGAAATTGCATCCGTCACCAAATCCCAGAAGAAGGGGAGCGTCTTTTCTTGCCACGACGAAACTGTCGGGATAATCCTTGCAGAGGATCACCAGTGCATAAGCGCCTTCGATGACCTGAAGCACTTTGAAGATCGCATCACGGAGATCTTTAAGCTGAATGTAGTAATACTCAAGCAGCTGAACGACGACTTCCGTATCCGTTTCAGAGACGAAAGTTACGCCCTGAGAGATCAGGAACTCTTTCAGTTCCATGTAGTTTTCAATGATACCGTTGTGAACAATAGCGATGTTGCCGTGTTCGCTCATATGGGGATGCGCGTTGATCTCGTTGGGAACACCGTGGGTGGCCCAGCGGGTGTGTCCGATTCCGGTGAAACCGTGAAGATCGGAGCCGTTATGCGTCTTGTTGTAAAGGTTAACGATTTTGCCGGGTGATTTCACCATGTTGATAGCGCCGGAGTCAATTACGGCGATGCCGGCGGAGTCATATCCGCGATACTCCAGCTTGGTTAAGCCGCTAAGAAGAATGGGGGCAGCCTCTTTCGTTCCTGTAAATCCTACTATTCCGCACATAGCTTTTTCCCTTCTATTCCAAATAGATTTACATAATACTGTTTTGTTGAATCACATTATAATGAAAAATCCACGGCATTTCAACTGTCATAACAGCAGTTTCATCAGAAAACTGCAGTAAACTGTATGGAGTTTCCGTCATTGCTGGATGCGGTCACCGTGCCGTTGTGTCGTTCCACGATCGCCTGAACAACGGAAAGCCCGATGCCGCTTCCGCCGGTCTTGCGGG
>CAJGCI010000096.1 GCA_904501855.1 Oscillospiraceae bacterium | reverse complement strand
TGCGAAGATCAGACCGGCAACACCGCCAGCCAGTGCGTATGCGGCAGGAACTTCAGCCAGAACTTTCTTATCCATTTTGATTTTGATTTTCATCAGATCATTTTCTCCTTTCACCGGATAAGTTACTTTTTGCCTATTATAGCGAATATTTTCCCCGCTGTGAAGCCCCCGAAGAGGAAAGGCACGGTCATATCCTTCATTTTTTCACCGGATTACGCACGTTTTTTCTCTTTAACGTTACCTTCCGGAATAGTGGACGAATCGTGAAAATTCGATATAATGGAATCACAATAACTGAAAACGAGGAGGAATGGAAATGTCAAACTCCATGATTGAAAAGGTCCATGCTCTCATCGCCGCTCCCAGCTGCTGCGCAGAACTGCGCGCCGTGGCAGAGGAATGGCTCCAGGCAGTGGGAACGGAGGGAGAAAAGGAAGCCTCCGCCAAGCTCATCGCGGAGCTGGAAGAAGACGTGTGCACCCTGGATGACGTCATCCCCTTCTTTGAGTCCGAGGCCGGTGTCCGGTTCTTCGGTGAGGAAGGTGCGAAAGCAAAGGCCGATGCGGCAAAACAGGCAAAAGCCGACGGCGGCAAATACTGCCTGTGCCCCGCATGTCAGGCGGGCGCTTCCATCTTGGCGGATAAGGATTCCCTGCTCTGAGATACCGAGGAATAAAAAGGTCCGGTCAGTCGACCGGACCTTTTTTCTTATTCTTCGATATACTGTGTCAGATCCCGGATCCTGGCCTCGTAGGCTTCGGGATCTTTCACATAGGCATTGGCGTGGGGCACGCCGGAGACAGTGAATCCCGCGGCAAGTCCCTCCCAGGCTTCCCGGTTGGACTGATACATGGAGACCGGCACCACACGGTCATCCATGCTGTGGACGAACAGTGCCGGGATCTTCCGATCCGAAGTTCCCTTCAGCGCGGTGATGTCCTTATAGTCCACACCGGCCAGCAGCATGAACCACATGTTGATAAGTTCCATTCCCACATGCCGCAGTCCCGCGGGGATCCGACGGTAACGGTAGTCTACCAGGTTCTTCAGCGTATCATTTGCGCTGTCGGCGATCACGGCTCTCACCGTATCCGGCAGCATGCGGTTGCGGCACATCATCAGTGCGGTGGTACCGCCCATGGACATGCCGTGAAGCAGGATGCGAACATCACTGCCGTAGATGTCTTCCAGTTTCCGGCACCAGGCGATACCGTCCACCTGCTCATAGAATCCAAAGGTGATGAAATGGCCCTCCGACTCTCCGTGACAGCGCATCTGCGGGATCAGACAGTCATAACCCATCCGCCTATACATGGGAAGGAAACGTCCCATATCCCGAAGGTCGCCGCTGTGATATCCGTGCAGTGCCAGCACCACCGTCTTGGTGCCGGGATTCATGGTATAGAGATTTCCTCTCAGGCGAAATCCCTCCGCCGAGACGATCTCCACCGGCTGCCGGTTCATGGACCGGATCTCCTCCTCTGCCTCCTCAGTCTGGCGGATATAGTCCCGCATGGACCGCGGAGCCGTTTCGGAAGTATATTTCAGTGCCCGGCCATTTCGTCCCGCAAAATAACAGAAGAGTATGAAAGAGCCCAGCAAGATCAGCCCGATCAGCGCCATGAGACTGAAGAATATGATTCTCGCTATGATCATCGCCATGCTCCTTTCCTTGAAATGAGGTTAACATAATTATTTTAGCGGATTTCCATTCAATTGACAAGCGGACCGTGTTTTGCGGAAACAAAAGGGAGCGGTTTTTCTCCGCTCCCTCTTCAGATCATCTCAAAATCCATATCCTCATATTCCTTCAGTTTCGCTTCCGTATCCTCACCGTACTGTTCACGGACATCCCTCAGCACCTGCTGGGCCAGGGCCGTCCCATCGGCTCCGAACACCGCTTCCGCCACGGTGCGGAAGGACCAGTACAGATGTCCGCAGTGATAGTCGAAATCCTTCGTCACGCCCGGTCTCTTGGACAGGTCCGTCTCCGGCGTGAAGTCCAGGTTCTGCAGACGGTGGATGCAATACTCTTCCGTCTCCATAGTCTGATCGATATCGTACTGCAGTTCGGGATTAAAGCCCCGTGCAATGGAGTCGTCCAACACACTGCAGTAGAGCGCTCCGGCGGTACCGTCCACGCCCATCTCCGCAAACTGCGCCTTCCAGGGACAGCGGGTGATCTGCAGCACTCCCTCCGGCTGATACTGTGTGAAGGAAAACTGATTACTGCTCCCCTCGGCGATGCATTCCGGGGAACTGACCCACTCGCCGTACCGGTAGTAGCTGGTCCAGTTCAGTTCCTCTCCGTTCCGAAGGGCACGCCGGGCCATGCGCCGCCCCCGTTGCTCGGCGTAATGCCGGGTGGCGTGGACAAACGCCGCCTTTCCCCGATCACCGAACTGACTTATCAGATATTCGTAATACCGCGCTGCCAGAAACGCGTGCGTCCGTTCCGTCATTTCACCGGACCTCCTTTGTTTTTTCTGCAGTATACCATACAATCCCGAAAAACAGAAAAGACGGTCTCCGCCATAAGAGGAGATCGCCTTTCTGCTACGAGAAAAATGAGAAAAATGAAAAAGAGTATCGTGATTTCTGATCACGGTCTGATCGTATCCTGCCAAGTTTAAAACAACTTAAAACTCAAATTCTTTTTCCGTCATTTTCCCATGGCTGCGCCTTTTTCGAACATCATCCGGCATTCCTCCGGGAACACGGTATCGTGGCGTTTCTGTTTTGCCTCCGGATCAAAAATGGACCATTCCCAGTCGGTCTTGCTGTAGTCCTTCAGCTGCAGCGTGTCGCCGCAGGCATAGGTCTCGGTAGGACCGATGAACCGCTGGAAGGTCTGCTGATACTGCTGCATCAGATCCTTGTAATAATCTGCGTGTCCGTTGCTGGTCATAATGAACAGTACCGGAACGGGATGCTCGTTGCAGCAGTAGTGTTCCGCATTGTAAGTGAGATTCTGAAAGATCAGACGCTCATACAGTGCGCGGAACGACGCTGTCACGTCTCCCAGATAGTTGGGGGTTCCGATGATCAGTCCGTCGGACTCGCGGATAGCATCCAGCACCGGTGTCAGTCCATCCCGGCAGATGCAGTGCCCCTTGAACTTTTCCTTCTTGCATCCGAAACAGGAGATGCATCCGGTGTACTTTTCCAATCGGAACAGATCGAACCATACCACTTCCGCGCCGGCGGATTCGGCGCCTTTTGCCGCTTCGGCAAGCAGCGTATCCGTATTCCAGCCCTTCCGGGGGCCGGCGTTGACAATTACGATCTTTTTGCTCATTTCTTCCTCCAAAAAAGGCCGGATCATCCGGCCTTTGGTATCATGCTTTGTTGAATTTTTCCTTCCCCTGTTTGCAGCGTGGGCACTTCCAGTCGTCCGGAAGATCCTCAAAGGCAACGCCGTCATGCTCAGCGGGGTCATACACATAGCCGCAGATGGAGCAGACATACTTGCCCGAGGCTTCCTGCTGGCTGAAATCCACCTCCGCCAGGACCGTAGGAACGGGATGATCCAGATCCATCACCCGGTTGCTCTCCAGGTTCTCATAGCCCTGCGGAGAGTGGGTGGATAGATAAACGGTGGGGTTTTCACGAATGAACTGACGCACCCGGTCCATGGTCTCCCGGGCAGCGTCCTTATCGTCATAGACGACGGACAGCTTGTTTTCATACAGCGCCTCGTCCACATAGGTGATATCTCCGTGGATCATATAGAACAGGCCGTCCTTTTCCACTACAATGATGCTGTTTCCGTTGGTGTGACCCTTGGCCTTGATGAAATAAATGCCGTCCCGGATCTTCTGACATTCCGGAAAATTGTGATAGGCACCGTCGGTGAATCTCACCGGCACGATATTATCGACTCCCTGCAGCTCGTCAGCGGACAGTTCCTCTTCGTTGACGAAAATCTGGGCATTGGGGAAAGACCGAATCTCCCCGGAGTGGTCGGAATGCCTGTGAGTGAGAAGGATCTTCGTAACCTGTTCCGGTTTGTATCCCAGTGCCTCGAATGCCTCCATGTAACTGCAGATATCCTTTCCGGTAAAAGCTGCACTCGTCTCATCGGGCACTTCTTCCGGGGTGCCGGCTGGAAGGCCGGTATCCACCAGGATCACTTCATCTCCCGTATCGATAAGATAGTTCTGCAGACTTCCGCGGTAGCGTACTGACGGGTCGAACGCGGCCGGACCCTCTTCCCCACCAAAGGCGAAAGGCTGTGAATAAAAACCGTCTTTTCTGAATTTTACTGCTTTGATCTCCATGCTTATTCCTCCATTGCATTCATAGCTTTCATTAACAGTGTACGTAGCTGCAGCAGTTCCTCCTTCGGAAGGTTGATACATCCTTCCATGACATTGGGGACCGACTGCGCTTCCGTACGGAGTGCGTCCCCCTGTTCCGTCAGGGAAAGAAGCAGTCTGCGTTCATTGTTTTCCGGCCGGATCCTTCGGATCAATCCGTTCCGCTCCAGCCGTTTCAGAAGAGGAGCCAGCGTTCCGGAGTCCAGATGGACGATGCGTCCCAGCTGTCCCTCCGTCATACTGCCCTGCTCCCATAATACCATCATCACGAGGTATTGGGTATAGGTCAAATTGAGTTTTTCCAGTGGCTTCCGATACTGCCGCACCACTTCTTTAGCGCAGGCATATAGAGGAAAACAAAGCTGCTCGGACAGCCGCAGATTGTCATTGATTTCGGTCTTTGCTGCTTCCATGTACTGCTGTCCCTCCTTCCTCCCGGGATCTGCCAAAAAAGCCGCCTTATTCACGCAAGACGGCCTTTTTGGTTTGATCTATGGGTTTATCTTCACAGCATCTTCACGCTGTTCAGAACTGAATGACCTCCGGTTCCTCGGTGAAGGAACTGAATGTAGCGGTGGCATTTTTAAAGTACAGCATCTGCATGTTGCCGTCGTCCGGACTGTAGGCAGACTTCAGGCTGGGGAGCTTCTCCAGCATGGCGACTTTCACGTCATATGAGTCATCCTCCACCAGTTCTCCGGCGATGCGGAGCCATTTTCCTCCGCCAAAGGCACAGATCTCCACTTTGGGGTTTGCGGCGATCTGTTTGGAAACATCCTTTACCTTTCCGGTCTGGATATAGAGTTTGCCGTCCATCAGAAGAGCTGTACCGAAGGGACGCACCCGTGGCCGATCTCCTTCTACGGTTGCCAGATAGTAGGTATGCACCTGATCCAGAAACTCGATTACTTTTTCGATTCCAGTCATAAAGATCGTTCCTTTCACTGTCCGAAACTTACAGCTGCTGCAGCAACCAGTTCTGCTTGCCGATGCACTCGATAAGTTCCACTTGAGCCTCGCCCCAGTACATATCCTCTTCCTCATCCTGGTAATACTTTTTGAGGATATCGAAGGTGGTGTAGTCCGTTCTCGCTTCCTCCACGAGATCGGCCAGCCATGCCAGACCGTCTTTGGAGACCTGAAGATCGTACTTCACCCATTCCACGGGATCTTTATATACCGGACCTTCCTTTTTGGCTTCCAGCTTCACTTCGCCGCCGAGATCCAGAATGCGGTCGATGCACTGATCCACATATCCCCGCTCTTCTTTCGCGTGCTCGGCATATTTATCTGCCAGCTTGGAAAAACCTTCACTTGCAAAGATCCGGGACTGAATGGCATGTCCGTCTGCCTGCTGGGCAAGATCGGTAACAATGATCTGAAGTCCTTCTAATACTTTCGCGTTTGCCATCTCGGGCACCTCCATTATAAATAATTTATGGTTGCGCACTTTCTTATTGTGCACAACCATAATATGCCCGAGTTCTTATCTCTTTTCAACTCAGAATCCCGTTCTTCTTTCTCATAATGAGAGATTCATCCTTATTTTTCTCATCTGTCCAAATACTCCCGAAGAGGTCCCGGCAGAGAGTGCTCATAGACCTCTGCCAAAGTCTCCGGCGGAACATCGAATTCTCCCAAGATCCATTCACAGGTCAGCTGGACCGTACCCAGGACATAGATTCGGATGTACATCTCTGTCTTCTCATCCAGTTCATCCCATCCGGTGATCCTCAACACCGCTTCTTTCAGACTCTCATGATGAAGATCCCTCATATATCCGATGAAAGCATCCATTCCGCTGGTGTGGCGGAGCAGATTGGCCAGATACTGTTTTTCCCGGGCGTAAAAAGCGGCACCCTCTAGCAAGGTGTTTTTCCATCGATACTCTTCCTGTCCGACTTTGGACATAATCTCCTCCAGCTGCCGGGAATAGTCCCAGGCGATGAGATCATATTTGTCCTGAAACTGACGGTAAAAAGTCGCGGAAGAATACCCGCTTCGGTCGGTAATATCCTTCACCGTGATCTTACCCACGGACTTTTCCCTGGCAAGCTCACGGAAAGATCCCGCCAAGATCTCTTTCGCTGTCAGTCGTCTCATGCCAATCCCCTCATCCTGTCATTCGCCGCATGATCGCATTTCCGTTTTTCTTCAGCCACCGGTTCCAGCGGTCGTACTCCGGATAGACCCGGCGGACCTCCTCATAGAACGCGGCGGAATGATTCATGTATTTTCGGTGGCACAGCTCATGCACCACCACGCTGTCGATCACTTCGGGAGGCGTCAGCATCAGCAGGCAGTTGAAATTCAGATTGCCTTTCACGCTGCAGCTTCCCCACTTGGTCTTCTGGTTGCGGATGGTGATCCTTCCGTAGCGGACTCCCACCTTGGGTGCCCAGTAGGCCACCCGATCCGGAATCTCCTGCAGGGCCTTGTCCGCCAGCTCCCGGATCTCCTCCAGGGTCAGGATCTCCTCCGGAGCCTCCTCCTGCTGGCGGCGCAGCACCTTTTCCCGGTGCTTCTCGATCCATGATTCGTGCTGCTGAACGAATTTCCGGATCTCGTACTGCGGCACGTACACGGGAGCGCGCACCAGCACTCCGCCGTCGGGTCGGATCTCCACAGACAGCGTCTTTCTCCGGCTGCGTCTCACCTCGATCTCATCATAATCCATTCTATCTGTTTTTTCCTCATTACTGCAACAGCCACGGATCCGAATCGGATCTGTGGCTGTCTGTTTCCTTTATTCGTTA
>CAJGCI010000095.1 GCA_904501855.1 Oscillospiraceae bacterium | reverse complement strand
TCCCGGTACTCGCCGCGGCGGTCCTGACACAGGGGCATGATGTTGCCCACATAGTCCTGCGGCGTGATGATGGAGACCTTCACGTAAGGTTCGTGGGCCTCCTCGATGGTGCCGGGATCCGGATAGTTGTGGGGGTTGTCCACCGAGACCATGGTCCCGTCCGACAGGTAGACCTGATAGATGACGGAGGGCAGGGTGGTGATGAGGTCCAGATCGAATTCACGTTCCAGACGCTCCTGGATGACCTCCATGTGGAGCATCCCCAGGAAACCGCAGCGGAAGCCGAAGCCCAGGGCCGCGGAGCTCTCCGGTTCGTATGACAGGGAGGCATCATTGAGCTTCAGCTTGTCCAGCGCATCCCGCAGATCCGGATACTTGGATCCGTCCACGGTATAGATGCCGCAGTAGACCATGCTGCGCGCCGGGCGGTAGCCGGGCAGGGCTTCCTTCGTGGGATTGGCGGCGTCCGTCACCGTGTCGCCGACACTGGTGTCAGCCACGTTTTTGATGCTGGCGGTGAAGTATCCCACCTCGCCGGCACACAGCTCGTCTGCCGGTTCCAGACCGATGGGACGCAGATGTCCCACTTCCAGCACTTCGTATTCCGCCCCGGTCTGCATCATCCGGACACGGGATCCCTTTCGGACGGATCCGTCAAAGATCCGCATGAAGACGATGACGCCCCGGTAGTTGTCATACTGGCTGTCGAAGATCAGTGCTTTCAACGGCGCGGCGGGATCTCCCGAAGGGGGAGGGACCTGCGTGACGATGGCATCCAGCACGTCGTCGATGTTCAGACCCACCTTCGCGGAGATCTCCGGGGACTCCATGGCGGGGATGCCGATGATGTCCTCAATCTCCTGCTTGGCCCGCTGCGGATCAGCGGCAGGAAGGTCGATCTTGTTGATGACGGGGACGATCTCCAGATCCGCATCCAGTGCCAGATAGGTGTTGGACAGGGTCTGGGCCTCCACGCCCTGGGAGGCATCCACGATGAGCAGTGCGCCCTCACAGGCGGTAAGGGAGCGGGAGACTTCATAGTTGAAGTCCACGTGGCCCGGGGTGTCGATGAGGTTGAGCTCGTATACCTCGCCCGAGGGATCGGTATAGCTCAGACCCACGGCACGGGCCTTGATGGTGATGCCCCGTTCCTTTTCCAGATCCATGTTGTCCAGGATCTGGTCTTCCATGATGCGTTCCTCCACGGCGCCGCATTTTTCAATGAGACGGTCGGAGAGGGTGGACTTGCCGTGATCGATATGTGCGATGATGGAAAAATTGCGGATATGGCTCTGATCTTTCATTCAATCTCCTCCAGCATTTCCTCTGCTTCATCCGCCAGCTGTTTCAGCTGCTTGAGGAAAGAGCGGGCGGCATCTGCCGAAGCACCCTCCAGACGGGTGTTGTTGCTGCGGCAGAGAAGATAGTCTGCCGAGACGTTGTAATAATCACAGACGCGGCAGACGAAATTCAGCCCCGGTTCCCGGGCGCCGTTCTCATAATGGCTGAGAAGAGCCTGACTGATCTTAAGATCATTTGCCACTTGTCTCTGGCTCAGGCCGCTGCTGCGGCGAAGCTCCGCCAGAGTGGAAGCAAATGTGCGTTTCATATAGTCACCTCACAGTGATAACTATCTGTAATTATACTGATTGCCCGGCTCCTTTGTAAAGTTGGGAATTTGCGAAAAAAAGACAGCGAAAAACGGGCAAAATTCTACACTCCCGATGGAGCCGTTCATTCGGCGAAAAAATAACGGCAAAGAGGTGAAAACTGGGAAAAGCCATTGAAATCATCACAGCCGGGTGTTAAAGTGATAGACAGAAATAATGATCCCTCTGCCGGGCAGAATCCGCGACATTGGCACCGGGATCCCATGAAAAAGAATCTAAGATCGGAGGAGCATTTCCATGTTCGAGAATCTGGTAGAAGTATTGAAACAGAATCCACGCAAGATCGTGTACACCGAGGGCACCGACCCCCGTATCCTGGAAGCAGCTGCACGGCTGAAGGCCGACGGCTTCCTGACGCCCATCCTGGTGGGCAACGTGGAAGCAGTACAGAAGGCTGCCGCGGACGGCGGATTCGATATCGAAGGCCTGGAGATCATTGATCCCGAAACCTATGAGGGATTTGATGAGATGGTCGCCAAGATGGTGGAACTTCGCAAGGGCAAGATGACCGAGGAAGAGTGCAGAGCCGCACTTTCCAAGAGCAACTACTTCGGCACCATGCTGGTGAAGATGGGCAAAGCCGACTCCCTGCTGGGCGGCGCCACCTATTCCACTGCCGACACCGTTCGTCCGGCACTGCAGCTGATCAAGACCAAACCCGGCGCCAGCCTCGTCAGCTCCTGCTTCATCCTCTCCCGCGGAGATGAGATGATCGCCATGGGCGACTGTGCCATCAACATCAGCTATGAGGACACTCTGGATAAGGCCACCGGCGAAGTCAAGCAGACTGCCGCCGACAAGCTGGCGGAAGTCGGCCGTGAGACCGCACTGACCGCACAGAAATTCGGGATCGACCCGAAAGTGGCATTCCTCAGCTACTCCACCAAAGGCTCCGGCAAGGGCCCCGGACCGGATCTGGCCCGCAACGCCTGTGCCAAATGCAAGGAGATGCTTCCCGACATCCCCGTGGACGGCGAGATGCAGTTCGACGCTGCCGTCTCTCCGGAAGTGGGCCAGCTGAAGTTCCCGGGGTCCCCGGTGGCCGGCTACGCCAACACCTTCATCTTCCCGGAGATCCAGTCCGGCAACATCGGCTATAAGATCGCACAGCGTCTCGGCGGCTTTGCCGCATACGGCCCCATCCTGCAGGGTCTGAACGCTCCCATCAACGATCTGTCCCGCGGCTGCAACGCCGAGGAAGTCTACACCATGTCCATCATCACCGCCGCCATGGCATAAGGGACCGCAGGAAAAACTTCAGAAAACCGAAAAACACCGCTTCCGTTCCGGGAGCGGTGCTTTTATGCCTTATGACAGAAGCGGCCGGGAATGGATCCCGACCGCTTCCTTAAGAAGTGAACGCGTTTTACGCAAAGTTATCTTGTTTTCTCAGCGGGAGACGTAGGCTCCGCTCTGGGCGTTGGGAAGACCGCCGAATCCGAAGAAATTGTTCTGCTGCTGTTGCTGCTGATAGGATTCGTTGGAAGTGTTGGACTCATCGAAGGTGATGCTGAGCGTGCTCTCATCTCCGGAGCGGTAGACCGTGATTTCCACGGTGTCCCCGGCGCTGTAGCTCTTGATGGCGCTGGTGAGATCCTCATAGCCCTTGATCTCCTTGTCGCCGCATTTGGTGATGATATCTCCCGGCTGGATGCCGGCCTTTTCCGCCGCACTGCCGGTCTCCACGTATTTGACGTAGGCACCTTCCGGCATGTCGTAATACTGTGCCACTGTGGAGGAGTAGTTCTGGTCGATGGAAACGCCCATCTTGGCCTTGCCGGTGACGTATCCGTTGGTCATCAGATCGTTGGAGATCTTCTTGGCATCATCGGCGGGGATGGCGAATCCCAGACCTTCCACGGTGGCATCGTTGCCGGAGGAAGAATACTTGGCGGTGGCCACACCGATGACTTCGCCGTTGGCGTTATACACCGGGCCGCCGGAGTTTCCGCTGTTGATGGCGGCGTCCATCTGGAACATGTTGATGGCTCCGCCGGACTGCTCGGTGGTCACGGCACGGTCCAGTGCACTGACCATGCCGGAGGTCATGGTGAACTGCAGTTCGCCCATGGGGTTGCCCACCGCATAGACGGTATCGCCGACGCTCATGTCGCTGCTGGATCCGAAGGTCACGGGGGTGCAGTCCGTGGCGTCGATCTTCAGAACGGCCAGGTCGTTGGACTGCTCCGTTCCCACCACCGTGGCGGAATAGGTGTTTCCGTCATGGGTCAGGACGTTGATCTCGCTTCCACTGGCGGCGGCATCGCTGATGACATGGTTGTTGGTCAGGATATAGCCGTCATCGCTGATGAAGAATCCGGTGCCGGACAGGGCCGCCTGAGTGGTCTGTCCAAAAAAGTTCCGGTAGGTGATGTTGCTCTGGATACCCACGACCTGCTTGGTGGCCTGGTCGTAGATCTGTGCGGCGGTCATGGAACCGGTCTGCTTCTTGGCTACCGTGGTGGTGCCGCTTCCGGATGCCTGGGAGGCTTCGGAAGCAACGGGAGAGGCACTGCCGGAACGGTTCATCACCATACCGGTGACAAAGCCGCCCAGTACGCCCCCGAGAAGGGCAATGCAGAGGCCCAGCGCCGTGGCCTTCGCCTTGGCGCGGTCCCAGGTCTTTTTGGGCTTCTTTTCCGGAGGGACATAGTACCGGGGAGGAGCCGTGGTGTCCTCCTGCCGGGTATAATCCGCATCGGAATACAGGCGGGATTCCGGGCGTACGTAATGATACTCCGAGCTCTCCTCCGAACCGGTGTCCGGGGAGACCGGTTCCGTAGCTTCAGATGAGGTTTCATTCACAGTTTCGGCAGCATCTGCTGCGTGATCCTCCTGGATGGGATCGAATTCGTTGTTGTCTGTCATGGCTGTTACTCCGTGTGTTCATGGGATCGCAGGATCCCTGATATTTCTTTGACTCTATCTTACGGTTTTTTTATGAACAAGTCTTAAACAAACTTTTTCAAAGAATTTAATCTTTTTCCGCAGGGAGCCGGATGCCGGATCCGGCACTGCGGAGTATTCTACACGGCGAACTATAAAAGAACATTAAAAGTGCGGTGCGCAAAAACGCACCGCACGATATTTTTTTTTGAAGGATCATTCGTGACGGGATTCCATCCATATCATGAGAACGCTGATATCCGCCGGGGAGACGCCGGAGATCCGGCTGGCCTGTCCGAAGGAACGGGGCTGGATCCTCTGCAGCTTTTCCGCCGCTTCCAGACGAAGCCCGCGGATGGCCGTGTAATCCGTGTTCTCCGGAAGGGGACGGTTCTCCATACGGGAAAACTCCTCCACCTGCGCCATCTGCCTCTGGATGTATCCGTCGTATTTCAGGCGGATCTCCACCTCGTTGATGATCACCGGGTCCAGATCCGGCCGCAGAGGGTCGAAGGGGGCCAGACAGGCATAGTCCAGCTGAGGCCGCCGCATGAGATCCGCCAGGGAGAATCCGGTAGTGATGGGATGGGTATCCCTCCCGGTGAGGACCTGGTTCAGCTCTTCCGAAGGGGAAACGTGGGTGTGTTCCAGCCGATCCAGTTCCTCTTCCACGGCCGCATACTTGTCCAGCACGCTCTGATGCCGCTCCGGAGAGACCAGTCCGATACGCAGCCCGTAGGCGCTCAGACGCTGATCGGCGTTATCCTGACGGTTGATGAGACGGTACTCCGAACGGGAGGTCATCATCCGGTAGGGTTCGTTGGTCCCCTTGGTGACGAGGTCATCGATGAGGGTGCCGATGTATCCGTCGGACCGCTTCAGGATGAGGGGGTCCTCGCCCTTCAGTTTCAGCGCCGCATTGACGCCGGCGATGAAGCCCTGGGCGGCGGCCTCCTCGTAGCCGGAGGAGCCGTTGAACTGTCCGGCGCCGTAAAGACCGCGGATGGCTTTTACTTCCAGGGTGGGAGTCAGTTCCGTGGGGTCGATGCAGTCATACTCGATGGCATAGGCCGGACGGGTGATCTCCGCGTGTTCCAGTCCGGGGATGGTGCGGATGAAGCGGATCTGCGTGTCTTCCGGCATGGAGGAGGACAGACCCTGCAGATACAGCTCCTCCGTGTTGAGTCCCATGGGCTCCACGAAGAGCTGGTGGCGTTTCTTGTCCCGGAAAGTCATGATCTTGGTCTCGATGCTGGGGCAGTACCGGGGACCCACGCCCTCGATGACGCCGGAGTAGATGGGACTGCGGTCCAGATCGCTCCGGATGATCTCGTGGGTCTCCTCATTGGTATAGGTCAGCCAGCAGGTGACCCGGTTCTCCGGTTTTGTTTTTGTGGTAAAGGAAAAGGGCTCGGCATCCTCGTCTCCCAGCTGGATCTCCATTTTGGAGAAATCCACGGTGCGGGCGTTGACCCGGGGAGGGGTACCGGTCTTGAATCGGCGCATGGAAAGTCCCAGCTGCCTCAGACGGTCTCCCAGTGCGTTGGCGGCGGCCAGCCCGTCGGGACCGGAATGGGCAACGGCCTCGCCGGTGAAGGTCATTCCCTTCAGATAGGTGCCGGTAGCCAGGATCACGGCACGGCAGGAAAAGACCGCGCCGGTGGCGGTGGTCACGGAGGTGACATGTCCGTCCTCTACGCCCAGGTCCACCACTTCCGCCTGACGCACCCGGAGATGATCCTGCTGTTCCAGGGTCTGTTTCATCACTTCCTGATAATGCCGGCGGTCCGCCTGGGCGCGCAGGGAGTAGACGGCAGGACCCTTGCCGCGGTTGAGCATCCGGTACTGGATGCAGGCCCTGTCGGCGGCCACGCCCATCTCTCCGCCCATGGCGTCCAGCTCCCGTACCAGATGGCCCTTGCCGGTGCCTCCGATGGCGGGATTGCAGGGCATGTTGCCCACGCTGTCCAGATTCACGGTAAAGCATACCGTGTCCAGACCCATCCGGGCGGCGGCCAGAGCCGCCTCGATGCCGGCGTGTCCGGCGCCGATGACGGCGATATCACATTGTCCAGCGTCATATGTCTGCATGGGCAAACTCCACTTCTTCGGAATAGATGGCGATGAGAGATCCGTCCTTCACCGTTACGAAGGAGGGGACTCCCAGAAAGGAATTGCTGCAGCCTACGGGAAAGTCCGAGGTGACGGCAGCATCCGTCAGTTCATATTTCATTCCCCGGATGGTAACGCCCCGGGCGATGCCGTCGAGGCAGAACAGGGAAAAGTCTCCCCGGGCGGAAGCCGGGAAGGACACGGTCTCGTTGCAGATCCCGTGATAGACGATGCCCTTGCCGTACATCCTGCCCCGGGCACCGTGACGGTGCAGGAACAGCAGGCACTGGAGGTTGGCGAGGGTGTGATCGGCACGCCCGCCGGTAACACCGTAGAGCTCAAACTGCCGGTAACCCTTCTCCAGCCCCAGCCGGATGGCGGCCAGGGTGTCGGTGTCATCCTTCTCCACGGGCATCCGTATGATGTT
>CAJGCI010000094.1 GCA_904501855.1 Oscillospiraceae bacterium | reverse complement strand
ATCGCGAAATCTTTATGGTAGATTTTTCCTCAATTATTGATAGCAAACTGGGACAAACGCAAAAGAACCTTGCTGCTCTATTTGCAGAAATCAACCGTTTTCCTCAACCTGATCGTGTCATCGTCTTGTTTGATGAAATCGATGCCATTGCTTTGGACAGAACAAATCCCAATGAGTTGAGGGAGATGGGACGAGCAACCTCTGCAATGCTGAAAGGTTTTGACAGAATGAATGAAAACATAATTCTGGTTGCCACCACTAATCTTTACAAGCATTTTGACAAAGCATTAATTCGTAGATTTGATTCCATTATCGATTTCAATAGATATTCCAAACAAGATTTAATGACAATTTCGGAAAAAATGCTGGATCGATATCTTGTAAAGATTCGGCTTGCAAACCGCGATGTTAGATTGTTCCGCAAGATCATGGGCCTCATGGATTCTATTCCCTATCCTGGTGAGTTAAAGAACTTAATCAAGTCTGCAATTGCTTTCAGCAATCCTAATGACGGCCACGATTATTTCCGGAGGCTCTACTATGCAGTGTGTGAGGAAAAACCTGAAGACTTACAAAAACTGCAACTACAGGGTTTCACCATTCGAGAGATCGAAATTCTAACTAAAAAATCAAAAAGCAGCGTAGCCCGCGAACTAAAGGGAGGCGAATCGGGTGAATAATATTCTGCAGTTGAAAGGTCGTTTTGAGCAGCGTCCTAACACTTCAAAGCCCGGTCCTGCCGTTCTTCCTAAGGGCAAGTCTGTTTCCTCTGGTCATGTCCGCGCCCTGCAAGAGCAGCTTGAGGACATCTTTAAGCATTGGTCTGAGCATAAGGAAATTGCGGGGGCACTCGTAAGTGTCCACTACAAACATGTCGTTGCCAAAAGCAACCGATTGAGGATCCTGCTGGCAGAAAGAGGCAAGTCACCTGTTGACTCTATCCGGGGTGCAAAGTTTATATGGGAACCAGACGAGGACGGACATGAAACCCAAAAACATGTCTTTACTCACTATATTTCTTTGAACGCTCTTGAAAAGGCAATTGTTCTGCTTAGGAACACAGCTGATGTCATCGATGCTGGTTATGATGGCAAGATTACCTCTAGGGATACTGAGAATATCGCAGCCGTTAAAGTATTTCCCTTCCATGAGATCATCCCCAAAACCACTCTGACAAAGGTGGTTCTTGATTGCCATTATGTGGAGTCCTTCAACATTGATCGAGTTGATGAAAGCATCACAGAAGAATCAATCATAACAATTTACAGAACCAACATCGAGACAAAGACTCTGTTGAGGAAGTTTGGAATCAACATCTATGATGACCGAATCATTGACGAGACGACTTTGCGTTTAAACCGCGACGAGATTCAAATTCTGCTGAATAAGGCATCTTATCTGATTGCCATGAATGTGACTGATTTAGCCCAGTTAACAAAAGATGATATTCTCCAGATCAAAGGAGATGGCGATCATATCCCTGAACTCCCCATTCCCCACCCTCAGAATGAACCGATTGTTGGTGTTATTGACACTCAGTTTAACACTGATGTCTACTTCAGAGAATGGGTAGAATACCATAATATGCTTGACCCGAATATCCCGTTGCGTGATGAAGATTATCATCATGGTACTGAAGTAACATCCATTATCGTAGATGGCCCTAAAGGCAATCCCGAGATTGATGACGGGTGCGGTCGATTCCGCGTGAGGCATTTTGGTGTGGCAACAAGTGGCTCTTTCAGTTCCTTTGCAGTCCTGCGGTCTATTCGCAGCATTGTGGCATCTAACCGCGACATCAAGGTATGGAATCTTTCCCTCGGATCCACGAAGGAAATCAGCCCCAGCTTCATTTCTCCCGAGGCAGCAGAACTTGACCGAATTCAGAGTGAATACGATGTCTTGTTTGTCGTTGCCGGTACAAATCGTCCGAAGGGAGAAACGAAGCCTAACATGAAGATTGGAGCTCCGGCAGATTCTTTGAATTCTCTGGTTGTAAATTCCGTTGCCTTCAATCAAAAGCCCGCCTCCTATGGTCGTGTTGGCCCTGTATTATCCTTCTTCCACAAGCCCGATATCAGCTATTATGGTGGAGACGGTCCTATGTTCTTTGACCGAATCGCAGTATGTCGTGATACCCATGGTGCTTTTTATGCTTCCGGAACATCCTTGGCAGCTCCTTGGATTACCAGAAAAATGGCATACCTCATCCAGGTAATGGGACTAAGCAGAGAAGTTGCAAAGGCACTCATTATTGATGCTGCTGCCGGCTGGAATAGAAAAGACGATCCTTCCAACTCTATTGGATATGGTGTGGTTCCGATTCACATCTCGGATATCATCCATAGTGAAGATGAGGAGATCCGTTTTATATTGAGTGGCACTGCCGATGAGTATGAAACCTACACCTACAATCTCCCTGTTCCTGTCATCAACAATGCGCATCCCTTTTATGCCCGTGCTACACTGGTGTATTTTCCTCACTGCGACCGCAATCAAGGCGTTGATTACACCAGCACCGAAATGGATATTCACTTCGGCCGGCTAAACACCTCAAGAGCCAAGCCGATGATCATGTCGATCAATGATAATGTCCAGGCTGAAGAGGGCCTGCGTGTCATTTATGAGGAAAATGCTCGCAAGCAGTATCGGAAGTGGGACAACGTCAAGCATATCAGTGATGTGATCAAAAGCAGAGCAGTGGCCAGAAAGGCCTATGATGCAGGTCTTTGGGGATTGAGCATCAAAACCAAGGAGCGAATGCAGCCCCGAGGCAAGAAATCACTTCCCTTTGGTGTTGTTGTTACACTGAAAGAGATGAATGGTGTAAACCGTATTGAGGATTTCAAGAAGCTCTGCATGGCCAGAGGTTGGCTTGTCACTAAGCTCGATGTGCAGAATCAGATTGATATCTATCTGAGGTCTGAAGAAGATATCGTATTCGAATAAAATTATCCTGTTGCCGCAACACAAATTATATGTGTTGCGGCAACTCAAACAAATCATTTTCACTCTATTTCTGGAGGTATGTTTTGAAGTTTAATGAATCAACACTTAGAGCGTTCGCTGCGCCCCTTAGCCCAACGGAAGACCAAAAATGCCTAAACGCAATCCACATGGTCAGAGATGCTCTGAAAGACTTGGGATTTAACGATTATGGCAATTCTGCCAAACCTCTTTACGAAGACACGCTCGCATATTCATTGGAAATGCGCACATCGGCAGCTGATCGAAAGGTCAAACTTTTCATTCAGGGTTCTTATGCAAACAACACTAATGTACGTACGCAAAGCGATGTTGATATTGCGGTCGTTCAGGAAGAAGTTTTCACAACTGAGTATCGAAAGTATGTCCAGCCTCAGAATGACGCAGACTATAACTTCTATTCCGTGCCTGCGCCCAGTAAAAGCTTTAAAGACGAGGTGCAGGAATGCTTAACACGCAAGTTTGGGTGGGATGTCGAGCGCAAAAATAAATCCATTAAAATTCACGGAAATACATACCGCAAAGATGCTGATAGTGTTCCCTGCAGAAGGTATCGCGATTACCGACAGGATTATAGATATGATGAAAACAACTATATTGGCGGCATCATAATCTATGCAGATAACGGTGAAATCATCATCAATTACCCTGAACAGCATATCGCAAATGGCCGTAAAAAGAATATCGACACAAATCATTACTACAAAAAAATGGTTCGTATCATCAAAAAGATGCGCTACATCATGAGCGATGCAGGATACCCCTGTGCAGATAAGGTATCTTCATTCGGTTTAGAATCATTGCTATGGAACATTCCGGACAGTGAATTTACAAAGTACACTTTGCACGGTTTTCTTTTCCAACATCTGTTATCTTATTTGCGTACCAACAAAGCAAGCTTGTCCAATTACAAAGAGGCAAACGGAATCAAACCGCTATGCCCCACGCAAAGCGATATCGACGCCTATGAATCATTTATCGATGTCCTTAATGGCTTTTTTGAATACGAATTAACTTTCTGAGGTATTTTCAATGCAAGAACAATACAAAAGCTTCCTAACTAAAACTATGTGGGTAGCAGTAACCACCTTTGGTTTACGCTGTCTTTTATCGTGGACAGACATTACTACAAAACTTGATATCTATACCATATATGGTTTTGCAGGCGAAGCAATTGGTTTTACTGTCATTCTTATGGCGGTTTATGAACGTTGGCTTTGGAAGTACAATCGCCTAGAAAGTGTCCCTGCGCTGAATAGTGTTTACACTGGTTTTCTAAAATCATCGCACGACAATATTGAGCGACCTGCAAAACTTGAAATCAAACAAACACTTCTATCTATTCGAATTACACTAATAACCGGCGAGAGTAAAAGCAAGTCATTGTCTGCCTCTATCAATGATATCCTTGGAGAAAAGCAATTAACTTACTGCTACCTCAATACACCAAAATCAGAATTTCGCCATAGAAGTGAGATCCATTATGGAACCGCAATGCTTTGCATAGATGATCCTAGTAAACTGCAAGGACAATACTATACAGATAGGAAAACAATTGGTGATATGGAATTTACTGTTTCTAAAGAATGAGTGCATTCTGCAGCGGCGAATAGCCGACGTACGTTCTAAACACGGCCGGGTAAATCAGTCATTATTCATTGGATTAATCACCGCAGTGTAGAGCTGCAGGCAAGCTTCATACCGTAGCAAACACCTGGAACTCCTGGATCTGCAGACCAGCAGCATAAAAAACCGGAGTCCGGCCAAGCTCCCACTGCACAAAAAGGAATTACTAACCTGAGCTGTTGGCGATTTCTCTTTGATAGAATTGGTCATTTCTTTCCGCCCCGAGCGTGGCGATTTTCACCCGACCCGAACACGTATTACTCGTCTCCAAGTGCAGCTGGGAAAATAATGACTGCTAAAAGCTAATTGATGGTTCGAAACCTCAGGCCAATGTTTACTCAAACAAAAGAATATCAGTAAAATCAACACCCCCATGACGGTACATGATCGTCATGGGGGTGTACTATATGTATCATGTTGTCTAGCTCAGAAAGGCCGGACTTTTTTTGCCAGGGAGAAGGGAATAATCTCACGATTCTTGGTCTGGGTATAGGCTACTTCTTCATGCATGTAATTGGCAATTTCCTTACCGGTATAGCTCTTGAATTTACGCATGACAGCGTACAATACATCTCTTTCATCAGTAGAGAAGACATCTTCGCTGAAGTCTGGGCACGGAAGAACTCTGTATGACTCGAGCTGAGAATAATCGTCCACAATGGTCTCAACCGGAACCAATTCCATCAGATCATTATGTACAATAGGAAGCGCCCCCATAGGCATATGCTGATACACAAGACCGCTCATGGAAGTATTGTATCTCTGGCAAAACAGAGCATCGGCAAACCAAAGAAGCTTCATAAGTTTCACTTTGTAGAGATTTTGACATTTTGATGCAAAAAACAGCATCATATTGCGGACTTTGTCAATATCAAGCCTGGCACCGCCGGTTGCTTCTTTGTTTCCCTGATAAGCGATATGTCTGGCCTTGATCTTCTGCTTTGCAAAGTATACCACACTCGTCCGCTCGACCTCGTTATTGATAACTTCCAGAATCTCTTCATATCTGGCAGACTCGAAACTGGCTCTGTTTCGTACGAGCAGGTTTCTGGCTTCAAGCGCATTGTCCCGTGCAACCTTCATGAGGTTGTCATGAGTCTCGTCCTGAATTTGCTTGGTTTCATATCGAGTGACTGTGATCTCGCCCCAGCCAAGCAGAAGCGCAAATTCTTTCTGTGTCAAACCATATCGCTTTCTCAGCTGCACGATTTCCTGAGACGTCAGCAGACCATGTGCGCTTCTGTAGGCATCACGTGCAACAAGAAGGTTCTCATTCATCAGCTTTGCAGGGATAAACACAAAGCTCTCATCATCTTCCGTACACTTATAGTATGTCTCGAGATATTCTACCGATTCACCTTTGATCGTTACCTTAGAGGTACGCACCCATTTCTCTACCAAATGCTCTTCATCACACATAGGGCATTCCATCATCACTCTATCAATCAAAGTATCATTCATTATCTCTCACCCCATCCTCACTTATATTTATTTCTATTCAGTATATCATTTTCTATAGGGGAAATCGGTCATAATATATCGAGCAAAATGAAACGAAATGCAGAATACAAACCCGGAACCTTTCTTCCGCCGTTTGATCCGGACTTTAATATAGATATCGCGGTTCTTGATCTTGCGGCCGAAAATGTGCCAGAAGCTCAAATCCTTCGACACTGTGTCCACCATCGATTCGTAATACTCTTCAACTGTCAGCGTTTTGAGTTCTTCGATGATATCTTCGTCATCGTAGTCCAGCGCCAACATCGTGTTCGCATTGGTATACTCATCGCCAGGATCATCCTGCGCTCGTTCCTCTTGAAAAACAAAATCCCGTTCAGGATTAAAATTCGCATCAAGCAAAATGCCCTTCATCTCAACCAAGAACTCTTCGATATTCTTCCGGGCGAGACGTTTGGTAGTCACAGGCATGCATTCACCTCCTCGGTACAATCATTATAGACTATCATTTGATAGTTGTCAATAGTATCAATTGATAGCCCAAGGCATAGGTGGAAGCTGAATACTCTGCGCAAACCGGATTTGCTGACCTACCTTGACAGATGGCCTGATCATACAGGCTATGACATTTCAATACCTTTCGCTCGCAAAATATATGACATTTCAATTTTGACAAGGAGGTAGGCCGGGATGAACGATAGGCTTGAGAAGCGCGGTCTGCAGTGGTGACTTGATATACCGATTCTATCGGTATAAAGCAACATAAATCGGTATTCTGTTCGTGATAATTACCGTTTTACTTCGTGTATAATAAAAGAAATCAAAGGTGGGGGCATTATGGATAAACTCTTTGTAAGAAATCGGATTTCTGAGTTGCGCACAAAGAAACGTGTTTCCAAATACAAGATGAGCCTGGATCTGGGCCATAGCAAAAGCTATATTCAGAGCATCTCCTCCGGCAAAGCCCTGCCGTCCTTCTCCGAATTTCTTTGTCTTTGCGATTATCTCGGTGTCACCCCCAAGGAATT
>CAJGCI010000093.1 GCA_904501855.1 Oscillospiraceae bacterium | reverse complement strand
GTCATCATCGCCATCGGCACCCGTCCCAACCCGCTGATCCTCAGCACCACGGAGGGACTTGTCGCTACCAAGAAGGGCGGCATCGAGGCAGATGAAAACGGTCAGACCAGCCGCGAAGGCGTATTCGCAGGCGGCGACGCTGTTACCGGTGCTGCAACCGTCATTTTGGCTATGGGCGCTGGCAAGACCGGTGCAAAAGCCATTGACGAGTACATCAAGAGCAAAGCCTGATCACAATAATGAATAGGTTGCGAAAGGATCACAAATCTGTGATCCTTTCGTTTTTTTACATCTTTCCAGCCACAAAAAGGTGTTTACTTTCTTACAAAAATGAGTATAATAAGACGTGCTTCAAAATGAAGTTAACCATTTGCGGCTGTAGCTCAGCTGGATAGAGTGCCAGACTCCGACTCTGGAGGTCGTGGGTTCGAATCCCGTCAGCCGTACCAAGGCAGGATCCTGGATCCTGCCTTTTTTTATGCCGTTTTTCCGGGCAGCTGTTTTCCTTTAATCTCACTGATATCTATGCTATACTTGATTCATTAATGAAACGTGGGGATCGTTATGACTACATTTCGAAAAACTAAAACGACGATACTGGGTCTCCTGTGCGCAGCACTGATGCTGGGTCTCACCGGCTGTGGAAAGAACGCCAATGAGACATCCATCTCTGCCATGAACACCGTGATCAAAATCTCTGCTTACGGTTCCAACGCCCGCAAGGGAATCAGCGATGCTTCGGATATCATCAACGCATTGAACACTCAGCTGGACACTTCCAATGCTTCCAGCAGTATTTCCCGTGTCAACACTGCGGAAGGCAAGGAAATCGTGGTTCCCGGACAGTTTATTGACATGTACAATGCGGCCAAGACGGCGTATACCATGACGGACGGAGAATTTGACATCACCGTCTACCCCTTTGTCGAAGCCTGGGGATTCAACAGCGGGAACTATCACAATCCCTCCAAGGAGGAACTGGATGCTCTTCGCGAAACCGTCAACTTCGACGGGATCATGACGAATTACTATTCCGACAGCGGTTCCTACACGATGATCCTTCCGAAAGAAACCAAGATCACTTTTGACGGCGTATCACGCGGTTGCGCCACCGACTATGCCATCAAACAGCTGGAGGCAGACGGTGTGGAAAACGCCATCATCTCCATGCCGGGCACGGTACAGACCATGGGTTCCAAACCGGACGGAAGTCCCTGGACCATCGCGGTGGGTGATCCGGACGATACATCCAAATACCTTGGCTCTCTGCAGTTGGGCGAAGCTGCCATGTCCACCACCCGCGCCATAGACAACTCCTTTACCTATGAGGACGGCACGACCTATACACACATCCTCTCTCCCACCACCGGTGAACCGGCGGCGACCAATCTGAAGGAAGTGTGCATCATCAGCGACGATGCTCTCCTCGCCGACTGTCTGGCAACCGGGCTGTACGCCATGGGTCGAAACTCCGCAGTGCGCTGCTGGCGTGCCAACCGGAACTTTGAAATGATCCTGGTGACGGAAGACGACGAGATCCTCTGCACCAGCGGTCTGACGGAACAGTTCGACCTTTCCGCCTCCGGCTACAAACTTTCGTATATCGAGTAATGGAACGCAGTTTCTTTCAGCAGGATGTCAAAACAGTTGCCGAAGCCATGATCGGCATGGTGCTCATCCGCACCCATCCGGACGGACATCAGAGCTCCCATGTCATCACGGAAACGGAAGCATACTGCGGATCCGCCGACAGTGCCTGCTATGCCTACAAAGGCCGCAACAAGACCAGTGAACTGCTGTTTCACGACGGAGGTACGATCTTCGTACAGCGCTGTTACGGCATCCACTGGATGCTGAATATCGTCACCGGACATGAGGAGGATCCTCAGGGCGTTCTCATCCGCGGCATTGATGAGATCCATGGCCCCGGCCGTGTGACGAAGGCACTGGAACTGGGCAATGAATGCAACGGCATCAATATTACGGAATGCAAGACCCTTTCGCTTGAGAAAGGGTCCTCTGTTATTCCCTGTCAGGCCACTCCCCGTATCGGGATCGCCTATGCAACAAAGGAAGATCAGGAAAGACCGCTGCGCTTTGTCGCAGTTCATGAGGGATCAGAATGAATCAATATCAGAGCATTCGAATATTTCAGGGGATCGGCGAAAAACGTCTCCTGGCTTTTCATCGTCTCGGCATCGATACGGTATTTGATCTCATCACCTATTTCCCTCGCCGGTATGAGGACCGGAGCATCATCAAGCCCATCGATCAGGTCCAGGACGGCGAAACGGTATGTGTGGAGACCATCATCGCCTCCGAACCGTCCCTTGCCCGCATCCGCCGCGGACTGGAGATCGTGAAATTCCGTGCGGTGGATGATTCCGGCATGATCGATATCTCCTACTTTAATCAGAGCTATATCCGTACACAGTTCCACAAGGGAGATTCGGTGCGGTTTTACGGCAAGGTCCAGATCAAGAACCGCCGTGCCACCATGACCAATCCCGTGGCCGACCACCTGGAGAAAACCTCGCATCAGACCGGTTCCATCACCCCGGTATACAAAACGACACAGGGACTGACACAGAACAACATCCGCAACACCATGGAACAGGCGCTGGCCATTGCCCATGAGATCCCGGATATCCTTCCTCCGGATGTGCTGGACAAATTTGATCTGTGTCCCAGCGGAGAAGCGTTTATCCAGATCCACCGGCCGGAAGACTACAGTAAGCTGGAATATGCACGGAACCGGTTCGTATTTGAGGAATTTTTCCGGCTCTGCATCACCATGCAGTATCTGCGGCAGTCTCATCAGGACATTCCGGGTATCCGCATGGCGGATACGGATGAACATGATTTTCTGAATACCCTTCCCTATACTCCCACCAATGCGCAGATGCGCGCCATGAAGGACATCCGTCAGGACATGGCAAGCGGAAATGCCATGAACCGGCTGATCCAGGGCGACGTGGGAAGCGGCAAGACTCTTATTGCCTCCTACGGGGCATGGCTGTGCTGCCGGAACGGGTGCCAGAGTGCCATGATGGCTCCGACGGAGATCCTGGCAGAGCAGCACTACCGTACATTTTTAAAACAGCTCTCCCCTTACGGCATCCGCATCGCTCTGCTCACCGGTTCCACACCGGCAAAGGAGAAACGGGAGATCAAGGAGCAGCTTTCAGACGGGACACTGGACTTTGTCATCGGCACTCATGCCCTATTCAGCGAAGACGTTCAGTACCGGAATCTTGCTCTGGTAATCACGGACGAACAGCATCGTTTCGGCGTATCCCAGCGGAACCGACTGGTTCAGAAATCCGCCAACGCCCATGTTCTGGTCATGTCGGCTACTCCCATTCCCAGGACGCTGGCTCTCATGATCTACGGAGATCTGGATGTCTCCGTTATCGATGAGATGCCTCCGGGACGCAAACCGGTCGAAACCTTTGCCGTCAACAGCACCTACCGGTCCCGCTTGAATGCCTTTATTCAGAAGACGGTGGATGCCGGCCAGCAGGTCTATGTGGTGTGTCCCGCCATTGAGGAAAACGAAGCGTTTCCCCTCACCACAGTGGAAGAGCATCACCAGGCGCTGAAAAAAGCCCTTCCCCGGGCAAAGATCGCCATCGTTCACGGGAAAATGAAAGAACAGGAAAAAGACCGCATCATGCGGTCGTTCTCCGAGGGTGATATCGATGTTCTGGTGTCGACGACGGTCATCGAAGTCGGCGTCGATGTTCCCAACGCCGCGCTTATCATCATCGAAGATGCCGATCGATTCGGCATGTCACAGCTGCATCAGCTGCGTGGACGCGTCGGCCGTGGAGAGGCACAGAGCTACTGTATCCTGGTCTCCGACACTGCCAACGACAACGCCGCGGAACGCCTGAAGCTTATGACAAAGACACAGAGCGGATTTGAAGTGGCCGAAAAGGATCTCGCTATGCGCGGTCCCGGTGATTTCTTCGGAGACCGTCAGCATGGTCTCCCTCCCATCCGGATCGCCGATCTTTGTTCGGACATGTCCATCCTGCAGCAGGCGCAGTCCTCCGCTCTGGATCTCATCCGTCAGGATCCGAACCTGTCCAATCCGGAACACCGGGAACTGCTCAAATACGTTCAGCAGAATGCCAGCACCCTTCGCGGCTCCATCAACTGAAAAAAGCACATTTCACTGAAACAGCAGTGAAATGTGCTTTCGTTTTTACAGGGGTTATTTATTGTTTTCGATGTATGCCTTGATGACATTCACCGCACCGGTGATGCCGATCTTAGAGGAATTGATGCAAAGATCGTAGTTCTCCGATTCGCCCCAGATCTGGTCGGTGTAATACTTATAGTAACTGGAACGGTCCTTATCCACCTGTTTGATCTTTTTCTTGGCTTCGGCCTCGGTTACGTTCTGACGGTTCATGATGCAGCGGATCTTGTCTTCCTGCTCTCCCATGATGAACACACGGGTCAGATCCTTCCGTTCCCGAAGAATATAGTCCGCACAGCGGCCTACGAAGATACAGTCTCCCTGGTCCGCCAGTTTCCGGATCACATCGAACTGTGCCGATGCCACCTGAATGTTCAGACCCAGGCCGTAATTCATTGACGGATACTGCGTGGTCTGAAGCATGAACGGAGACACTCTCTTCTCATCAAAGGAACTGATCAGTTCCTTGCAGATGGAGGAATTTTCCGCCGCCTCATCCACGATCTCTTTATCAAAACACTGAATACCAAGCGCTTCCGACAAGGCTCTGGCGATCTCCCGGCCGGAGCTTCCGTGCTGTCTGGCTATCGTAATAATCATAGATCAACCCACCTTTTCACACCGCTCTCGTACGGAACTGTGTGCGATTTGCTGATAATATTTTATCCCTTTTTCTCTTTGTGTTCAATCTTTTTCGCATCGCCCTTGTGCAGGATCGGCGAGATCCGTTTATACAGAAGACCCGTGAGAATGGAGTCCACGACACCCTTGAGCAGGTTAAAGGGAACCACGGCAAACAGTACCAGCGTGGAGACGTTGGTAATACGGGAGTTGACCTGCGTTCCCATACCGACGATGGCATCCAGCGGCATTCCAAACAGTGCCGCAAACTTCGGAAGCAGATAAACGGCGTTGAACAGGCTTCCGAAAGTGGTCATGACAAGAGTGCCCACCAGCATGCCGATCAGAGCCGTCTTACGGGTCTTGTTGGCATGATAGATCATAGAAGCCGGAAGGATGAAGGAGCATCCGACCGCAAAGTTTGCAAAATCTCCCACGAACGCGGTGGTCGTTCCCTTGAGAAGAAGCTTGATAAGGACCTTGATCATCTCCGTCAGGACACCGGCCACCGGCCCCAGATAGAAGGTGCAGATCAGGACTGGGATCTCGCTGAGATCGATCTTGTAGAACACTGGTGCGAAGAACAGTGGAATCTCAAAGAGCATCAGGACACCTGCCAGTGCCGAGAAGATGGCAACATAGGTGACATAGTGAGTGTTCGACAGTTTCTTGCGTTCCTTCATCAGGAACCGCTCATACAGAACGGAGATGATGATCAGAGCTGCAATAATGATGAGGCATACTCCGATAAAACTCAGATTGTCTTTGACCGCTTGTGACATTGTTTCTTTCCCTCCAATAAATAAGATCCCATCAGACATGGCAGTCTAATGGGATCAGTAAATACAAAAATATACAGCAATATATTCCTCTTCTCCCATCCAGACTATACTGTCGGCATCGGAATTCCACCGATTCTGAATTACTTCTTGCGGGCTGTTACCGCCGGTCGGGAAATGCTCCCTGCCTTGAAGATGAATCTATTATAGCACTGATGAGTTATAATTCAAGACCTCTCACGGATTTGCAACGGCAATGATCTCGATCTCGCAGAGCGCTCCTTTGGGGATGTCTTTGACTGCGACGCAGGAACGTGCCGGTTTGGAGGAAAAGTAATTGGCATAGACTTCATTGAAGGCTGCGAAATCCGCGATCTCCGCCAGAAAACAGGTCGTCTTGATGACGTTGTCAAACGTCATGCCGTTTGCTTCCAGAATGGCGCTGACATTCTTGCAGACCTGCTCGGTCTGCTGCGCAATATCCTCCGCCTCGATTTGTCCGGAAGCGGGATTGATGGGGATCTGACCGGATGCATATAAAAATCCGTTGGACAGGATCGCCTGGGAATACGGGCCAATGGCGCCGGGTGCGTTTTTTGTATCGGTATACTGGAACATATCGCTCCTCCTCTTCTTTTTTTATTATTTTATCAATTTACACGTAAAATTCAACCGGTGATAAAGGTCAGGATCTCTTCCGGAGTCTCCGCGATCATCCTGCAGCCGCACTGCTCCAGTTCATCTCCCTGGGAAAAGCCGTAGCGAACACCGATGCAGTCGATCCCGAAGTCTCTGGCTCCCAGGACATCATATTTGCGATCCCCTACCATGATCATCTCCGCTGCATCGGAATCGGACCAGTCCAGCGCATGCTGGATCACTTCCTGCTTTGTTGTTCGGTCACCGTTCAGGCCGGCTCCGGAAACGAAATCAAAAAGGTCTTCCATCTGATAGTATTTCAGGATCTCATTGGCAAAATGAGTGGGTTTCGACGTGGCGACCACGATCTCATAACCTTTGCTCCTCAGCGTCCGGATGACGTCGGCGATCCCGTCGTATGGCGTACATTCCTTCCAACCCACAGGAGCATACCGTTCCTGAAAATACTCCACTGCCTTGTCCGCCTGCTGGCTGTTAAATCCGTATTTTTCCATAAACATGGCCACCAGCGGAGGTCCCATAAAGCAGTACAGATTCTCAAACGCTTCTTCGATGCCCATTTTATGAAGTGCAAACTGCACGCTTTTCATGACACCTTCACAAGTATCGAAAATCGTACCGTCAAAATCAAACAGGACCGTTCGGATCATGTCGTGAATTCCTCCTAAAAAAAAGACACCCGGGTGATGGCCCCGGAATGTCTTCAATGGTGCGGGTAACAGGATTTGAACCTGCACGGTTTCCCACGGGAACCTAAATCCCGCATGTCTGCCAATTCCATCATACCCGCAAACAGCTCTTAAATTCTAGCAAAGTTGAAGTAGCCTGTCAAACCTCAT
>CAJGCI010000092.1 GCA_904501855.1 Oscillospiraceae bacterium | reverse complement strand
GACCTTGTCGCAGACGATGGAGAAGTCCTTCTCCCCGGTCTTGCCGGACAGGACCACGCCGTCGTCGGAGTGTTCGAATGCGGTGACGTCGGCCTTGGGCAGGACGGTGACGCCCTTCCCCTTCAGCTGACGCTCCAGGCGAATAGTGAGATCCTCGTCCAGTCCCGGGAGGATGTGGCTTCTCCGGGGGGAGCACAGGATGGTCACTTCGCTGCCGAAGGCGTTGTACACGCTGGCAAGCTCCACACCGATGACGCCGCCGCCGATGACCACGAGGCGTTTGGGGACTTCCGTCAGTTCCAGGGCGCCGGTGGAGTCCATGCAGGCGGGATCGTCCGCGTGTTCCGCCATGATGCCCCGGGGCAGCGAGGAGTGGGATCCCGCGGCGATGATGATCTTATCCGCGGTGAGTGTCTGTTCCGTGCCGTCGGCGGCCGTGACCTTCACGGTCTTTCCGTCCACGAAGGAGCCGGCGCCTTCCACCACGGTGATCTTGTTGGATTTCACCAGGCTCTCCACGCCCTTGACCATCTGGGAGACCACGTTGACGCGGTTCTCCTGGATCTTGTTCCAGTCGAACTGAGGCTCCCCGGCCAGGATGCCGCTGGCTGCGGCGTTCTTCACGCTCTCCAGCACATCCGCCGCGTGGAGGAGGGATTTGGTGGGGATGCATCCCACGTTGAGGCAGGTGCCGCCCAGTCTCCGTTTTTCCACCAGAGTGACGGACGCGCCCAGCTGGGCTGCCTTGATGGCTGCCACGTATCCGCCGGGGCCGCCGCCGATGACGATTACCGAAATGTTTTCATTCATGTCTCTATACCTTCCTTTGTCTTCTCCCGGCGGCTTCCGCCGCCCTGTGGATCTTGCCCGGTTATGGAAAAAGAGGCCGGAGGGGGGCCCTCCGCCTCCGTCATGACCTGAGAGTTTCCGAATTCCCTTCGGGCCCCGCGTTTGCGCGGGGTCTCTCGGACCGGTCATCCGGCCCCTGTGGGGTACCGTTTTTTCCCGTTGCGGTACGACAGGATTGTATCACCCGGCGGAACGGAAAGTCAACCGGAGGGGCCGGTTTTGCGCGAAGAGAGACCGGCTCCCCGGGACATGGCCCGGAAAGCCGGTTTTTCATTCATGATCATGCTGGTTCAGGCCAGCACATTGAGGTCCAGTGCCCGGAACATCACCGCGGCTTCGGCGCGGGTGCTCACGCCGGCGGGATCCAGAAGATTGCCCGGTTTGCCGTGGATGAGATCGTGTCCCACGGCCCACTGCATGGGCTCGGCGGCGTAGCCTGCCACGGAAGCGGCGTCGGCAAAGGACGCGATGTCGCCGGAGGCGGTCAGGTCCTTCTGCTTACAGGACGCGTAGCTGCGCAGCATGGTGGCCAGTTCCTGACGGCTCACGTTCTGGCCGGGACGGAAGGTGCCGTCCTCGTATCCCGCGGTGACGCCGGCGGAAGCGGCCCACAGCACGGGATCCCGGAACCAGTCCCCGTCAAGGACGTCCGAGAAGGTGGACTGGGCGGTCACGGCGGGTTTCCCCTCCATGGCGTACAGCATGGTGACCACCTCGGCGCGGGTCAGGGTCTTGTCGGGGGCGAAGAGATCCTCCGTGATGCCCTTCATGAACCCGTGGTCCACGGCATACTGGACGAAACCGGCATACCAGTCCCCTTTCAATACATCCCGGAATCCGGCGATGAGCTCCGCCGCGGGAGACGACGGGTCTTCACCGTCCTTCAGCGGATCCACCGGTCCGATGTCCGGGTAGATGTCTCCCCTGTGTCCCAGGGCACGCAGGTTCATGGAATCCAGGATGATGTCCGCGCACTGCTGATGTCCCTTGTAGGTGGGATGGGCGGTGACGATGAAGTTCAGGTAGAAGAAGGGATTGGTCATGGTGACCATCTCATGGGTCTCCACGTCCTTGATGTCCACGTAGGTCACTTCGTCCTTCCACACGCTCTGCTCCTCCACGAAGCGGAAGATCTCCATGAGCTGCTTGTTGCCGAAGTCGGTGAGGATCCCCGGCTCGGAAAAGTCCGTGATCTTCACTTCGTCGAACATGTTGAACATGCCCACGTAGTAGATCTCCGCCGTGGGATTAAGCTCGCGGATACGGGCGATGATGCGCTCGTAGTATTTCTGGAAGGTGGCCATCCCCTCATTGTAGTCGGTGAGGAAGTCATGGATCCCCATGCCCATGATCATGCCGGCCAGATCCTGCACGGACTGGATGTTCTTGAACTTTCCCTCCAGGGCCGTCAGGGCGCGCTCCACGCTCATGCCGTAGGTGTAGTACATGGTCTTGAGCATGGGGGCACACAGGGCGGCGGTGAATCCGTCGTTGGAGCCCAGATTGATGACCACGGCGTCGGCAGACCGGATCTCCTGCTCCGCTTCCGCAGCGGCGGTGGGAATGTCGTTGACATTGGTGATGCCGCTGGGATAGAAGATGCAGTCGGAGATGAACCGTTCCATGGTGTTCTCCGGACGGGCCAGTTCCTCGTCAAAGGCCGGATCGATGAGACGCAGCACCTCCGTGGTGCGGTAGGCGCAGCGGGCCATGTTGTACACATGCTTTGCCTGCAGAGCGTCTCCCAGCAGCCAGGGATAGGCGCCTTCCACCCGCTCCCCGTGGGACATGTTGAGACGGCCGGGAAAATCCCACTGTCCGAACAGTCCGTAGCCGGCGGGAATGCTGTCGCCGATGACCAGCAGGTCGTCGATCTGTCTCGTATGGGGCACGCTGCCCGGCTCATAGCTGCCGCTGTCCGCGGATACGGTTACGGCGCACAGGGCCGTCACCATGGCAAGGATCAGCAGCCATGTCACGAATCGTTTGGTTTTCATTCACTTATTCCCCTTCTATAGTGCGAGTTGGGACTTATTTTTCTCACTACAGTCGGTTTCCCCATCATACCACGTTCCCACCGGAATGGCGGAACTTTTTTTGCACATTTCCCGCCAAACGTAAGATTTTTTAAGTTTCTGAGGGCTCCGGAGGACCATATTCCGGGAGAAATATCCATAAAACGGACTTCCGGGGCGGTTCACCCGAAAAAGAATGGAACGGCAGACCGGGGCCGTGGTATGATGTGGACTCAGATCATACCATACAGGGAGCGAGCGACGATGCAGTACCGAAACGACAGAAACGGAAATTCCCTGAGCATCCTGGGCTACGGGTGCATGCGTTTTACCAAGAAGGGAAACGCCATCGACATCCCCAAGGCGGAGCAGGAACTGCTGGAGGCCTATCGCGCGGGGGTCAACTACTACGATACCGCCTATCTGTATTCCGGCAGCGAGGCGGCGCTGGGCGAGATCCTGGAGCGCAACGGCCTGCGGGAGAAGGTGAACATCGCCACGAAGCTGCCCCAGTATCTCATCGGCAGCCGCGGCGCCCTGGAGCGCACCTTCCAGGAGGAGCTGCGCCGGCTGCGCACGGACTACGTGGACTACTATCTCATGCACCACATGACGGACGTGGCCATGTGGGAGAAGCTGAAGAAGGTGGGGATCCTGGACTGGATCGCCGAGAAGAAACAGGCCGGCGTCATCCGGAACATCGGGTTCTCCTATCACGGAAACACGGACAACTTCCGGAAGATCCTCGACGACTACGACTGGGATTTCTGCCAGATCCAGTACAACTACCTGGACGAGGTCTCCCAGGCGGGCCGGGAGGGCCTGCAGGCCGCCGCGGCAAAGGGCATCCCCGTGATGATCATGGAGCCGCTGCGGGGCGGCAAACTGGTCAGCATGCTCCCGGAGGGGGCGAGGGGAGCCATGGCGGAAAGCTCCCGGGACTGGAGCGCCGCGGAATGGGGCCTGCACTGGCTGTATGACCAGCCGGAAGTCACGGTGGTGCTGTCGGGGATGAACTCCCTGGAGATGGTACGGGAAAACTGCCGCATCGCTTCCGAGGCCTCCGTGGGAGAGCTGACGGAGGAGGATCACGAGACCCTGGACAAGGTCAAAAGGGCCATCATGGAACGGGAGAGGGTGGGATGCACCGGCTGCCGCTACTGCATGCCCTGCCCCAGGGGCGTGGACATCCCCGGCATCTTCCGGTGCTGGAACACCATGTACACCGAATCCAGAAGCGAGGGCCGCTCCCAGTTCATCCAGACGGTGGGCCTGACGAAGGATCCCTCCTTTGCCAGCCAGTGCGTCCGGTGCGGCAAGTGCGAGCAGCACTGCCCCCAGAGCATCCCCATCCGGGAAAAGCTCGCGGAAGCGGACCGGGATCTGCGTCCCCTGCCCTACAAAGCCGGTATCGGCATCGCCCGGGCCTTCCTGTTCCGGGGATCCGGAAAGAAATGACCCTTCCATAACATAAGACCGTGAGCCGGGAGAGTTCGCTCCCCGCTCACGGTCTTTTCATGCATTCTTTTATTATTCGTGCCAGGCCACGCAGCACCGGGCCCAGTCCGTCACGGTGTCCCGGCTGTCCGCGGCCTTCGAGCCCTGCACGGCCAGTCCCTTGCCCACGGTGGCCTTCCGGCAGACCTTCTTCAGGGTCCTGGCGGAAGAACCCAGTCCGCTGCCTTCATGGGTCATGACGGGAAACAGGGTCTTGCCCGCCAGATCCAGCCGTTCCAGCTGGCTGAGCACCGCCATGGGGAAGGTGCCCCACCAGCAGGGTCCGCACACGAAAATGTTGTCGTACTCTTCCGCACTGGCAAGATATTCCTTCAGTTCGGGCCGGGCGCCGGCTTTCTGCTCACGCATGGCCGCTTCCGTGCAGGCCTTATACTCCGCCGGGTAGTCCTGCACCGTCTCGATGCGGAACAGGTCGCCGCCCACGGCATCCCGGATGAATTCAGCCACGTACCGGGTGTTGCCCTTTTCCAGATTCCGGAGGGCGCCGCCCTCCCAGTAGTTCTCTCCCTCCCGGGAGTAATAGAGGATCAGATTCTTGGACATGTTATCACGACTCCTTTGGTTCTTCTTCCGTGCCCTGGAAGAACTCCTCCAGGCACGCGTTCACCCGGCGGTACCTCCGTACCACCATGATGAGGATGCTGTACACATAGATCACCGTCACGGCGATGCTGAGATAGCCGTTGCGGTAGGTGGCGGCCATGAGGGCCGCGAAGACCAGTCCCATGAGGACCTGGACGAGAAAGAACTTTGTCCCCGCCCGGTACCCGAACCTGGCATAGAAGCCCAGCAGGAACAGGAACAGATAGAACAGGAGGAAGGAGATCACGAGAAAGGCGTTCTTCGCCACCAGATCCACCTCCGGCTCCCGCATGAATTCCAGGGCGACGGTGATGTTGATCAGCGCGATGATGAGGCCGATGTGGATCATGATGTACCACATCTCCAGGTGCTCCCGCTCCCGGTCGATGACCTTGTCGTAGAGCAGTCCGTAGGTGAGGAACATCCCCGCCACGATAAGGAAGGCCATGAGGGAGAGATACACGCTGCTGAAAGTGAGGGCGCCGGCGAAATAGGCGCCGATGCTGACGATGGTCTCGCCGAAGGTGAACACCACGAAGAGCATCACCCGTTCCGTCAGGTGCTCGGAATTGACGGGCACCAGGGAGTCCACCCGCTCGGCGAACACCGCCATGACGAAGCCGAAGACCAGGGACACCCAGGAGAAGGCCCGGCCCGTGGCATAGAACAGGGGGATGGACACCAGCACGATGGCCGCCTGGATCAGCAGCATCCGGCCCCGGTATTTCAGATGCCGGGCCGCCCAGGGCGCCGCCGCGTCCACATGCCGCAGCTGCCGGAAATACTGCACCGCCAGATTCAGCAGGATCAGGGCCCAGGCCGCGTTGTACTGGGGATACATGCTCATGTCCGTGCCCCGGATCCCCTCCGCCAGATAGTACAGCAGGTACATGTTGATGAACAGCCCGATGTAGTCCGCCGCGGAGTTGGAGCCGTAGCGGTTGATGTAAAGGGTGCTGAAGTACCAGATCTGAAGGATCACCAGCGTGGAATACAGGAAGGTCAGGTAGGTCCGGAAGGTGAAGAACCCTCCCTGCATGTGAAACAGAAGCTCGTTGCTGTGTCCCAGGAGATAGACGAAGATGAGATCATAGATCAGCTCGATGTACTCGACCTTTTTTTCGCCCTTTTCTCCAAACAGTTCCCACATATTCGTATCTCTTTTCTGTTACTTGAATTTCCTTTTTCCCGTTGAAGACAATTATACTTGCATCCACTGTAAATGTGAAGATGAGTTTTCACGGAAGCCGGAGCTTCCTCCGCCGGGCTGTCCTGGGATGCCGAGCGGGTCCTTTACAGGCACGGGATTACGTTCTACAATGAAATCACAGTAATTACCGAGGAGGACAAGTTGGAGTATCCTGTTATCACCACTCCGGAGGAACTGATACGCGCTGTCCGAAAAGCAGGTTTTCTCCCCTTCTTTTCCGGTCCGGTCTCCGGATTCTGCATCGACGATATGGTCCCCCGGGAAGTATGGGATGCCGATCACGGACTGGGGCCCTGGCTGTGGCGGGACGACATCGCCCGTGAGGGCAGCTGCCTGTACGGAAAATTCTTTTCCGGAAAGATCGGCTATGTCGCCCGGGACTGGTTTCCGCACTTTGCCAATTATCGCCGGAACGGCTATGATTTTGATGCCCTCTATGACGAGGGGCTGGCAAAAACTGATGACAGGAAGATCTATGATCTCATCGCGGAGCACGGCCCGGTCACGTCGCCGGAGCTGCGGCGGCTTGCCGGATCGCCGAAACGCAGATCCTCCCGGTTCGAGTCTTCCATGACCCGCCTTCAGATGATGACCTATGTCATCCCGTCGGACTTTCTGTTTCCGAGAGATAAAAACGGGGAGAAGAAATTCAGTTTCGGCACCACCGTGTATGATCTTCCCGAGCGGGTACTGGGAGAGGATTTTGTCAAAAGCGCTTACTCCGCCGATCCAGCTCAGTCGCTGGTGAAGATCACGGATCATCTGATGAGACTGCTGCCGGAGGCCGGTGAGGAGGCCGTCCTCACGTTCCTCCGCTGAAAAAGACACCGGAAGGAGCAATGATCATGACCAATAAGTTTTTCTCTGAGATCCAGGGCCGGTTCGGCTTCGGCTGCATGCGGCTTCCCATGAAGGACGATGAGGTGGATATGCCTCAGTTCTGTGAGATGGTGGACGCGTTTCTGGATGCCGGACTGAATTATTTTGATACCGCTCACGGTTATATCGGGGGAAAAAGTGAGCTGGCACTGAAGGAAGGCCTCACAT
>CAJGCI010000091.1 GCA_904501855.1 Oscillospiraceae bacterium | reverse complement strand
TGAGCGCAAAGTCTTTCCCGGCTACGTTCTGGTCAAAATGATTCTGACCGACGACAGCTGGCACCTGATCCACAATGTGCGTGGTGCCACGGGTTTTGTGGGATCCGACGGAAAAGCGGTCCCTCTGACCGAGGAAGAGATTCTGGCGCTGGGTGTGGAACATCACGAAGTGGTGGTCACCAGCTTCGAAGTTGGCGATACCGTTCGGGTTATCGACGGTCCTCTGGCCGGCTTCAACGGAACCGTGGACGAAGTGTCCCCGGAAAAAGATCTGGTCCGTGTTACAGTCTCGATGTTTGGCAGAGAGACCCCGGTCGATCTGGAACTTGATCAGGTCGAACCCATTAAAGATTAAATTTAGAAAGAGGTGCTCAAATTGGCACAGAAAGTCGTTGGATATATCAGATTTCAGGTTCCTGCCGGAAAAGCAACTCCTGCTCCTCCTGTAGGTCCCGCACTTGGCCAGTATGGTATCAACATCGGCCAGTTTACAAAAGATTTTAACGATCGCACAAAGAATGATATGGGCATGATGATCCCTGTCGTTATCACTGTTTATGCCGATCGCAGCTTCTCCTTCATCACGAAGACTCCTCCTGCTGCTCTTCTGATCAAGAAGGCATGCGGTATCGAGACCGCATCCGGTGTTCCTCAGAGAGATAAAGTTGCTACCATCAGCAAAGAGGACGTAAAGAAGATTGCAGAGCAGAAGATGAAGGATCTCAACTGCACCAGCATTGAGTCCGCAATGAGCATGATCGCCGGAACCTGCCGTTCCATGGGCGTTATCGTCGGCGACTGATAGAGCGAAATATCGCTCTCCTTATTGCGTGGGAGGATCCAGGATCCGAGAAAAACCACATTACTAGGAGGAAACGAAATTGTTTAGAAGTAAGAATTATAAAGAAAGCACCAAGCTTTTCGATAAACAGACACTGTATGTCCCGGAAGAGGCTTTTGACCTCGTAACCAAGACCAGCAAGGCAAAATTCGACGAGACCGTCGAGCTGCATGTTCGTCTGGGCGTTGACGGAAGACACGCTGACCAGCAGGTCCGCGGCGCTATCGTTCTTCCCAACGGAACCGGCAAGGAAAACCGCGTCCTCGTATTCTGCAAAGACGAGCGCGTGGAAGAAGCAAAAGCAGCCGGTGCTGATTACGCCGGCGGCATGGATCTGGTTGAGAAGATCCAGAAAGAGAACTGGTTTGAGTTCGATACCGTCATCGCCACTCCCGACATGATGGGTACCGTTGGCCGTCTCGGTAAGGTCCTGGGCCCCAAAGGCCTGATGCCTTCTCCGAAAGCCGGCACCGTGACTCCCAACATCACTCAGGCAGTCAGCGAAGCAAAAGCCGGTAAGATCGAGTACCGTCTCGACAAGCAGAACATCATCCACTGCCCCATCGGAAAAGTTTCCTTTGGTGCAGAGAAGCTCACTGAGAACTACAACGCACTGATCGGTGCCATCATCAAGGCAAAACCGGCAGCTGCAAAAGGCCAGTACATCAAGAGCTGCGTTACCGCAACCACCATGGGTCCTGGCATTAAAATCAACTCTCAGAAACAGCTGTAATTTCACATTACAAAACGCAAGGCTGAGATCCGATAACGGATCTCAGCCTGCTTTTTTATGCTTTTCGGTTCGAATCGTCGATTTTCTTGATGTGTTTTTCAAATTTACTGCGGGCTCCCATGACTTCATGACCGCAACCGCAGCACCTCAGTTTGAAATCCGCCCCGGTCCTCAGGACCTCCCACTGGTTGCTTCCGCAGGGATGAGGCTTTTTCATGGTGAGCACATCGCCGACCTGTACATCCATCAGTTCTCCTCCCCCTTGATTTTTTCCCAGTACGCTCTTGCCGCCTGCTCATTTTTATTGTCCCCGTACTCATAATAACGGGTCCCATTCAGAGCATCCGGGAGATACTGCTGTTCCACCCAGTGATTGGGATAACTGTGGGGATACTTGTAACCCTGTTCCCTCTCGAATCCGGTGCCGTCGGCATGAACGTTCTGCAGTTCTCTCGGAATGGGTCCCGCTTTCCCCCGTTTCACATCGCCAACCGCAGCATCGATGGCTCGAACTACGGAATTGGATTTGGGAGAGGTGGCCAGAAGAATCACCGCTTCCGCCAGTGCCAGTCTTCCTTCCGGAAGCCCCAGCTGAAGCGCTGTATCCACGCATGCCTTGACGATGGGCACTGCCTGAGGATAGGCCAGTCCGATATCCTCGCTGGCCGAACAAAGGATCCGCCGGCAGCAGCCGATCAGATCTCCGGTCTCCAGAAGCCGCGCCAGATAGTGGAGAGCCGCGTCAGGATCGGAGCCCCGCAGGGATTTCATCAGTGCGGAAACGGTATCGAAATGCTCGTCTCCGTCCCGGTCATAATGCATGGAGCTTCGCTGGGAGATGGCTTTCACATCCTCCAGCGTGAAGAGGACCTGGCCGTCCTTTCCGACACAGGAATTGGAAAGGATCTCCACGGTGTTCAGCGCTTTTCTCACATCGCCTCCGCAGGACGTGGCAATATAGGAAATGACGCCCTCTTCCGTTTCGATGTTCATTCCGTTCTTTTCCCCGGCGATTCGGATCGCCCGTTTCACTGCCGGCTCCATCTCCTTCGGCGGGATGGACTTGAATTCGAACACGGTGGACCGGCTCAGGATGGCGTTGAATACACAGAAATACGGATTCTCCGTCGTAGAAGCAATCAGTGTGATGCGGCCATCCTCAATGAACTCCAGCAGTGACTGCTGCTGTTTCTTGTTGAAATACTGGATCTCGTCCAGATACAGCAGAACTCCGCCGGGTGTCAGAAACGTATCCAGCTCCGCAATGATATCCTTGATATCCGACAGCCCTGCCGTCGTGGCATTGAGCTTGCGCAGTGTGCGGTTGGTCCGTTCCGCAATGATCCGGGCAACCGTGGTCTTTCCGGTACCGGAGGGACCGTAGAAGATCATGTTGGGGATTTTCCCGCTTTCAATGATGCGGCGCAGCATCCCGTTTTCACCCAGTATATGCTGTTGTCCGACGACATCCTCCAGGGAATCCGGCCGGATCTCGTCTGCCAGTGGCTTGTACATAACGGCTCCTTTGCTGCTCCTGTTTGAATCCGCGGAAGGGCTATGTTACAATGAGTCCATTCCACTGTACAGGAGCGTGCGATCATGAGAACAAAACAGCAGGTCCAGGCGATCATTTCGCGGCTGGAGGAGGAATATCCTCTCGCCGAGTGTTCTCTGCAGTATGATAAAGACTATGAATTGCTGTTTGCCACCCGTCTTTCCGCGCAGTGCACCGACGAGCGGGTCAACAAAGTGACTCCGGCACTGTTTGAGCGCTTCCCCTCACTCCAGTCTCTGGCGGAGGCGGAGGTCTCCGAAGTGGAGCAGTATATCCACTCCTGCGGTTTTTATCACGGAAAGGCCAGGGATATCGTCGCCTGCTCCAAAGTCCTGCTGGAAGAGCATAACGGCAAGGTTCCCGGTACCATGGAGGAACTGGTCAAGCTCCCCGGGGTGGGGCGAAAGACCGCCAATCTCATACTGGGAGACATCTTCCATGTTCCCGGTTCCACGGTAGTAGACACGCACTGCATCCGCCTGACCAACCGAATCGGTCTCATCGACAACATGAAAGAACCGGAAAAGATCGAACGGAAGCTCCGTACGATCCTGCCTCCGGAAAAATCCAATGATTTCTGCCACCGCATGGTCCTTCACGGCCGTGCCGTCTGCAAGGCGCAGAAACCCATGTGTGAACAGTGCTGCATCCGGGACCTGTGCGTCACCGGTTCCAAAACCGATTAACCTTTGCTCAGTTCCTGATCTCTTCGGATAATGGCTTCGATCCCGTCCTGAACGGCGGCCTCGAAGCCTCTTTTTTTCAGTGTCATGACACCTTCGATGGTGGTGCCCGCCGGCGAGCAGACCTGATTCATCAGTGCAATGGGGTGTTCCCCGGTCTCCTCCACGAGTCTGGCGCTTCCCAGCACCGTCTGTGTGGCAAGTTCCACTGCCAGCGGACGGGGAAATCCTGCCCGGACACCGGCATCCGCCAGTGCGTCGATGTACAGATATACAAAGGCTCCGGATGCTCCGCCGATGGCACCGAACCCGCTGAACATCTTTTCCTCCATGCGATAGGCTTTTCCAATGGTCTCAAAGATTCCGAGAGCGGTCTGAACATCTTCTTCCGAGGCACATGCTCCGCCGCATACTGCCGTGACGGCAGCTTTCACTTTGGCATTGATATTCGGCATGACACGGACGACGGAAACGCCCTGGGGAAGCCGTTCTTCATACCATGCCGTCGGGAGTCCGGCTGCAATGGAAATGACTTTTTTGTCCGGCCCCACAGCGCCGGCGATCTCCTCAATCACGCCGCCCATCATCTGCGGCTTCACAGCCAGTACGATGACATCCGCCTGCTGTGCCGCGTCCGTTGCGCAGGGGCAGGGGATCAGTCCGACCTTTTCCTTCAGTTTCAGGGTCTTTCCCTCACTGCGGTTAAACCCCAGGATCTGATCATCCGAGAAGCGACCGGAGGATACCATTCCTTCTATGATGGCCGATGCCATATTGCCCAGTCCGATAAATCCATATTTCAACTTGAATCGCCTCGTTTCTTAGTCTTCTTTCCGCAATTCTATCATGCCCGCTCTGTTCCCGCAACTGCCGCCGAACCGAGGGTTTTCCTTTCAAAATGCTTCAAAAACATGAATTTTTATTAAGAATCGGCCAGTTTCCCGAGAATCGTTTGCATCTTTTTCTTTTTTTCGGTAATCTTTTAAAGTGACAACGTGTCTAATGAAAGGAGTATCCCCCCAAATGACAAGCTTTCATGATCTCCTTGTCCGATATATCAATGAACGGAAAGTCTCGGTAGCCCGTATGGCCGAATACTGCGGTCTTGAGCGTTCCTCCCTGTATCGGATCCTGCGCGGACAGCGGACCCCGGCCAATGAGGATCTGGTTCGTCAGATGGCTGCATACCTGTGCCTTAATCCCGCGGAGGAAGACGATCTCCTTCTGGCATACCGGGTGGAACTGATTGGCTATGAGAAGTATTCCCGCCGTCAGTTCATTGACGATTTCATCCGAAATTTCCATACCGCGAAGGTTGGTAATGATCTATACACCCCCATCATCACCCCGATGGAGGACCGCCCAATTTTCGCACAGCCCATGGACAACCGCTCCGATGTCATCAAGACATTTTCCAACGCAGTCGTCTCCGAATGCTCCAAACCGGAAGGCGGTCATATCCGCATGTTCATGCCCCCGGATACCGAGTTTATGAACATCCTGATCAATGCTGCCGATAACGCAACGGTTCCGGTGCGCATCGATCATCTGATCCAGCTACATCAGTCGGAAAGTGCCGTAGCCGCATCCGTGGAAAACTTTCACATGATTCTGGATACCCTTCCCCTGATCTCAGATATGATCGATTACCGGCCGTATTACTTTTATTCCGAAGTGATCCCCCGGCTCCCACTGTTCTATCCGTACCAGTGTTTTACCGCCGACTCCGTGTTCTGGCTGTCGGAAGATCTCTGCGGAGGACTGGCTGTCCATCATCCCACGATCTTTCCGTTCATGGCTTCTCAGTTCGACCGGACGCTGAAGCATTGCCGCAAACTGTATGAAGCACAGAGCATGGGCTCTTTCCGGGCAAAGTTGCAGGCCATGAAGCTTACCAACGCCCTCACACATTCAATGACTCACATGATCTCCTATCCTCCGCTCTCGGTGGATCAGGAGACTGCCGCAATGCATCTGCTCCCCGATTTTCCCGATCCGGACTCGGTGATCCTGCTGTTTGCCCAGGATCTGGAAAGTTTTCAGCAGCTTTATACCACCTATTGCCGGCAGTTGATCTGTTCCCGCGCGGGGCTGGAGCATTTTGCCAAGACCGGCCGGATCCCCCGTTATAAAAGTGACAGCTATTTCCCGCTGACACCGGAGGAACGGGTCACGATCCTTTCCCGTTTGGAAGATATCGCAAAAAGTGTGGACTTTCATTTTTTGCGACGGGACATCTATAATTATAACGACGGCTTATCGATCATTCTGGGAGAAAACCTCTGCTGTCTGGAAATCTATTTCAGCACTACCTTCTCCAAATATCTGATCATCGAGGAGCCGAATTTCATCGAGGCGTTTCGGGATTACTTTGATTCTCTGGATACGCAGGATCTCTACTCTGCAGAGGAGAGCTTCAAAATACTCAAACAGATTATCGAAGATACGAAACAGCTTTCCTGATCCTTTCCGTATAAACAATACCGCAGCTGTAAGTCACAGCTGCGGTTCTTTTTTCTGTTTTTCTCAGTTCTCGGGATTCGTCACTCCGGTAAGATCCCGGATCACTTCCCCTGCCAGTATAAGTCCGGCTGCGGCAGGGACCCAGGCGGTGCTTCCCGGTGTTGCCCGGCGAAGGTCCGATTCCGTTTCCATGGGTTCCACCGGAATGGGCTTCTCCGTGGAATAGACGACCTTCAGATGCCGGATCCCCCGCTTTTTCAGTTCTTTCCTCATGATCCTTGCAAGAGGATCCATGGTAGTCTTGGCAAGATCCGTGACCACGAACCGACTCGGATCCAGTTTGTTTCCGGCGCCCATGCTGCTGATCACCGGGACCTGAAACTCCTGCGCCTTCACTGCCAGATCAAGCTTTCCCGTTACGGTATCGATGGCATCGATGATGTAATCATAGCATTGGAAATCCAGTTCTCCCGCGGTCTCCGGGGTATAAAATAGTTTAAAGGTATTGACCGTGATGTCCGGGTTGATATCCTTCACCCGCCGTGCTGCCACATCCACCTTGTACTGCCCCAGCGTACTGTGAAGGGCAATGATCTGACGATTAAGGTTGGATTCACAGACTTTATCATTGTCGATGAGATCCAGCGTTCCAACGCCGCTTCGGGCCAGTGCCTCCACAGCATAGCCCCCGACGCCTCCGACGCCGAATACCGCAACCCGGCTTGCCGCCAGCCTGTCCATGGCATCCGCGCCCAGCAACCGTTCTGTTCTGGTAAACTGCTCTCTGCTCATCCCAGTATCTCCATATCATCCAGTGCTTCCTGTCCCCGCGCCGTCAGCGCCATGCTTCCGTGGAGAGAATATCCGTCATATCCCTCATAGGAAAAGCCCTCCAGGGGTACGTCCAGATCGATGCGGACCAGCCCCCGCTGCTGAAGCTTCTGCAGAAGATTTCCCGCCTGCGGAGATGGCATCTCCAGTTCTCTGCAAACCGGGAAGGTTCCGTCGGACGCCACCGGCAGAAACGGCGT
>CAJGCI010000090.1 GCA_904501855.1 Oscillospiraceae bacterium | reverse complement strand
GCCGGTTCCTTGATTCACGCCGGGGGCCGGAAGCGCGTCCAGTGTTCCCAGAGCAGCTCCCGCCACGGCGGACAGGATGCGGCCGGGAAGCAGGAAGAGGTCCGTCACACCGTTGAGGTCCACCGGCTCTGCCTCATACCGGTTCTGATAGATGGACAGGGTGGGTTCTTCCTCCGCCGGAAGAGCCTCCGGTGTCAGAAGAGACCACAGAGAACCCAGTCCGTCACGGCCGGTGTTCGCTGCCGCGGAAGCAGCACCGGCAAAGGTGTTCAGAAGGGAAGAGAGCAGACCCCCTCGGTCCGCCTCCGAAGCACCGGAGGTCCGGACCGTGTCCGGGATCGCCTCCGGCACTCCGGATCCGACGGATTCGGCGCGGTCGAGCAGTTCTTCCAGCAGACCTTCCCCGGCGGTTCCTTCCCCGAGGATCCGGCCCGCGGCTTCCGGAACGTTCCGGAGCAGCCCCTCCAGTTCCGCGGCAAAGTCACTGGCCACGAGACCGGCGGTGCCCGCATTGTCCGATGCGGCCCGTACTCCGTTTTCCATCAGGGTCCGGGCGCTCTCCTGCAGCTGTTCCAGAACGGAAGCACCGGTGGAGATCATGTTCACCGGAATCCCGCTGCCCAGCAGAGAGCCCAGAGCGCTGCCGTCCGAGGGAGCGGCGGAGGCCAGGGCATTGACCGCACCGTTCAGGGAATCCGCCGCGCGGTCTCCCAGATCCCGGATCACGCCAGTGATGCGTTCCGTGCCCGCGGATCCGAGTTCCGACAGGGCGGAAGGGATCGCGGAGGCGTTATCCAGCACCGATGCCAGACCGGACCCGTCCGGAAGGAACCGGGAGGGCAGCAGGAAAAGATCCGACAGCCCTCCGCTGCCCGGCGCCAGCAGAGATGCGAGAAGGGAAGGACCGGGGATCCGGTTCATCCCGGCGCCCAGAAGGTTCTGTGTCATGGTGTTCAGACCGTTCAGGGCGGAGTTGGTGAGATTGCTTACGAGAGACAGGCCCGTTCCGGCCAGACCTCCCGTCAGGGAACCGGCCATGGAATTGCCGGTGAGTCCGGAGATCAGGTCATTGGCGGTGCCGGCGGCAAGATCCGCCAGACCGGAATTGACCGACTGGATCAGTCCGGTGGTGCCGTTCAGCCCTGCCTGCGCAAGACCGGATACGGCGGTTTGCGTGTTCTCCGCCAGGGCAGAGACCAGATCCGAACCGGTGCCCGCAAGTTCCGGCACCAGATTCGAAACGGTGTCACTGCCCATGGCTGCTGCCTGTGCGGGGATGCTCATCGCACCGCCTGCCAGATCCTTCGTGATCCCGGCGGCAGTGCCGATGAGATCCGAGGCGGCATCGGCCCCCATGCGGATCAGATCCCCGGAGATCATGCCTCCGGATACCGTCTCCACAAAGGACGAGGCCAGATCCGCGCTTCCCGTCAGCAGATTCTGTGTCAGACCCGCTCCCATGTCGATGAGATCATCGGCAAGGACGGTACCCGTCTCCGTCATGGCCGATACGGGATCGGCCTCCTCGGCAAAAGCCGGGACGGCAAACAGGCACATGACGGCGCAGACAGTCAGCAGCCAGCGGAGGAAGTGTCGTTTCACTGTTGTCATGAAAAATCCTCCTTTGAGAAAAAATGATGGTGGATCGGTCCGCGAGGGACCCTGGTCACGAGCCTCCTTTCCTGAAATGGTGGGGAGAAGATCCCCGGGTGATGCGCCCGGAAAAAAATATCCCCTCACTAGTAATCGGTGCCAGAAGGCCAAACGTGACGCCATTTTCTGAAATTTTCTCAAAAGAGTTGAAAAAACGCGTGTTTTTCCCCGAAAAGACAAAAAAAGACCGCTGAGTCCGAAGACTCAGCGGCCGATTAATTTTTGTGTTCGATTAGAACAGGCTGGCAATTGCGTCGATGATGGAAGCTTCCTTGCCTTCATTGCCCCATGCGAGGCCTGCGCTTACCCAACCGAGAACGAATTTTGCGAGTTTACCCATTTTTGTTTCTCCTTTTCCAAGATTTTCTGCAGGAATGGGGGGAACGGCGTTTTCCGGATACCGTCCTTGTTTCCTGCTTCAATACTAAAGACGAAGGGATTTTCCGAATCTTGCACTTTTACTTAAAAAATTTTTATTAATTCAGATTTCTTAAGAAATACGGCTCGCCGAAAAGCCCCTACAGAGGAAGATCCTTCCGCCGGAACACGGCGATGCCCGCAAGATACAGGAGGATCCCCATGCCTGCCAGGATCGCGAAGTCCCCGGCGTAGCCTTCACCCTGCAGGATGGCGGCAGTGTCGAACAGCGTGTTCAGCGTGAGATACTTCAGGTCCGACAGCCGGTCCGACAGCTTCGTCAGAAGATTGATCACAAAAAACACCAGCGGGATCCCTCCGCCCAGGAGCAGGGAGGATCCGGAGGAGTTGAAGATGCAGGAGGCAGCGAAACAGATGGAGCTGACGGCAAAGTGATACAGAAAAGCCCCCAGGTTCATGACCAGAAAGGTCCGGATGTCCAGTTCGCCGGGCTGCGCGATCTGTGCCGCGCCGATGCCGATGAGACTGATGACAGTCCACATGGCCAACAGGGATAGGATGAGGGACAGGGCGGCGGAACAGACGATCCGCGTCCGGGATACCGGCGTGGAAAGATAGCCGGCCAGACTTCCGTTATCCACCTTGGCGGCGATGAGTCCGTTGCCCGCGATGATGGAGTACAGCATGGGGAAGATGATCGCCATGACGGCGTAATAGGAATTGGACATGAAGGCGAGGAGCGTATTGCCCGAGAGGATGTTGTTCGCCACCGTTCCCGCGGCCATGTCGCTGAGTGCTCCCATGTTGGAAGGGGTGAAGACATTGCACATGACGACCAGAAAGATACAGCTGATCAGTGTGAAGGGGACCCACAGCCGAACATTGGAACGTAGATTTTGCCGCAGATAGGGAAGATTAATCATGGGATCCACCTCCGTAGTACTGCATGAAATAGGATTCCAGGGAACGCGCATGCTCCCGGAACCGGAGGACTTCACATCCGGCAAGGACCCGGAGCAGTTCGTTGATCCTTCGGTCATGGATCCGGAGCGTGGCACGCAGACCATCCCATTCCGCCTCCGGAAACGCGAGGAGGATTTTCTGCCGGTCCTCCTCCCGGGACAGCGTCACTTCGTAGATCTTTTGCTCGGGATCCTTTACGGCCTGCATGGATACCTCATCCACCAGTGAGCCGTCCTTCAGGATGCCCACACGGTCGCAGACCTTGCCCACCTCGTCGAAGATGTGGGAGGACATGAGGATCGTCTTACCCCGGGATTTCTTCAGGGCCACCAGATCCAGGAACCGTTCCTGCATGAGGGGATCCAGACCGCTGGTGGGCTCGTCCAGGATGATGATGTCCGGGTCGTGCATGAAGGTGGCGACGATGGCGATCTTCTGCTTCATCCCCTTGGACATCCGTTTCATTCCGGTGTCGGCATCGATCTCGAAGAAATCCAGCAGTTCCCGGGCGTACCACATGGAAGGCATCTTCCGCATGGCGGCCAGGAGCTTCAGATAATCCAGTCCGTTCATGTCGCCGGGCAGGGAGATCTCGCCGGGAAGATAGCCGACGGATTCCCGGATCCGGCTCTGGTCCGTCCATGCGTCCATGCCGTTGACCGTGATGGTTCCGGCATCCGGACGGCTGAACCCCATGACATGCCGCAGGGTGGTGGTCTTTCCGGCGCCGTTGGGCCCCAGATAGCCGTATGCCTCCCCCGCATGCACCTGCAGGGAAACATCGAACACGCCCCGGCGGGCCCCGTAATCTTTGGTCAGATGGGAGATCCGGATCACAAAGCATTCCTCCAGTCATTCCGATTGTATAATCCGACAGTGTGTTGTATGATTCAGATATACCACATGGAAAAACCATCATCAACCGACACCTTTCCCGCAAGTGTCGGATTTGGAGGGATCGCGATGAACAAGCAGCCGGAGCGCACCGCGAGGACGAAACGGAATCTGGCGGACGCATTCTGGAGCACCGCCGAAGAGAAGGGGATCCGCCGGGTCACCGTCAGTGACGTGACAAAGAGCGCGGGCCTCAACCGCGGCACGTTTTACGAGTATTATACGGATATCCCGTCCCTGACGGAGGAGGCGGAAGAGGAGATCCTGTCGGAACTGCGCCAGCAGATGAAGACGGCACTGGCCGCCCTGGGGCAGAACGATCCGCAATCGATCCTGGCCCGCGGCTTGGAGATCTTCAGCCGGTATGACAGCCGCATCTTTCTTCTGCTGGGGGAGAAGGGAGATCCCAACTTCCGCAGAAAACTGCAGCGGGAAGCGGCGTCCATCCTGTCGGAGACCGGATCCGGAACGGAGAAGCTTCTGGATCAGGATTACGTGATCGCCTTTATCAGCTCCGCCTTCATCGGCGTACTGCAGTACTGGCATGAGAGCGGAAGACCCATCGGTGTGGAAAAGCTTCTGGGGATCCTTCAGCGGCTGGGATTTACGGGGCTGCAGGGATATGCCGGCCGCACTACAGAAACACCGCATCCTTTTCCGGAAAATGGTGTATAATAGGGAGCAGACCAAAGAGCCGGCGGAGGCCGGATCAAAACGGAGGAAGAGACCATTGAAATACAGCGACCTGGGATTCCGCGGGATCTACGAACAGTTCTGCGCGTTTCCCCTGAAAGACGAAATGAGAGAGGACCTGATCCATTATCCCGGATTTACCAAGGCGGACGGGATCCTCTGTTACGGATACATGCACCCGGAGGAGGGCCTGATGCTGGCGGTAATGGCCACGGGCATGCTGGAGGGATCGGACATCCAGTGCTTCCATGAGCCCAGAGAGAACCTGATCTCCGTGTTCCCGGAGGATTTCGAGGACGAGGAGATCATCACCTTCCAGGAATCGGACCGGATCCTTCGGATGCGCTTTGACGATCAGATCCGCGCCCTGGGCAACCGCAACGAGGTGGAGTACATGCGCGCTTCCCGCAGCATGACCTTCATCGACGAGATCCGGGATCCCCGGTTCATCGACGATGTGCCCGTGGAGCTGTGGCGGCGGGATCTGGAGCCGGAGACGGTGATGGTGCGTATCACCGACAGCGACATGGACGCCCTCATCGGGGATCTCCGCCAGGAGCCGGAACAGAACTTCGGCGTACACGAGGGCGATGAGATCCGCTTCGTTGCGTACCGGAACGGGCAGAACCGCATGATCTGCTACAAGGACTTTGACGCCGACACCGGCTTTACCGCCGGACAGCTGGAGGACGGGACCGTGCTGAAGGAGGCCATCCGCCGGTTCCGGGGAGACCGGACGGAGAAGAATCTCATGAGCCTTCTCCATGTTCTCCGGGACTGCCCCGTGTTCATTCCCTGCCAGCGGGCGTCGGAGGACGCCGCCCTTCCGGAGGGCTCCGGCAAGGACGATGTCATGATGGCCCCCGTGATCATGAAGAACAACCGGGATCAGTATTTCCTTCCGGTGTTCTCCTCGCAGGAGGAGATGAAGGAGCTGGCGGACCAGTACAGCATCCTGCGCAGCGACATCCTCTCCGCCATCGACTGTGTCAAAAACAGCGGCTATGCGGCCGCGGGAATCGTGGTGAACATGAACACGGAACTGTTCTTTATCGGGGAGGATCTCTATCCGGTGCTGCACAGGATGGAATCCGCACTGACGGATGTGGAAACATGACACTTTTTAAGGGGAAAAACTGGGATTATTCCCAATTTCCCCAAAATCTATTGACTTTCCCCATGGGATATAATATAGTTCATTTGGTAAATAATTAACAAACAGATTCAAGAAAAAATATGCGGATCACGGCTGTACCGGCCGGATCGGAAAGGCGGATTACTATGGCTGAGAAACGTATGGTTTTTGCGATCGGCAGACGCTGCGGCAGCGGCGGACGTGAGATCGGAAAGAAACTGGCGGATCATTACGGCATCAAATTCTATGACAAAGAGATCGTCACCATGCTGGCAGAGCGCATGAACATGCCGGAAGAGGAGATCGCGAAGCTGGAAGAGAAGGTCACCGGTCATTTCACCACCAAGAGCGGCTTTGCCGCGGCAAAGGACTCCCTGCTGGGCAAGATGACCAAGTCCGACCGTCTGTATCTCAGCGAGTACGCACTCATTGCCAACCTCGCCGCGACGGAGAACTGCGTCATCGTGGGACGTTCCGGCAATGCCATTCTGGCAGACAACCCCCACACCCTTCATCTGCACATCTTTGCCGATGACGATTTCCGCATCCCCCGCGTCAAGGAGCAGTACGGACTGACCAGCGACGCGGAAGCCAAGAAGATGATGGACAAGATCGACAAAGAGCGCCGTGATTACTTCAACTACTACACCGGCGAAGGCTGGGGCACCACCGATACCCATGATTTCATGATCAACAGTGCCACCTTCGGCATCGACGGCACCACGGAGATCATCATCAACGTCGCCGACCGCTTCTTCGCGTCCATAGAGGACGACTGATCTTCCGTCCAGGCATTGTCCCTGAATATGAATTTTACCGGCAGGATCCCATCCTGCCGGTGATTTTTTTTGTTCTGCGGCTACCAATTTTTTCCGCCATCGGGTAAGATGGAAGCAGGAAAAGGAAAGGAGGAGCCTCCATGTCACTGACTGCATATCTGTTTCGTCTCACCGCGTCCCGCAACGACCGGAAACGGGATGAGGGACTGACCACTCCGGAGGAGATCCTCCGTTTCGATAACATCCCCTACGGCCCCGATCCCTGGTGGCATCTCCTCGACATCTACCGTCCCCGGGATGCGGAAGGGAAGATCCCCGTCATCATCGATGTCCACGGCGGGGGATGGGTCTACGGAGACAAGGTCCTGTATTCCCATTACTGCATGGACATGGCCCGCCGGGGCTTTGCCGTGGTGAACTTCAATTACCGCCTGGCTCCCCGCCACCGGTTCCCTGCGTGCTTCGAGGACATGAACGACGCGGTGAAGTTCACCCTGGAACACGGGGAGGAGTACGGACTGGATCTGCGGAACGTCTTTCTCGTGGGAGACTCCGCCGGCGCCCACATGGCGGCCATGTACGCCTGCATGTGCGCCAATGAGGAGTATGCCGCCCAATTCCCGTTTAAGCTGCCGGAGGATTTCATGCCCCGGGCCGCGGTCCTCAACTGCGGCATCTACGATATGGGGGTGGCGCTGCTGCAGGGGAAGAGCACCCGGGATCTCATGCACGATCTCATGGGCCACCGGATTCGGGATGAGGAGGTGGAGCTTCTCAGCCCCGCCCGCCACGTCACGGCGGACTTTCCGCCCTGTTATGTCATGACCGCCACGGGAGACTTTCTCCGCACCCAGCCGGAGTACTTCCTGCCGGTGCTG
>CAJGCI010000089.1 GCA_904501855.1 Oscillospiraceae bacterium | reverse complement strand
TATCAGAAGATCGACCTGGTCATGGCCGTCAACGGAACGGACACGCAGATCGACAGCCGCGTGGCCCGTTATTTCGCCGACATGGTGGAAGAGAAGTCCGGCGGCAACGTCACCGTGGACGTGTTCCCCAACGATCAGCTGGCCGGCGGCAATGCCACCAAGGGCATTGAAATGATCGCACAGGGTTCTGTGGATCTGGCCGCATACGCCACCTGCACACTGGCCGTCATCGACAGCCAGCTTCCCGTAGCCACCATCCCCTGGAGCTTTGACAGCTACGCGGATGCCCGCAAGGTCATCGATGAGACCGGCTGGAAGTACTATGCCGAACGCCTGGAGAAGAAGGGCATCACCTATCTGGGCTCGTTCCACAACGGATTCCGTCAGATCACCAACTCCAAGACGGTGGTGGACGATCCCTCGGACCTGAAGAACCTGAAGATCCGCGTTCCGGGCAGTGAAGTCTACATGGGCTTCTTCAACGCACTGGGAGCCGATCCCACGTCCATGAGCTGGAGCGAAGTGTTCACCGCCATCCAGCAGGGCACCATCGACGGTCAGGAAAACGGCGTGTCCGTTACCTCTACCGCCAAGATGGCCGAGATCCAGGATTATCTCACCATGTGGAACTATTCCTACGAAAACGACCTGTTCATCGCCAATACCCTGGTATGGAACAACCTGGAAGAAAAGACCCAGAAGCTTCTTACCGAATGCGCCGTGGAGGCCTGCAACTGGGGCCGTGACGCACTGGAGGCAGAGGAAGAGGAACTCCTTGCCGAGTTCAAGGAGCAGGGAATGACCATCACCTATCTCACCGATGAGCAGAAAGAAGTCTTCAATGCCGCCATCGCAGACTGGAAGGCCGAAATGATCGAGAAGTTCGGCAAGCATGCCTGTGATGCATTCGGAATCAAATAAGAAGGAGGACGAATGATGAAAATATTGGATAAGATCGAAGAATATCTGTGCATATGCTGTCTTGTCGTCATGACGGCACTGGTATTCGCCAATGTGTTCTCCCGGTACGTGCTGCACGCATCCTTCTCGTTCTCCGAGGAGATCACCACCAACCTGTTCGTGCTCCTGAGCATGATGGGTACCGCCATCGCCGCCAAGCGGCAGGCACACCTGGGACTGTCCATCGTCACCGACCGCGTCAGCCCCAAAGCCCGCCGTGCCCTTCTGATCTTCGGATACGGACTCGCCACCGTCTTCTCCGCTGCCGTTCTGGTATACGGCATCCTGATGGTCCGCAGCGAGTACATCCTGGGTCAGGTCACCGCTGCCATGCAGTGGCCGGAATGGATCTACGGCTGCTTCGTACCCTTCGGAGCCATCTTTATGACCATCCGCTTTGCGCAGATCACCATGAAAGAGATCCGCACTCCCGCCGATCAGGTCCTGACGGAAGAGGAAGTACAGATCGAAGAGGCCGCCGAGGCCGCACGTGAGAGAGAGGAGGAAATGAAATGATAGCCAGTATCCTGTTTATCTCCTTTGCCATCCTGCTGTTCCTGGGCGCGCCCATCGCGGTGTGTCTCGGTTCCTCCAGTATCCTGGCGATGCTGGTGCAGGGTGCCGGACATCCCGTATCCACCATTATGAGCAGTCTGCCGCGAATCTTCTCGGCATCCACCAGTAAATTCGTCCTGCTGGCCATCCCGTTCTTCATCCTGGCCGGCAACATCATGGAGAAGGCCGGCATCTCCGAGCGCCTGATCCATCTGGCAGACACCTGCGTGGGACACGTCAGAGGCGGTCTGGCCATCGTCTGCGTCGTCGTGGCATGCTTCTTCGCTGCCATCTCCGGTTCCGGTCCGGCCACCGTTGCCGCTCTGGGCCTGGTGCTGATCCCCGGCATGATCAAGTCCGGCTACAATGCACCGTTCTCCGCAGCACTGATGGGATGCGCCGGTGCCATCGGCGTCATCATCCCGCCCTCCATCACCTTCGTCGTGTACGGCTCCATTGCCGACACTTCCATCGGCGACCTGTTCAAAGCCGGCGTTATCCCCGGACTGATCATGGGCGCAGCACTGATCATCACCGCTCTCCTCGTGGGACGGAAGATGGATCTGACCACCAAGGAAAAAGCCTCCGGTGCCGAGCGCTGGAAAGCATTTAAGGACGCCTTCTGGGGACTGCTGATGCCCATCATCATCCTCGGCGGCATCTACGGCGGTATCTTCACCCCGACCGAGGCGGCTGCCGTCGCTGTGGTCTACGGTCTCATCATCGGCGTGTTCGTCTACAAGACCGTCAAGCTGAAGGAACTGTACCGGATCTTCGTTGATTCCGCCAGCACCACCGCCACCATCATGTTCATCACCGCATGCGCCAGCCTGTTTGCCTACGTGCTGACCCGTGCCCGTATCGACCAGGCCATCAGCGGAGGCCTCATCGACCTGACCAACGGATCCGTCTTCATGTTCTTCATCATCGTGAACATCATCCTGCTCATCGCCGGATGCTTCCTGGATTCCACTTCCGCTCTGTTCATCTTCACCCCGCTGCTGGTCCCCGTGGCACAGGCACTGGGCGTGGATATGATCCACCTGGGCGTGGTCATGATCGTGAACCTGGCCATCGGCCTGTTCACCCCGCCGGTGGGCGTCAACCTGTACGTGGCCTGCGGCGTGGCCGGAGTCAACCTCAAACAGATCTCCAAAGCGGTGGTCCCGCTGCTGATCGCGTCACTCATCGTTCTGCTGATCATCACCTACATTCCGGGAATCTCCACGGTATTTACCAGCTGAGGACCGTGAAAGGAGCTTATGAATTATGAGAGAAACACTGACAGTCAATGAACTGAAGAACAAATGCGTGGATCTGAAGAAGAACGTGGTCCACATGATCTATAAAGCACAGTCCGGACATCCCGGCGGATCCCTTTCCGTAGCGGACTTCATGACCGCCTGCTACTGGCATGCCATGGACGTGGATCCCAAGAACCCCAAGTGGGAAGACCGTGACCGCTTCGTCCTGTCCAAGGGCCATGTGTGCCCGGCACAGTACGCGGCACTGGCCATGAAGGGATTCTTCCCCATGGAAGAGCTGGAGACCCTCCGCAAAGAGGGCTCCATCCTCCAGGGACATCCCTCCAGCAAGCACTGCCCGGGCATCGACATCTCCACCGGCTCCCTGGGACAGGGACTGGCCTGCGCCGTGGGCATGGCTCTGGCAGCCAAGCTGGACGGCAGGAGCTACAACGTGTTCAGCGCAGTGGGCGACGGCGAGACCAACGAGGGCGAGATCTGGGAAGCCTGCGGCACCGCCAACAAATACAAACTGGACAACCTCATCGTCTTCGTGGACTGGAACAATCTCCAGCTGGACGGCACCTGCGACGAGATCATGCCGCTGGGCGATCTTCCCGGCAAATTCAAGGCCTTCGGCTTTGACGTGTGGGAGATCAACGGCAACGACATGGCCGAAGTGGTGAAGGCACTGGACGAGGCCATGGCCTCGAAGAACGGCAATCCGAAATGCATCATCGGCAAGACCGTGAAAGGCAGCGGCGTCTCCTTCATGGAGAACCAGGTCGGCTGGCACGGCGTTGCACCCAACGATGAGCAGTACAAACAGGCAATGGACGAACTGGACGGCCAGTACGTGGAATGCTGAGGAGGACCGTAAAATGACTTTTGAAAAAATGATCGCCACCAGAGACGGTTTCGGCGACGAGATCGTGGAACTGGGAAAAGAAGATAAGAACGTCCTCGTGGTGGACGCCGACATCGGCAAGTCCTGCAAGACCGGCGCCTTCCGCAAGGAACTGCCGGAGCAGTACCTCAACGTGGGCATCGCCGAGCAGAACTGCGCCGGCGTGGCAGCAGGTCTGGCCACCTGCGGCAAGATCCCCTTCGTGGTGACCTACGCCGCCTTCGGCTCCATGCGTATGTGCGAGATGATCCGACAGGAAGCATGCTACCCCAACCTGAACGTAAAGGTCGCCTGCTCCCACGGCGGTGTGACACCGGCCAACGACGGTGCCAGCCACCAGTCCATCGAGGATATGGGCATCTACCGCTCCATCCCCAACATGACCGTCATCATGCCGGCGGACTACTGGTCCACCCGCAAGCTGGTACGTGCCGCTGCGGAGAAACACGGTCCGGTGTACCTGCGCTTCACCCGTGACAAGGTCCCCGTGATCTACGATGAGAACACCGAGTTCGTCATCGGCAAGGCCAACCAGATCCGGGACGGCAAGGACGTCGCCATCATCGCCAACGGCGATACCGTGCGTCTGGCCATCCAGGCAGCGGAGGAGCTGGAAGCACAGGGCATCACCGCCCGGGTGCTGGACATGCACACCATCAAACCTCTGGATGTGGAAGCCGTACAGGCCTGCATCGATGACATCGGCGCCATCGTCACCGTGGAAGACCACAACATCATGAACGGTCTCGGCAGCGCGGTCTGCGAAGTCGCGGCGGAAGCCGGCAGGGGCAAGGTCAAACGCATCGGCATCCAGGATCAGTTCGGCCAGTCCGCTCCCTATGAGAGACTGCTGGAGATGAACGGTGTCACCGTGGAGAATATCGTTGCTCAGGCCAAGACCCTCATCGGCTGAGAGTAAAGGAGAGTACACTATGAAAGTATTCATGATCGGCGCCGGGGATATCGCCCGGTACCACGGCAGAGCAGTCGTCCGGCTGGAGGGGGAAGTCACCGGGGTCTATGATGTCAGCGAAAAGAACCTGGAGATCTATACCGGGGAGTTCGGATGCCCCGCGGTCTCCTATGAGGATATTCCGAAATACGCGGCAGAGGCGGACTACGTGGTCCTGAGCACGCCGCCCACGAAGCGGCTGGACTACGTGGAGATGATCCTGAAGGCAGGCACCGCCATGTATATGGAAAAGCCCATCGCCGCCACCTGGGAAGACGCCATGAAGATCTGTGAGATGGCGGAACAGTACCAGGGAAAGATCATGGTGGGATTTGCCCACTACTACCGTCCCGGCTATCAGAAGATGCTGGAACTCATCCGCACGGGCATGTTCGGGGAACCGGTGAATATCGCCTTTACCCGCCTGAGCCCCGGTTTCGGGTTCCACGCCAAGAATCTGGCGGCCTCCTGGCGGACCGATCCCAATCTGGCATGCGGCATGACCATCGAGTCCGTATCCCACGACTGGAAGCTCATCACCGCCATGGCCGGTTCCTTTGAGTCACTGGCCTGCAACTGCACAGGCACTCTGGAGAATGTTCCTAAATTCGACAACCACACATCCATCACCGCACGGCTGAAAAGCGGCGGCATCGTGTCGGTAGCGGCTTCCTGGGCCAGTGACATTCCCCGCTGCTCCCGGGCCTACATCGGGACCAAGGGTTCCATCTTCCTCACCGGAGAGGGAATGTTCGAGTTCACCGATCTTACCTGGAAGACGGAAGACATGCCCTATGCCGAGAGTCTGAAGTTCAATGACTCCTACGACCATGCCACCGGCGACGTGATCTTCTATGCCCACCGGGCATTCCAGAAGAACCTGAAGGAGGGGACCGAGATCGAGACTCCTCTGGCAGACGGAGTATCCGCTCTGGCATACTCTCTGGCCGCCAAGCGTTCTTCCGAGGAACAGATCACCGTCAAGGTCCCCGAGTGGGGAAAAGCCTGATTACTGAAAACTGGGAGGCACTACTATGTCTGAAAAACTGATCGGATCCTGCATTTTCGGCCAGTCCGGCGGTCCCACCGCCGTGATCAATGCCAGCGCCTACGGCGTGATCAAGACCGCTCTGGAAGCGGAGGAGATCACCAAGGTCTACGGTGCATCCTACGGCATCAAGGGCGTTCTGTCCGACCGTCTCTACGTGATGGACGAGGAAGATCCGGAGGAGCTCCGGCTCCTGCTGAACACCCCGTCCTCCGAGCTGGGTTCCTGCCGCTACAAGATGGCGGATCCCGAGGTGGATGACACGGACTACAAACGGATCCTGGAGATCTTCAAAAAGTATGACGTGCGGTACTTCTTCTACAACGGCGGCAATGATTCCATGGACACCTGCAACAAGATCAGCCGTTACATGGAGTCGGTAGGGTATCCCTGCCGCGTGATGGGCGTGCCGAAGACCGTGGACAACGATCTGTACGGTACGGATCACTGCCCCGGTTTCGGAAGCGCAGCCAAGCTCATCGCCACCACCTGCATGGAGATCAGCAAGGATACCAACGTCTATGACAACGGCGTCATCAACGTGGTGGAGATCATGGGCCGTCATGCCGGCTGGCTCGCCGCCAGCGCATCCCTTGCTTCCGCGTACGGATTCGGACCGGATCTGGTCTATCTGCCGGAAGTGGACTTCGACATGGACCGCTTCCTCCGCGATGTGGACCGGGTCTATAAGGAAAAGGGCAAGGTGCTCGTGGCAGTCTCCGAAGGGATCCACTACGCGGACGGGACCTTCGTTTCCGAGGCGGAGACCTCGGCCACGGACGGGTTCGGCCATGTGCAGCTGGGCGGTCTGGCAGCGATGCTTGCCGACGCCATCCGGAAGCACTCGGATGCCAAGGTCCGCGGGATCGAGCTGAGCCTGCTGCAGCGCTGTGCGTCCCATATCGCATCCAAGACGGATATCGACGAGGCCTTCGGGGCCGGCCGGGAAGCGGTGCGTCAGGCGGTGGCCGGCGTATCCGGAAAGATGGTCGCCTTTGAAAGGGAAACAGTGGACGGCGCCTATCACTGCAAATATGTGATGCTGCCCCTGGATACCGTGGCAAACTATGAGAAGAAGATCCCTTCCGAATGGATCAATGAGGAGGGCAACGGCCTGACCGAGGAATTCATCGACTATGTCCGCCCGCTGGTCCAGGGAGAACCGGATCTGCCTCTGGTGGATTCCATGCCCCGGTACGCAAACCTCAAAAAGGTCCTTGCCAAGTAAGGACCGAACCTAAAAACGGTTTCCGAAAGGAAACCCACAACCTAAGGGATGACACGACATCCTCACCGATGGATGGCCGTGATAACTCCTATCTTTTACCTTCCGCGGCGGAACTTCGGTTCCGCCGCACTCTTATTCTGCCAGCCCGTCTGACGGACAGACTTTTCATTGATTCTCAGACGGATTTCCAATAAAATAAAATTGATATACCAATGACGAAAGAGAAGGTCTTACTCTGATGGGCAAACACTATCCCCGTTTCCTAGCGAGCCTCCTGTTGTTGCTTCTGCTGTGCGCATCCGTTCTGTTCCCGATGCAGTCACAGGCAAAGGAGAACACTTTCGTGATGAAGGAGAGCTCCGATCACACCACCAGAAAGCTGAGTGTTGATCCCATTTCCTCCAGAGACCAGTATTCCGCGGTGCTCTATGACAACACCAACGGACTGCCGACCTCGGAGGCCAATGATATTGCGGAGACCAGCAACGGTTTCCTGTGGATCGGAAGTTACAGCGGACTGATCCGCTATGACGGAAACGAATTCGAACGAATTCCGTCCACCACCGGCATCAACAGCGTCATCAGTCT
>CAJGCI010000088.1 GCA_904501855.1 Oscillospiraceae bacterium | reverse complement strand
TACATATATGAGATCCATGCGCTCCTGGAACAGATCCGGGATCTGGACCGGGAATTCTTTCCGGAGCTGCTTCCGGATTTTCCCGCGGCACTCTACTTTACTTCCGGTACTACGGCGCTGAGCCGCTGCGTGATCCTGACCCACCGGAACATGGCCAGTCACACCAATGCGGCAATGACCGTTCTTCCCCTTTCCCCGGAAGACACCGGCCTTTCCATTCTGCCTGTCAGCCATACATTTGAACTGATGACCAATATCGTCGGTGCGCTGCACTGCGGCGGGACTCTTTATATCAACAACAGTCTCCGTCATCTGAAGAAGAATCTCCAGAAGTATCAGCCCACCATCATCGTCTGTGTCCCTCTGGTCCTTCAGATGATGCAGAAGGAGATCCTGAACACGGCAAAGAAGGAAGGAAAGCTGGAACTCCTTCAGAGGGGACTCCGCGTGTCCGGAGTCTTGCAGCAACTCGGTGTCGATATCAGCCACTTGATGTTCAAAGATATCTATGACGTCGTTGGCGGAAAGCTGCGGTACTTTCTGTGCGGCGGCGCTTCTCTGGACAAAAAGCTGATCCAGTTTTACAAGAAGCTCGGAATTGAAGTGATCCAGGGGTATGGGATAACCGAATGCTCGCCCATCGTCTCCGCAAACCTTCCGGATGCCAACGTCATCGGTTCCATCGGCCGTCCTCTTCCGTGCTGTGAGGTTCGGATCATTAATGGTGAGATCTGTGTCCGTGGCGACAGTGTTTCCCCGGGTTATTACAAAGACGGCATCCTGAATCTTAAGGCTTTTCAGAACGGCTGGTTTCATACCGGAGATCTGGGATGGATCGACCGCAAGGGCTTCATCCATTATCGCGGCCGCCAGAAAAACCTGATCGTCCTCGCAAACGGTGAAAATGTCTCTGCGGAAGCGTTGGAGGAAAAGCTGACACGCATCGACGGGATCGAGGAAGCTGTCGTTTCCGAGAAGGACGGAAAAATCACGGCGGAACTGTTCACGGATCCGGGGATCCTTCCGGACAAGGAGGCCTGCTGGCACGTGGTCTCCCACTTAAACCGGAGACTGCCGGTTCATCAGCAGATCGGAGATCTCATTCTTCGCGACCATGAATTTGAAAAGACGGTGACGCGTAAGATCAAGCGTCGCAAAGTCTCTTAAAACAGAGGAGGTTATTTCATTGAGAGAGAAAGTGCTCGCATTGCTTGCGGAGTCTGCAGGCGTTTCTGCAGAGGAGCTGAACGATGATACCAGGCTGGTGGCTGACCTCGGTCTCACCAGTTTCGATCTCTCGGATATCGTCGTGGCCGCTGAGGAGGAATTCGGCATCGCGATTCCGGACAGCAGATTCCCGGAGATTCAGACAGTAGCCGACGTTCTCCGTATTATTGAGGAGGTGCAGAATGGAGATACATGATCTTCCTGTTCTGGCTGAAGTCGAAGATCTGGAAGCCCTGGATTTTGTCTTTGATGCGCATGTTCGTGACCGGGATGTCCTTATTACCCGCTACCGCGGCACGATCGTCCGTCCCATAGAAGGCGGACAGTATCAGCTGATTGGCTGGCAGAAGAGCATCTATCATTTCGGGGGCCTGAACCGTGAAGTACCGATCGGTGTTGTGATGACAACAGACAGTGACGGCGTTATTCAGGGTTTTCGATTTGACGGCCGGTGCGAAGGCAGTCAGGGAAAAAACTGTGATTTCTCCATACTGTATGATCGCATCTCCGAGAAATTGATCGGGAAGACCGTTCCCGATATCGAGCGCATCTACATCACAGCCGGCGATGTTCAGTGCCTTCATGTGTTTGAGATCCTGTGCTCCATCGCATCGTTTTACGGGCTGCTGAAAAGCCGCGGTCTGGATGAAGGTCAGGAGCAGGAGCTTGCCACCATCATCCCTACGGAGAGCGGGCTGATCTGCCGCGACCGGCATGAGCTTCTCGGAGGTTTCAATGAAACGGAAATGCTCCTGACACACCGGGAACCGCACCGGCTCAGCGAAAGGAATCTCTGCTGCTTCGTCAACTGTGACGTTCATGTCCGGCGCCATAATGAAGGTAATGTCACGGAGTCTCTCTATGCGGAAAACTTTGAAGGCGTCTATGCCCAGCTGAACCGTCTCTTTTCCAAGTGCCTCCGTCAGGAAAAGCGTTATTTTGGTCTTTCCGGAAAGGTTCGCTACTCCATGTATCCTTCTCTGGCGGGACTGTTCCTTCTGACCTTCAGTCATGAAGGGATGGAGGGCAGTGTGGACCGGGCGCTCAAGATCGAGAAGATTCTCCATTTTATCCAGGCCGGCGAAGGACGGACCCCCTGCCTCGGATTCGACGGGGACCTTGGAATTGCGAAAAAGATTCTGTTCGCGGGAAACAACTGATGATTTGACAACTCCGATGCGGTTTGTTATCGTAACAATCACATTTTAGTATTTGAGGAGATAACAGCATCATGATCATCGTTCCTCCGTTCAGCTGGTTCAAAGAAGGCAACGGTTTTACCGGCTCCTCCGGTACGGATCCGGAGAAGGGTTCCCTCTGTGTGAAGACATTTCATTTTCGTCTGGAAGTCGTTACCGGCGAAGACGGTCAGCAGTATCTGGAAGCTACGGATCATGTGGAAAATCCCTGGCCGGACGGGAGAGACCCCGAAAGCAATCATTCCTTCCGCTCCTCCTTTGATTCCGAAGGGCTGGAAGAGATCAAGAAATGGCTCTCCACGGAAGAATCGGCCGCACTCACTCCAAGCGTTTAAGGAGGAATCCCGCAATGGAAGACCACAATACTGTAGATACGGAAGCTCTGAAAGAGCGAATCAAGGAGATTGTCGACAAGGGAAACGTGTCACGCATCCAGATCCGGAAGGATGAGACCGTCATCATGAACATTCCGGTCAACGCCGGTATTCTGGGTGGAGTTTTGGGCGCCATGGCGGCTCCCTGGGCAATGATCGCCGGAACCGTGGCCACACTGGGACTTAACTGCTCCGTCGAGTTTATCCGTGAAGACGGATCCGTTTTCAGTCTTACGGATACGGAGATCGGACAGAAGGCGGTGTCCGCCGGCACCTTTGTGATGGATAATCTTAAAAATGCCGTCAGCGGTGCGGTATCCAGCATTACGGAAAACCGCGACCCCAATGTATATGAAACAAAGGAATATGATGTGGAAGACGAATGATCCTCCATGAAAAACAGCAGCAGGCCGATTGCCTGCTGCTGTTTTTTCTCCGCCCGATCTTCGTGGACAAGGAACTCCCATCGTTATCCGTATATTCTTTCTTCCGTCCGTATGGTATACTGTTCCCAGTTTTCAGAAAAGAGTGTTTTTATGGATATCCGGACCTTTTATCATACATCCGTTCCCGACTGGCTCCTCCCTTTTCTGGAGGTGCCGGAGATGCATCGTCTGAAAGATGTCGGCATGAACTGCGGATGCGAATATACGGCGCTTCCTCCCTTGCGCAAGATCCATTCATATTCCCGATGGGATCACAGCGTCGGTACCGCTCTCATCGTATGGCATTTCACGGAGGATCCGAAGCAGACCCTCTCCGCTCTTTTCCATGACATCTCCACTCCGGCTTTTGCCCATGCCGTGGACTTTCTCAGAGGCGATCATCAGACTCAGGAATCCACCGAAGCCGGCACGCTGGAGATGATCCGCAGCTCCTCATCGATCCGGTCTCTTCTGCATCCTTTGGGACTCACCGCGGAAGATGTTGGCGATTACCATCGTTTCTCCATTGCGGACAATGTTTCTCCCCGGCTGTGTGCCGACCGTCTGGAATACTCCTGCGGAAACATTATCCAGTTTGGCTTTGCATCTCCGTCGGAAATCCGCTCCATCGTGGAGGATCTTGCAGTGGGCAAGAACGAAGACGGGGAAGAGGAACTGATGTTTCGTTCCCTGGAAACCGCGGTCTCTTTTGCACGACTCGCGCTTAAGTGCTCCCATGTCTACGTGTCCGACGGAGACCGATGTGCCATGCAGACACTGGCGGATCTTTTGCAGGATGCGCTGCGGGAGGGTGTTCTTTCCACGGAGGCCTTGTACACCACGGAATCCAGAGTGATCTCCGCACTTGTCTCCTCCCGTTACCGGGAACGGTGGGAGCAGTTCTGCTCCCTCTCCGCCGTGTTCTGTTCCGATCAGCCCGGGGAGACCGGAGACTGGAGGATCGTACCGTCCAAGAAACGTTATATCGATCCATTTGTTCTTCGCTCCGGCCGTGTCTCTTCGCTGGACAGCGGCTTTGCGCTCCAGGCTCATCAGTTTCTGGAACTGTCACTTGATCATTGGATCCGCGGCATTTGATTTCCCGTGGATTTTCTCCCGAGAAGTGCTATAATGACAAAAAATGATTTGGAAGATTGTTTATGGAACGATCCTATGAAAACTATATCGGTGTCTTCGATTCCGGAGTGGGAGGAATCAGTGTTCTGAAAGAATGTGCCGCGCTCCTCCCCCATGAGGATTTTCTGTTCTACGGAGACTCCGCTCACAATCCCTACGGGGACAAGACCCCGGAGGAAGTCCTTTCCCTTTCCATGGCAGCCATGGAGGAGATGATCCGCGGAGGAGTCAAGGCACTGGTCATCGCCTGTAACACGGCAACCAGCATTGCCGGAAAGGACCTGCGTGCAAAATACGAGACCGAGACTTTTCCCGTCATCGGGATCGAACCTGCCGTGAAGCCCGCTGCTCTGGATGACTCCGGTTCCCGGATCCTGGTAATGGCCACCGCCAACACACTGTCTCAGGACAAATACTATCATCTGATTGAGCACTGGGGTTCGAATCATACTATCATTCCTCTCCCCTGTGTGGGACTGGCGCAGCGCATTGAACAGGGCAATCTGGACGGAGAAGATCTCATGGAGCTTCTGGAGCACCTTCTCTCCCCCTATGTGGGAAAGGTCGACAGCATCGTTCTGGGATGTACGCATTATCCGTTTATCAAAAAACAGATCTCTCAGATCATGGGTTCGGATGTTCCCCTCTTCGACGGCGGTGCCGGCACCGCGCGGGAACTGAAACGGCGTCTCGGGGTCGCCGGTCTGTTATCCGATTCCAGAGAGAACGGCCGTATCGTGTTCCGCTCCAGTGTAAACACGGAAGAAGAACTTCGGCTGTATCAATGGATGTATGGACAGCCCATCGAAGAATAATAAGAAAGAAAAAACTGAGCGTATCAAAGAACTTGATACGCTCAGTTTCCGTTTTGTCTTGATTTAGGCCTGGACGAATTTCAGGGAGAATTTCTCTTTTACATCGAATCCGTCGGTCTGTTCATCCTGCCATTTCTGCAGGCTGTCCTGAACCAGTGCGGTCTCAGCCAGATATTTGCTGTACAGATCGCCCTGTCCCACATAATAGATCAGGTGATATCCGGAATAGCCGCTGCTCTCACCTTTGACGATCCCGGTATCTCCGGGCTTGCGGGAGGCATCGAAGCACCATGCGTCGAACTCCGGAACCATCTCTCCTTTGTAAACGGAGTCATACAGTCCTCCGGTGGAAGCGGATCCGCTGTCCTGGGAATACTGCTGTGCCAGTGCGGCAAAACTGTCTTCCGTCTTGTCGCCGTTCTGCCATTCCTGATAGATCCCTTCCAGGGTCGCCTTGGCCGTTGCCAGTGCTTCCTCGGTGTATTCGCCATTCTCATCGGCCTGAGCCTGAATGAGGATATGGCGAACGGATGCCATATGATAGTCGTTGGCATCTCTGGATCCGTAGACGACCACGTAGTAACCGGTTCCTTCGGATTCCACTACGGTCTTGTCGCCTGCCACGCGGGAGCCGTCCTTCAGCCAGTCGGCATAATCCGCGGGAAGATTGGAGCCCTGTACGGCACTCTGTGCGACTGCTTCCAGCGTGGTGTCGCCCATCTCTGCCTGAACCGCAGCCGTGAGATCGCCGGTGCTGGTTGCGGCAGCCGCGATGGCGTCTGCGTGTTTCTTGGCCACGGCCATGGTCTCATCCGTCACGGCAGTTTCCGCTTCGGCGGCTTCTTCCTCCACAGAGCTTCCGTCTTCGGCAGAAGCAGTGGGCTCCTGCTCGGCATTGACGAGATAATAGGCGAAGGAATAGTTATCGTAATCGTCTTTGTGTTCGTTGTAGTACTTGGCCAGTTCATCATCGGAATACTCAAAGGAATCCTGAACATTCTGGATCACTTTCGATGCCAGGGAGACCCGTTCCATCTCCTGACGGATGATCTTGGAATTGCATCCCTTGCCGTAGACGGATTCCAGATACTTATCCACAGAAGAAAAGCCTTCGCTGGTGGCTTCCGTTTCAAAGGATGTCATCTGATCATCGATCATCTTCAGGCTGTCTTCATCCAGCTCAATGTCATTCTCCTCAGCATACTTCGTGTATGCGGTGACCTGCTTGACATAGTCTTCAGCCTGCTGCATGAAGTAATCGTACCAGGTGCCGCCGTCCTCGGACATGGTGCACTCCTGATCCTTCAGGGACTTGGAGGTATCCAGACCGAACATGGAGGCATAGGAGCCATACTGGTTCATGAAGTTCAGATACTGTGTCCGGTAGTAGAAATCCATCTGTGCTGCACTGTATCCGGTGCTGCCGACCTTCACTGCCGGGGTCTTCGCGTAGAAGAAGTTGGAGTTGGCGAGAAGGATCGCCGCGATGAGGATGGCAACGATGATGCCGCCAATGGTCCATCTGCGGTTCTCTTTCTTTTTCTTTGCAGCTTCTTCCTGCATTGCAATGGTCTTTTTGTCAGTGCCGTTGGCAATGGCCTCCTGACGTTTTTTGCGATCTGTTGATGCGCTCATTCCATCATTCCTTTATTTCAGTTTCGTTTTTAAGTTTCGATCACGACTTGCCGTCGTTCTCGTCTGCTTTCATGGTGAGATATGCGTTGATGAATCCGTCGATGTCGCCGTCCATCACGTTATCGATGTTGCCGTCTTCAAAGTTGGTTCGGTGATCCTTTACCAGCTGATACGGCATGAACACATAGGAGCGGATCTGACTTCCCCATTCGATCTTCATCTGCACGCCCTTGATGTCGCTGATCTTTTCCAGATGCTCCCTTTCCTTGATCTCTGCAAGACGTGCGCGAAGCATGTTCTTACAGTTCTCCAGGTTCTGGAAGTGGCTTCGTTCCACCTGAGAGGCTACAACGATGCCGGTGGGAATGTGGGTCAGACGCACCGCGGAAGAAGTCTTGTTTACCTTCTGTCCGCCTGCTCCGGAGGAACGGTATACGTCCATCTTGATGTCTTCATCTCGCAGCTCGATCTCGCTGTCTTCGGTGATCTCCGGCATGACTTCCACCGCCGCAAAGGACGTGTGCCGTCTTCCGGCTGCATCAAAGGGAGACACGCGGACGAGACGGTGGATTCCGTTCTCGCTCTTCAGATAGCCGTAGGCGTTTTCTCCTTCGATCATGATGGTGGCGCTTTTGATGCCTGCTTCGTCACCGTCCAGATAATCCAGCACTTTC
>CAJGCI010000087.1 GCA_904501855.1 Oscillospiraceae bacterium | reverse complement strand
GCGCTTCCCATTCAGGAGGAAAATCCGGATCTGGCATGCCGTTCCCGGAAAGACGGGGTCATGCATGCCTGCGGTCATGATGTCCATGCCGCTATACTGCTGGGAGCCGGTGCTTATTTTCAGTCCATTCGTGAAACGCTTCCCGGAACGGTAAAGCTGCTGTTTCAGCCGGCGGAAGAGAGCATCGGTGGCGCGCAGCGCATGATCGATGAGGGCTGTCTGGAAGATCCTCACGTGGACGCCGTTATCGGTCTTCATGTGGAGCCGTCTCTTCCCGTGGGATCCGTGGGGATCAAATACGGCAAGATGTATGCCTGCTCCGACGAAGTGAATGTGGATATCTACGGCACTTCTTCCCATGGGGCCCGGCCGGATCTTGGAAATGACGCGATCTATATGGCCGCATGCATCATCCAGAACGTCCAGGCCGTCATCTCGCGAAACATCGCACCGACGGATTCCGCCGTGTGCACGTTCGGAACGATTCACGGTGGCAATGTACGCAACCAGATTGCCGATCACGTTCAGCTCACCGGTATGATCCGTGCCATGGATGAAACCACCCGGGAATTTCTCCGGGACCGCATCACCACCGTTTGTGACTCAGTCACGACGACGCTGGGAGGTTCCGCCGCCGTGCATTTCCGCCCCAGCTACTCTCCTCTCATCAATAACGATTCCATGGTGGATCTCGTACGTTCCGCCGCAGCGGAAGTACTGGGAGAGACCGCCGTGGTTCAGGAAAACACACCGCAGCTGACCGTGGAGGACTTTGCCTATTTTGCCGCTGCCCGCCCTGCCTGTTTCTGGCACCTTGGCTGTACCGCACCGGATGATGATTCCCTGCAGGTCCTTCACAATTCCGGATTCCATCCGGACGATGCCTGCATCCCTGTCGGCATCGCCGTACAAGTCCGGTCTGCACTGAAACTGATGGAACAATAAATGACGAAACTGAAATCCCCGGCCGCACATCTGCGGCCGGGGATACTTTTTGTGTCCGGTTCAGTTTTCTTCGTTAAAATCCACTTCACAGGCTTTGATGAGGTTGGTGGATCCCGTCTGTCCGATGGGGATCCCTGCGGTGATGACACAGGTATCACCGTTATCCACCTGACGCATCTTGTAGGCTTCCTCCAGACTGTAGGACAGCAGACGGTCGGTGGTATCCACCAGACCGATCAGTCCGGGGATCACGCCCCAGCAGAAACACATCTGACGGCGCACCCGTTCGGTCATGGTCAGTGCCACGATCTTGCATCCGGGACGGAACCGGGAGATCATCCTTGCGGTATGTCCGGACTGGGTGGGACAGATGATGGCCCGCGCCTGCAGGTCCCTTGCAGTCAGACAGCAGGTATGGGTCACCGCGTCATTGATCTGCGTCCGGTCTGCCAGTCTGGAGTCGTTGAAGATCGTCCAGTAATCCACCGACTGTTCCGCTTCCTTCACGATCTCCACCATGGTCTGCAGCGCCTCGATGGGATGCTTGCCCCCTGCCGTCTCGCCGGAGAGCATGACGCAGTCCGTGCCGTCGAAGACGGCATTGGCCACATCGGAGACTTCCGCTCTGGTGGGACGGGGATTGCGGATCATGGAATCCAGCATCTGCGTGGCGGTGATGACGATCTTCCCAGCCGTCTGGCATTTCCGTATGATCTGTTTCTGGATCACGGGAACACGGGCTGCGGGGATCTCCACGCCAAGATCACCGCGGGCCACCATGACACCGTCGGATGCTTTGATGATGGCATCCACATTATCCACGCCCTCCTGATTCTCGATCTTGGAGATGACGAGGATATCGGAAGCATTGTTCTCCTTCAGCACCTTGCGGATGGCCTTGACATCACTGGCGGAGCGGATGAAGGATGCGGCAATGGCATCAAAATCGTTCTCCGCTGCAAACTCCAGATCACGGATATCCTTTTCCGTCAGAGCCGGCAGATTGATATGAACGCCCGGAATGTTGATGCTCTTGTTATTGGACAGCGGCCCGCCGCTCTCCACGACACAGTGAATGTCCGGGCCGTTGATGCTCTCCACGCGAAGGCCGATGAGTCCGTCGTCGATCAGGATCACATTGCCCTCGCTCAGTTCCTCTGCCAGATGATCGTAGGTCACGGACACGATCTTCTCCGTGCCCTCCACATCCCGGCTGGTCAGCGTAAAACGGGCTCCCGCTTCCAGTTCCACGGAATTATTTTTAAAGGTCTTCACGCGGATCTCGGGACCCTTGGTATCCAGCATGGCAGCCACCGGGGCACCCAGCCGGTCCCTCACGCTCTTCAACCGGTTGAGGGTCGCCAGATGAGATTCGTGATTGCCATGGGAAAAATTAAAACGGGCACAGTTCATGCCGGCACGGATGAGAGCCTCAATGGACTCTTCGTTGTCCACAGCCGGACCCAGTGTGCATATTACTTTTGTATTTCTCATAATGAACCCCGCTTTTCCTTCTAGTTCTATATAAAATTATAATCGGATTCATCCTTTATCACAAGGAATTTCTTCCCCCAATTGAAAAACGGCGCTCCCGCAGGAGCGCCGTCATATAAACTGATGATCAGTCGTTGGTGTAGTTGTCGAAGTAACCCTGTACCAGGACCACGGGCGTGCCCTTGTCACCGGAACCGGAGGTCAGGTCGCACAGAGACCCGATCAGATCGGTAAGACGGCGGGGCGTCGTGCCCTCGGATTCCATCTTGCCCACCAGGTTTCCGTCTTTCTCACGGATGCGCTGGGAGATGGCTTCCTTCAGTGCTTCGCCGCTGAGATCCTTGAAATCATTATCCGCCAGATACTTCAGCTTCAGCTCGTTGGGCGTTCCGTCCAGACCCGGCGTGCTGGCCACACCCACCACGGGGTCTGCCAGTTCCCAGATCTTGCCCACGGGATCCTTGAATGCACCGTCGCCGTAGACCATGACTTCCAGCATCTTGCCGGTGCGGTCCTTCAGCTTGCTCTGAATGGACGCCACCAGATCCGTGCATTCATTGGGGAAGAGCTTGACGGACTCTTCTGTGGATTTGTTGGATCCCAGAAGACCGTATTTCTCGTTATATCCGCTGCCGTCCACCGGCTTGTTCAGGATCTCATCCAGTCCCAGCACCACGCTGGCGCCGTTGGCCATCAGGATCCGCTTGGTGCGGTTGCGGGTATGGATATCCGCCGCGATGACTTTATCCGTATAGGTCAGGATATCCTGGGCGTGATTGGCGAAGATGACTTCCACCTCCGCGCCGCATTCCCGGATGATCTCACTGTAATAGGCCACATAATCCACACCGGTAAAGGGGTGAAGATTCTCGCCAAACAGATCACGGTACTGTTCCAGAGAAAGAACATCGGAATAGGGGTTGACCCCGGCGTCATCCAGCTTGTCCAGGGAAATGAGCTCGTTGCCCACTTCATCACTGGGATAGGACAGCATGAGGACGATCTTTTCCACGCCCTTGGCGATGCCCTTCAGGCAGATGGCGAAACGGTTGCGGGACAGGATGGGGAAAATAACTCCCACCGTACCGCCGCCGGTCTTTTCCCTGACGTCTTTTGCTATGGCGTCGATGGAGGCATAGTTGCCCTGTGAACGGGCCACGACGGATTCGGTAATGGCGACCACATCGCGGTCATGAAGGGAGAACCCTTCCGCCTGGGACGCTTCAATGACACTGTTTACGACGATCTCCGAAAGATCATCTCCCTCACGGATGATGGGGCAGCGAATGCCGCGGGAGACCGTACCTACTCTACGTTCCATTTTTCAACCTTTCCTTCTTAACAAAGTGCTGTTCCCGGCACGCTGTGCCGGGGGTCCCGAAAAAGGACCTTAGATATTATAGCACAAATCGTCACGGATACAACTAATCTCATTGAGTTAGTTCAGCTCCATGAGTTCGGGGATCTGTTCCGCGGAGACGACCTCCGCCGTGACCCGGTCCTTCAGTTCCTCCGGGACCGGAACCAGATCCGGAATGGCGATCACCTGCATCCCCGCCGCCAGTGCGGCCCGGATCCCGTTGGGAGAGTCCTCGATCACCAGGCAGTTCTCCGGCGGAACGCCTGCCCTTCTGCAGGCCTGCAGAAAGATGTCCGGATCCGGCTTTGACTTTTTCGTCTGTTCGCCTCCGATGAGAAACTGCAGATACGGCAGGAATCCCGCCATATCCATATAGTGCGTCGCCGTGGCGGTATCCGTGGACGTGCAGATACAGAATGGAATGCAGTTTCGATGCAGCCCTTCCATCAATTCGCCGATCCCCGGTTTTACCGGTGGCCCCTGCTCCTCAATGATCCGGTCCACCCGTTCCCGGCTCTCCCGGGAGATCTTCTCCATGGGATAGTCCTCCCCGTACAGGCCAGTCAGGATCTTCCTTAGCGTATCTCCTGCGGTACCGATGGTGGTGATGTAGTTTTCCGGTGTCATATCATAACCGTACTGCCGGCCGACGATCCGCTCCTGTTCCATGAACAGCTGTTCCGAATCCAGGATCAGCCCGTCCATGTCGAAGATGACAAGATCCGGCCGCGGATTCAATCTGTTATCCATGATCACTGTTCGATCTCATGGATGAGATTGATCATCTCAATGGCGGAACAGGCAGCGTCATATCCCTTGTTGCCTGCCTTGGTGCCGGCCCGCTCGATGGCCTGCTCGATGGTGTCTGTGGTCACGATCCCGAACAGGGTGGGAACGCCGGTGTGCAGCCCGACCTGCGCGATACCCTTGCTGGTCTCATTGCAAACCAGATCATAGTGGCTGGTGGAACCGCGGATCACCGCGCCCAGACAGATGACTGCGTCATACTTGCCGGACTCCGCCATCTTCTTTGCGATCACCGGGATCTCAAAGGCACCGGGTACCCAGGCCAGATCGATGTTGTCTCCGGACACGCCGTGACGGAGAAGCGCGTCTTCCGCGCCGCCGATAAGTTTGGATACGATAAATTCATTGAAACGTGCTGCGACGATGCCGATGCGTACTTTTCCGGCTACTACTTTTCCTTCAAATGTCTTCATAATGATTTCCTCCTGGTTATTCGTTCTTTCTCGTGATCTCAGACGTAATTGGTCATATGTTCCATTTTATCCTGTTTGGTCTTCAGGTATTTATAATCGAATTTCTGTGCCGGGATCTGAATGGGGACCCGCTCCTCGATGGTGATGCCATATCCGGCAAGTCCCGTGATCTTCCGGGGATTGTTGGTGAGGATGCGGAGCTTTCTCGCTCCGAGATCCCGGAGGATCTGTGCTCCCACACCGTACTCCCGCATGTCCGCGGGGAATCCCAGCATCACATTGGCTTCCACCGTATCATATCCCTGTTCCTGCAGTTCATAGGCTTTCAGTTTGTTGATCAGCCCGATGCCCCGGCCTTCCTGCCGGAGATACAGGACAACGCCCCGGCCCTCCTGCCGGATGATCTCCATGGCCTGGTGCAGCTGATCGCCGCAGTCGCAGCGCTTGGAGCCGAACACATCGCCGGTCAGACACTCGGAGTGGACCCGGCACAGCACCGGTTCCCCGTCCGCGATATCTCCCATGACCAGAGCCACATGATGATCGCCGTTGATGATATTCTGATATCCCATGATCCGGAAATCGCCGTAATCGGTGGGCAGTTTCGCCTCCGCTTCCCGCTTTACGATGCTCTCCCGGGCGAGCCGGTACTGAATGAGATCGGCGATGGTGACCACCGTCATATCCAGTTCCTCCGCCAGTTCCAGGATCTCCGTCTTGCGCATCATGGTGCCGTCGTCCCTCATGACTTCACAGCACAGTCCGCATTCCTTCAGTCCTGCCAGACGCATCAGATCCACCGTGGCCTCCGTATGTCCGCCCCGCACAAGAACGCCGCCGTCCCGGGCACGGAGAGGAAACATGTGGCCAGGCCGCCGGAAATCCGACGGTTTGGCATCATCCATCACGCTCCGCAGTGCCGTGACCGACCGCTCCTCCGCGGAGATGCCGGTGGTGGTCTCCACGTGGTCGATGGATACGGTGAACGCCGTACTGTGGTTATCCGTATTGACGGACACCATCTGGGGAAGCGCCAGCTTCTCGCACAGCTGGCGGCTCATGGGCATGCAGATCAGTCCCTTTGCCCGGGAGGCCATCATGTTGACGTTCTCCGTGGTGGCGAACTGCGCTGCGCAGATCATATCCCCTTCATTCTCACGGTCCGGATCATCCAGAACAAGGATGATCTTTCCGTTTTTCAGGTCGGTTAACGCCTGATCGATTGTTCCGAATTCTTTTGCCATTGTACTATCCCCTCAATCTAAAATCCATACTGTGCCAGAAACTCCATGGTAATGGGAGAAGACTTGCTGTCCTCCGGGGGAGCCGGCTGCATCAGTTTTTCCACATATTTTCCTACAATATCGTTTTCCAGATTCACCGGAGAACCCACCCGGCGGCTGGAAAGTGCGGTGACCGCTCTGGTATGCGGGATCACCGAGACCTGAAAGGACCGGTCGTCCACCCGGGCTACGGTCAGGCTGATCCCGTCGATGGCGATGGAGCCTTTCTCCACCACATACCGGAGGATCTCCGGCGGTGCTTCCACCGTATACCACACGGCGTTGTCATCGGAACGGATGTCCCGGATCACGCCGGTGCCGTCGATATGACCGGACACGATATGGCCGCCGAATCGTCCATTGGCTGCCATGGCCCGTTCCAGATTCACCGGATCTCCCGGCGAGGTCTGTCCCAGCGAGGACCGGGACAGGGTCTCGTTCATGACATCGGCGGTAAATCCGCCGCTCTCCATCCCCGTTACGGTGAGGCAGATCCCGTTGACCGCGATGCTGTCTCCGATCTTTGTATCTTCCAGCACGGTGCTGCACTGGATATGGATCACACAGGACTTCTGTCCCCGGGACAGGCTCCGGAGCGTTCCGGTCTCCTCTACGATCCCTGTAAACATTTCCTCACTCTCCCTTCAAGGTTTCCTGCTGCGGGAAATAACCGGTGATGCAGAGATCATCACCCAGCTGTTCCACGGACATATTCATCAGACGTGCCGCATCGGTCATCCGTTCCGCTCCCGTCCCTTTGACCGGAGACGGTGCATCCGCTCCGCCGATGAGCACATTTCCCACATAGATGACGGCTTTCTGCGCCAGTCCTTCGTCCCGGATGGAGCCGTGGATGCTCCCTCCGCCTTCCACCAGCACACTGTCGATCTTCCGCTTTCCCAGAAGTTCCATCAGCCGGGAAAGATCCACCCGGTCCTCTCCGCAGGAGATCACTTCCGCGCCCAGTTCCTGGATCTTCAGGACCTGCACCGCGGCACCGGGAATCTTCAGGGTATTGCCCGCCGCGGCGATGATGGTGGGGATCTCACGGGCGGTCTGAAGGATGCGGCTGTCCAGCGGGATGCGAAGGCAGGAATCACAGATTACCCGGACGGGATCCACGCCTTCCTCCGCGCGGCAGTTGAGCATGGGATCATCCGCCAGGACCGTTCCGATTCCGGCAAGGATGGCGGAATACCGTTTCCGGAGCAGATGTACATGTTCCCGTGCCGTCTCTCCGGTGATCCATTTACTGTCCCCGGTGCGGCAGGCGATCTTGCCGTCGAGACTCATGGCGTATTTCATCACCACATAGGGCCG
>CAJGCI010000086.1 GCA_904501855.1 Oscillospiraceae bacterium | reverse complement strand
TGCCGGTAAACCCAAACAAGAAAAGAAATTTGGGAATATCGTAGAACAAAAGAAAGGTGTTCATACGACCGTTAAATACTATAGAGGTATGGTCCGATGAAATAACTAACAACCGGGTGGGAGTGAAGAACACCCGGTTTTCTTTTTTTGATTTCATCGTTTCGCCGAAGCGCTTGCCGACTTCGGCATTTTTTGCGCCTTGGACCAACTGAGAAGAGAAAGTGGCAAACAGAAGGAAAATCACGTATAATATTCAAAACTAAGCAGAACGGGCTGCCGGATGACCGACAGCTGGGGGGATAGAGATATGATCAATCAAAAACTGTACGAGATAGGAACGGAACCGTCAGTCATCCGGGCGCTGTTTGCATACGGACTGGAGAAGGCGAAGGAAATCGGCGGAGAGAATGTGTACGATTACTCTCTTGGAAATCCCAGCATTCCCGCCCCGGAAAAGGTAAATGAAACCATTCGGAGTCTGACGGAGAACGTTGATTCCCTGTCTCTGCACGGGTATTCCATGGCGGCAGGATTTGAGAGCGTAAGGAATACGGTGGCGAACGTCCTGAGTCGGAGGTTTTCCTTCCCGATCCGCGGAAGAGACCTGTTTTTCACCTGCGGAGCGGCCCCTGCGCTGATCAGCGTGATCAAGGCGCTGGCTGCCGAGGAGGGCAGCGAGTTCGTAGCCATAGCCCCGTATTTCTCCGAATATAAATATTTTGTGGAGAACAATGGAGCGGCATTCAAAGTTGTTCCGCCGGATGTGGAAGCATTCCAGGTGGATTATGAGGCGCTGAGCGCAGCGGTGGGAGAACACACTCAGGCAGTGATCGTCAACTCTCCCAACAATCCTTCCGGAGTCGTCTATACGGAGCAGACGCTTCGGAAGATCGGCGAGATACTGAAAGCCAAGGAAGCACAATACGGACATCCAGTCTATATCATCGCCGATGAGCCCTATCGGGAGTTGGTGTACGGCGGAGTTACGGTTCCGTTTATTCCCTCGATTTACGAGAACACCATCGTCTGCTATTCCTATTCCAAATCCCTGTCTCTTCCGGGAGAGCGTATCGGGTACGTGTATATTCCACAGAACTGTGCCGATTCGGAGGAACTGATGGCAGCGGTTTCCGGTGCGGCCCGGATCATGGGACATGTGTGTCCTCCGACCCTGTTTCAGCGTGTGGTGGAAGAATGTGCAGACGAGAAACCGGATCTGAAAGCGTATGAGGAAAACCGCAATCTTCTGTACAATTCCCTGAAGGAAATGGGATATGAATGCGCAAAGCCGGACGGGGCGTTTTATCTGTTTGTCAAGGCGCCGAATGGTGATGACAGAGCCTTTTCCGAGAAGGCAAAGCTGGATTACAATCTTCTTGTCGTTCCGGGAGCGGAATTTGGATGCCCTGGTTTTCTGCGGCTGGCATACTGTGTTTCCAATGACATGATCCGGCGGTCCCTGCCGGCATTTGAAAAGATTTTGAAAGATTATTCCGAAAAAGGATAACAGGAACAAACCGATGAGTTTTTCTGAAAATGTTCTTTATGTGATAGAAACACCTCATCTCCGGGGCAAAACGGAAGAACGTGTCAGGACGCTGGCGCGTCAGCTTCCAGGTCTCCCGGAGGATGCAGATCTGACGGTGGTCCGTACCGAGAAAGGAAAACCGTATTTTCCCCATCTTGCGGACCGTCTGTATGTTTCCGTCACCCACAGCGGCGATTACTGGATGTGTCTGTTCAGTTCCTGCCCGGTGGGGATCGATCTGCAGATTCATACCGGAAAGAATCATCCGGAAAGGATCGCGCGCCGGTTTTTCCATCCGGAAGAGACCGTGTTTCTGTCCGGCAGGGAGGAAGATGTGTTTTTCTCCCTGTGGACGGCGAAAGAGAGCTATGTAAAGTATACCGGGAAGGGTATCGCCGGCCAGCTGGATACCTTCAGTGTGATTGAAAATGGAGAGATCAAAAAAGAAATTGAGGGAATCCCGCTCCGATTTCTGGAAGAATTCCCTCAATATACATGCTGTGTGTGCGGAGGAGCCGAAGGACCGATCCGAATCATCCGAATCCAGGATCCGGTTTAAATCAGGCTTCTTCGCCTTCTTTTTTTGCAAAGACAAATTCCGGTTCATCTCCGGCAAAGATCCGTTTCACATTGGGACGGTGCTCGTAAAGAACGACGGCGCCGGCAAACAGGGAAAGCAGTTTTCTCTGATAGCTCAGCGGCAGGGACATTCCTGCTACCGGGACGGCGATCGCGGATGCGATGGAGCCGGCGGAGACCCGTCTGGTCGCACCGAAACCAACAGCAAACGCGGCACATCCGGAAAGAAATACCCGCGGGTCAATCATCAGGGACAGCGCGGCACCGACGGCGACACCCTTTCCGCCTTTGAATTTGAAGAAAATCGGATAACAGTGGCCCACCAGACAGGCTGCCCCTGCGATGGCCATACCCCACTTTTTCTCCAGGATCCAGCCGGTGCTCATGGAGAAGACGGTTTTTGCCATGTCGCCGATCAGGGTTACCGCACCGGCATCAAGACCGAAGGTGCGGGCCATGTTGGTGGCGCCGGCGTTTCCGCTGCCGTGCTCACGGACATCGTCTTTGTACAGATATTTGGATGCAAGCACGCCGGTATTGACCGATCCGGACAGGTAACCGATGCATGCTGACGCAATATATTTTTCTCTAGGTGTCAATCAAAATCCCCCCTGATCATCCGTGCATGAGGATGGAATCGGACTTATCATAAGCCATTTAGGATCGATTTGCAACGATTGACAGATTCTAGGCATGGAAGGCAAATACCTTTTTTCGGAGCGTGGACAACATATTAGTTGTCAGTGAGCCTAAAAAAAGGTAAAATAATTAATTAATGAAATTTAGTCAGAGGTATTTTTGTGGATCACAAGCAGTCTTACACCGCGAATAAGCTGTCCCATGCCTATATCGTATCTGGCACGGGAGAGGATACGCTGGAACAGGCAAGAGATCTGGCCGCTGCCATGATGTGCCGGTTTCCGGAGCAGGCTCCCTGCGGCCATTGCGAAAACTGCCGGAAGATCCGGGAGGGGATTCATCCCGATCTCGGACATGTTACGCGGGAAGTGGAGAACGGGAAACAGAAGAAATCCATCCTTATCCGCCAGATCCGTGCGCTGATCGCCGATGCCTATGTGCTGCCCAACGAAGCAGACAAAAAAGTCTATATTATTGAAGATGCAGACACCATGAATCTTCCGGCGCAGAACGCAATTCTGAAACTGCTGGAAGAGCCGCCTGCCTTTGATTCATTTATCCTGATCGCAGCAAATCCCATGCTGCTGCTTCCCACGGTGCGATCCCGCTGCGTCCTGGTTCGGTCGGAGACGGCTTCCGAGGAGGAGCTTTCCTCCGAAGACAAGGAGCTGGCAAGAGGGTTTCTCAATACCGCACTGAAAGGCACGGAAGCGGCGCTGTTTCAGTGGTGCATGGAGCACAATTCCATGAATATTCAGGAGACGCTCCGGTTTCTGGAAGCGGTGAAGGAGACTGCAGTTGCGGGTCTGTCTTCCCCGAACCGATCCCTCGAACAAAAAAAGAAAATCAATCATCTGATCCGGCTTGCGGATCGATGCAGGGAGTTCATGGCTGTCAACACCGGGCCCAAGCATGTTATGGCATACCTGGCAGTCAAAGCGAACCCCGATAGAAAGGAACATTCATGACAGAAGTAATCAGTGTAAAATTTAAAAGTATGGGCAAGACCTATTTCTTTGCACCCAACGGCAACACCGTTGCCACCGGAGATTCGGTGGTAATCGAGACCGCCAAGGGGCTGGAGATGGCGGAATGCGTATATGGCAACCATATGGTAGAGGACACCAGCGTGGTGCAGCCGCTGCGGCCGGTGATCCGGATCGCGACGGAATCGGATCTGCGGGTTGCCGAGATCAACAAGGAAAAAGAAAAGGAAGCCTACGACATCTGCAAACAGAAGATCTCCGAACACGGTCTGGAGATGAAGCTGGTGGATGTGGAATGCAATTTTGAAGGAACGAAGACTACGTTCTTTTTCACGGCGGACGGACGCGTGGATTTCCGTGATCTTGTAAAAGATCTTGCGGGAATCTTCCGAAACCGGATCGAGCTGAGACAGATCGGTGTCCGGGATGAGACAAAAATGCTGGGCGGTCTCGGAATCTGCGGCAGACCGTACTGCTGCAATCAGTTTGTGGACGAATTCCAGCCGGTATCCACGAAAATGGCCAAGATCCAGAATCTGTCCCTCAACCCGACGAAGATCTCCGGCAGCTGCGGGAGACTGATGTGCTGTCTGCGATATGAACAGGAAGCCTACGAGGAACTGATCGCTAACGTTCCCAAGCAGGGGACCTTTGTGGAGACCCCCACCGGCTATGGTGTGGTCTCACAGGTGAATCTTCTCCGTCAGACGGTGAAGGTAACGCTGGACGGCGAGGGAGATGACGTGATCAAGACCTATGAGGCCGATGAGATCGCTGTTGTTCCCGGGGGGCGTCCGGCAAACGGAGAAACTCCTCCCCACGTACTGAAAATCAAACCGAAAAAGAAAAAAACCGAACAGGAAGCAGACGACTGGCTGGCACCGGTGCTGTTTGCTGAGGATATGACCGGCGAAACCGAAGAGGAGAAGAAACCGGAGAAAACCGGTTCTGCCGGAGGAAAGAAACGCCGCAGAAACCGGCGGCCGAAAAAGAAAACCGGAAACGCATCGGATAAGAATGCCCCGGCAAATGCACAGGAGACTGCGAAAAAGCAGGAAAACAAAGCCAATGCCCCCAAGGGCGGGGCCAAACCGACGGCAAAAGCGGAAAACGGCTCTGCGGAAAAGACCGGTGAGAAGGCCAAGGCGAGAAAACGGCGGCGTCCCAATCGCAGAAAACCGAAAAAGAAGACACCTGCAGGAGAATAATGCTCTGAAGCGGGAGAGGAGAAGAGATGGCGACCGGAAACAAAAAGGACGAGACGAAGATCAGTCCGTATTTCATTGCCATAGCAGCAGGACTCCTGATCATACTACTGGCAGTATTGCTGGTCATGAGCGGGGTCTTGGATCACGCCTTCAGCGGGAATTCCACGGAGGAATCTCCTGCCGCAGAGACCGCGGCATCTGCTGCACCATCCGAAGTGCCGGAGAGCACCGCACCGTCTCCCACACCAACCGAGACTCCCACATACCAGATCTATGTAACAGCCGGGGGCGGTGGGGATGCATATGCAACCACCAATACCGTGAAAGATGGCGAGTCAGACCATATTACGGTCATTCCCGATGTGGGATATGCGGTGGGCAGCATCAGCATCAATGGAATACCCAGCGGATACTCCGGCTCATTTGATCTGACGGAGATCCACATGGATACCGTGATTCACATTGAATTTGTTTCCATGCAGACGGAAGAAACCGGCACCCCGGAAAATGAGGAATAAGACGTCCGGAACCGAAAGAGAGCTGATGGAAAAAGCGGAACATCTCCTGATTCGGACAGCCTATACGACTCTTCAAAAGGATCGTGGTTTTAATCCTATTCTCACAGCCGTAATTATCGGCTGAACCTGAAAACATGCGCAAAAGGTCACGTCAATATGTTTGAACGAATTAAAACTTTTTTTGTTGGAAATGCACTGAAAGACACAGATCTGAGCACTGAGAAATTCAGCGTCAAATGGGGACTTCCCATTTATTCCAGCGATGCAATCTCATCGGTTGCATACGCAGGAGAAGAAATGCTGATTGTTCTTGTGCCGGCACTGTTTCTGGGGGCATATAAATACTATATCCTCTGTATCGCAGCGATTCTGTTTCTTCTTGTTATACTGGCGATTTCCTACAGTCAGACGATAGATGCCTATCCAAACGGGGGCGGCGCCTATGGTGTTGCTACGGAAAACCTCGGAAAAATCCCAGGGCTGATTGCAGGAGCGGCACTGATCATCGGATATATTTTGACCGTGGCAGCCAGCTCTGCGGCCGCTACCGCGGCAATCTACTCGGCTTTTCCGGTCCTGCAGCCGTATCGGGTGTTCATCGCACTGGGAATCATTGTCCTGCTGACGTGGGGAAATCTGCGAGGCATGCGGGAATCTGCCGTGATGTTCGGTACCCCGACGTATATGTTTATTGCCATTATCGTCATCACGATTCTGGTGGGGGCTGTCAAAGCGGTTGTCCACCCGGAGATGGTACCGAAGGCGGCTTCCTTCAACTATCAGCCAACGATGCTGGAAGGAGCGACCCTGTTCCTCGTTCTTCGCGCATTCGGTGCCGGATGTACCGCCCTTACCGGCGTTGAGGCAGTCAGTAATGCAGTCCCCAATTTCCGGGATCCGGCAACGAAAAATGCGAAGAAAGTACTTGCCCTGCTGGCGATGGTCTGTCTGGTCTGTTTTTTAGGCCTGTCAATCTTAACCGCTGTTTATCATGTTACCCCGGATCCTTCCGGAGGGATCACAGTAATTGCACAGCTGGCAGAGCGCGTTTATGGAGAGGGAAGTGTCGGTTTCTATATCGTTCAGGTCGCTACGGTCGTCATTCTGGCACTGGCGGCGAATACTGCCTTTGCAGGAATGCCGGTGCTGCTGGCACTGATGGCCAAAGACGGGTATATGCCGCGTAAAATGACAAACCGTGGCATCCGGCTTGGCTTTTCGAATGGAATTGAGATGGTCTTTCTAGCATCCGCGCTTCTGATTATCATCTTCCGCGCAGATACACACTCTCTGCTTCCTCTGTATGCCACCGGTGTATTTCTGGCATTCACGCTGTCTCAGACCGGAATGCTGATCCGATGGATCCGAAAAAAGAATTCCGGCTGGAAGCACCGTGCGGTCATCAACGGCATCGGTGCTGCCATGAGCGCAACGACCTGCCTGATCATAGCAATCTCCCGTTTCACGGCGGGAGCATGGATGGTCCTGGTGGCGATTCCGGTGATCGTGCTCGTGATGGAGTATATCCACCAGCATTATCACGGAGTGCAGAATGATCTTGGGATGGATTTCGGAGATGAACGGCTTTCCGATGTGTATGTCCCGAAAGTCAAAATCGTAATGCCCATCAGCAACTTGAACCGCGCATTTTTGAAATCGCTCCATTACGCCATGAGTATCCAGGGAGATCTTCCCATCGAACTGTATCATGTGGCATCTACGGAGGAAGATCAGGAACGATACCGGGAACGTGTTGAGACGCTGAAAGAAATAATGAATCTGAATGCGGTGCTTGTCATTGAAGAGACACCGTACCGAAATTACAGTGAGATGCTGCTCCAGCATGTGGACAAGTGTCTGGACCAGCTGGATCCGCATGAAACGCTGACCGTAGTCATGAGTCAGATCATCATCCGACACTGGTGGCAGCGAGTACTGCACAACCAGACATCCGAGCAGCTGAAAAGACAGCTGGAGCACAAACGAAACGTTTCGGTGGTCTCAGTTCCATATCTGCTGAAATAATCAGCGCTACAGACAATCCTTAGAGAAAAGGTATTGAAAGAAGGCTTCAAATCATGAAGATCGTTGTTGTCGGCGGCGGGCGCGTTGGGCTTGCCATCATCCGATTGCTTCTCAATGAACAGCATGATATCACCGTTGTGGAAAGCGACCCGGAACGGGCGGAGTTTCTTGCCACGACAATGGATGTCTATGTGATAGAAGGACGATCCGATGTGGATCATCTGAAAGAGGCG
>CAJGCI010000085.1 GCA_904501855.1 Oscillospiraceae bacterium | reverse complement strand
TTGCAACCGAAGGAAGAATCTTCGTTTTTCATTTGGTGTTTTCCCATAACAAAAAAGACCCAAAACAAACGTTTTGAGTCTTGAAAGCTGGAGCTGCTACCCAGATTTGAACTGGGGACCTCATCCTTACCAAGGATGCGCTCTACCGACTGAGCTATAGCAGCATATAAAACCCGCGGATCGAATCCGCGGGCCTTATTGGCGACCGAGAAGGGACTTGAACCCTCGACCTCTAGCGTGACAGGCTAGCGTTCTAACCGACTGAACTACTCGGCCACACGGCTTTAATAAAATACCAAATTCTGAAGCGGTTGTCAATATAATAATCCGGATAAAAGGAAAAAAAATGAGAAAACCCATTTACGGTAATATCCGCACAAAAACTGCACTGCAGGGAACGGAAAAGCTTCCGTTTACCTCCCATCGATCCGGGTGTATGCAATAAAAATTTTTCCGCATTGATCCTTTTCATAAAAATGCATATTTATGCGGTAACATCGATAATTATTCATTCTGAAATCAGTTTGTTCTTCACGATCCTTAATATTCTTTAGGCAAATCAAGATCTTTTTGCGGTTTTTCACGCTTTTTTTCCATCAATTACCGTCTTTCACTTAAGGAACGGCTTTCCAAATTTGATTTGAATCCAACATTTTTGTATTTTTTGTTGTGTTCTCGTCATTTTTCGCCGACTTGACGGATTTCCAACAATATATTAAAATGTGTTTGAAAAATTAGTCCGATTTGGGGTGATTGTGCCATGAAAGAGGACAGCCGCCGCGTCAGAATGACAAAAACGCTGTTGCACAAGGGCCTGATTGAAGCGCTGCGCAGCAAGCCATTGGATAAGATTACGGTCACGGAGATCTGCGATTATGCCGATGTGAACCGGTCGACCTACTACTCCTACTTCTCCGATCCTTTTGATCAGATCGTTCAATACGAAAGGAGCATCGGTGAGAGCATCCGGGAGCAGCTGGAAGAAGCACTGCAGGATGATATGAGCACGCAGGAAAAGTGCTTTACCCTGTTCTCTTCCGCTCTGAAGGAGCTGGGAAAGATCAAGGATGAATTTAAAGTCCTTGTCTCCGGCAAGGTCGATCTTTCCATCATAAAAGAGATCCTCAACGATTTCTGGGAACCGGTATTTTTTGAAACACGTGGATCCTTTGATGATCTGGACATCACGGATCAGTACCGTTTCTTCTATTCCGCATCCGGTTGCTTCATGATGATCTCCAACTGGTTTACGGATGATTCCGGCAAATCGATCTCTGCGGAGGAGCTGGCCAACATGCTGACCAAATTCTCCATGAACTGCTATAATTTTGAATACGAAGAATAAGTCCTGAAAGGAGACGGATCGCAATCGATCCGTCTCCTCTTTTGCATACAAAAAACCTGTCTCTCCTCACGAAACACTGTGAAGAAAGACAGGTAAGTTTTTGAATCAGTATTCCAGTTTCTGCAGTTCCAGCAGTGCCAGAATATAGATCTGGAGTGCTTCCAGCAGATCGTAGACAGCGACCCCTTCGTTGGCCGAATGGATCCCGCCGACAAAGTCCGGCGAGGGACGGTCATGGTGCTCGGGTCCGAAGGACACCGCATAGGGGAAGTTTCTGGCGTAGGTGCCTCCCCCGATGGTGAAGGGCTCCTTATCCTCTCCCGTGACATCATTATATGCCCGGATACACATCTGGACCGGATCGCTGTCCGCCTCCATGTAGAAGGGCTCTTCGATGTTGTTCACTTCCAGGATGGCCTCGTCTCCGGCGGCATCCATGAGTTTTTCCGTGATATCCGCACTGCTGATGTCTTCCGGATAGCGGCAGTCGATGGTCTGCCACAGCATTCCGTCTTCCATTCCGGCGGTTCCGCCGATGATGGTCAGCTTGCCGAAACGGTCGTCCTCGGCATCCAGATCCAGTTCTTTTCCGTGATAATCCTCATGAAGGTCCCGCAGGATCCGCAGAAATGCCTCCTCGCTCTCCGATACCACATGGCTGTCCAGCAGATAGTTTGCCAGTACACCGATGGCGTTCCGGGTCCCTTCCGGCATGGAAGCATGCCCGGCGATTCCGTAGGCTTTGATCCGGACGCAGCCCGCGTCCTCCTCCAGACGGATATTGTCCATAGGCTGAAGTTCCTCGATACTGCAGCGCAGCACCGCTTCCGCCCGGTCCGGCACGGCGTTGGATACCACGCCGCCTTTCAGGTCCAGGATCACCGAACAGGGATGCACCGCCTTCAGTTTGCCCTGGTAAATCCCCTTCTCGCCGTTGCATACGGGAAAGTCCGAGTCAGGTGAAAAGGCAAACAGAGGAGGATCCTCATTGCGGAGATAGTATTCCACATCCTCCATCCCCGTCTCTTCCGCAGTCCCGAAGAGGGCCCGCACGGAATAGCGCAGAGGGATGTTCCGGTCTTTCAGATATTTCAGTGCATACAGGCACAGCACGCTGGGTCCCTTGTCATCCAGGACACCGCGGCCCAGGATATAATCGTCCTTCTCCACCGCAGTGAAGGGATCCGATTCCCATCCTTTTCCCGCAGGCACCACATCAAGGTGGGTGACCGTGGCCAGGTGCTTCTCCCCGCTTTCCCCGCGGATCTCCGCCCAGCCGACCCGGTCATCACAGACACCGGTGTCCATGCCCATGTCCTCTGCCATGCCCAGCATGACATCCAGCACACGGCGGCACTCCGCTCCGTAGGGAGCACCTTCCTCCGCCTCTCCCCTTACACTGGGGACGGCGACGATCTTTCCGATATCCCGGATGATGTTATCCCGGTTTTCCTTTACAAACGCTTCTATATCGTGACGTTGGTCCGCGTCCATTTCTTTCCTCCGAGTTCTATAATTGGATTTGTCAATTGTAATATAGTATGGAACACCGGAAAGTGCAATATTTTTCTCGTCGGATTATTGTAAACCAACTACATATAGTGGTATAATTTTCAGCATCTGTGGAATTGTTTTGAGGAGGCCGCCCATGGAAGTATCCATCGTCATCGAAAAAATGATGATCCTGGTCCTGATCATGCTGGTGGGCTTCATTGCGCGCAAGGCAAAGCTCACCGACGATGTGGCCAACCGGTATCTCAGCCGGCTTCTCATCAACGTGTTTCTGGTGTGCTCCATCCTCCGCTCCACCGTGAATGTGGATCCCGTGCTCTCCGGCCGGGAGATGCTGATCCTCTTCGGGCTGTTCGCGCTGGGATTCGCCATCTACTGGCTGATGGGATTTCTCACCGTGACGGTCTTTCCCATGAAGAAGGACCGGGGGATCACCATCCTGCTGATGGTCTTCATCAACACGGTGTTTCTGGGGTTTCCCATCATTGAGGGACTCTACGGTAGCGAGGCCATCTTTGCTGCTTCCCTTTCCACGATCATTTTCAACGTACTGCTGTATACCGCAGGAGTGGCACTGCTGACAAAGGATTCCCGCGGAAGCTTTTCCTTCAGGGAACTGCTCAACGCGCCGGTGGTGGCGGTCCTCATCTCGCTGATCCTGTTTTTCACCGGGATCCGTGTCCCGGTGGTGATCGAGGAGACCATCTCCACCATCGCAGCGGGCACCGTTCCCCTGTCCATGATCATCATCGGAACGAGTCTCGGAGGCATTGCCTACCGGGAGATCTTCACCGACTGGCGTCCCTACGTCATCAGTGCGGTGCGTCTTCTCGTCTGCCCGCTTCTGTGCGCACTCGTTTTCCGGCATCTGACGGACAACGCCATGATGCTGGGCGTGCTGGTGATCCTGTCGGCGTGTCCGCCGGCGGTGATGCTGACGCCCTTCTGCATCGATTACGGTCAGGATGCCACCCTGGCCAGCAAGACCATCTGCATCGCCACGGTCCTCAGTGTGATCACCATCCCCCTGGTACTGTGGATCGCTCTTTAACAATCTATAGATCTGGAGACTGACGATTTGGAAACTTGGAAAGAGAGAAACTACGGAGTAGACCTTCTTCGTGTACTGGCTACTCTGTTCATAACGATCCTCCACGTCATGGGACACGGCGGCATCATCGACGCCGTGGAAGGAAAAGCCCAGTATAACGTGGTGTGGTTTCTGGAGATCCTGTGCTTCTGCGCGGTGGACTGCTACGGCGTTATCAGCGGATATGTGGGGTACGGACACAAACACCGCCCCTCCCGCTATCTCACGCTGTGGCTGGAAGTGGTCTTCTACTGCCTGCTGATGACCGTCATCGTGTATAACTGGCAGCCGAGCTACGTCTCCCATACCCGCGTCGTACACAGTTTCTTCCCCGTGACCTTCAATGCCTACTGGTACTTCACCGCCTATACCGGCGTCTTTATCCTGATGCCCTATATGAACCGGGTGGTGGACTCCTTTACGGAGAAGGACGCCGTCAAACTGTTTCTGGGCGTCTTCCTGCTGTTCTCCCTGTACAACACGCTGGCCATCAAGAACAGTCTGTCCGATCCCTTCCGGCTTGCCGGCGGCTACACCTTCATGTGGCTGTGCGCCCTGTACATGGTGGGCGCGGTGATCCGGAAATTCGACGTATGCAGGATCATCCCACCTCTTGTGCGATGGGGCGTATTCCTGCTGGCACTGCTCTTCACCTGGCTGTGGAAGACCCAGTTCTATTACGGAAAAGACTGGGACATCAGCGGGATGTTCATCTCCTACACCTCTCCCACCATCTTCCTGATGGCAACGGCGCTGCTCCTGTACTTCGGAAACCGCCGTCTGCCCAAAGTGGGAAATCTCATCGTCAAAGTGGTGGCTCCCACCACCTTCGGCGTGTATCTGCTGCAGGACCAGAACTATGTCCGCACCTACTTCCTCTCCCGCCGGTACGAGGAGAGCGCCGCCATGAGTCCCGGGATCATCCCGTTGCGGGTCATCGGCATCGCCGTCAGTATCTATGTGGTGGGCATCGCCGTGGACTGGGTCCGGATCTTCCTCTTCCGTTTCCTGACGGTGAAGAAACTGCGCAACTGGATCGATCACCTGTTTGATTAAATATTTAGACAGAATTAAAGCGCTGCTGGAAATCAACCAGCAGCGCTTTTTGCTGTTTTCGGATCATACGGGAGAGCCGTTGACTCTCCACAGGAAGGTCACCACCTGTGCCCGGGTGCAGGGCGCATCGGGCGAGAAGGTTCCGTCGCCGGTACCGGCGGTGATACCCTGCCGTACCGCCCACTGTACGGGGCTGTAGTAATAGGCATTGTTGGGAACGTCCCGGAAGGAGCTGCCTCCGAAGCCCGCCCAGGGCTTGCCTACGGCGTTATACATGAAGGTCACGATCTGTGCTCTGGTACAGGGGTCATTGGGCGAGAAGAGATAACTTGCCGTACCGGTGGTGACATTGTTCTCATAGGCCCACAGGACCGCTTTGTAGTAATACTGATCTCCCTTCACATCCGTAAAAGGATTGTTGGTGGCTCTCGGTTCCGGTGAGGAGACAGCGCGCCAGATCATGGTGACCGCCTGCGCCCGGGTGATGGTCTGGTCCGGCGAGAAGGTATTGCCGGATGTTCCGGAAGTGATCCCGTTTCCCACGGCCCATTTCACGGGATTGGCATAATACGCATTGGCTGCCACATCCCGGAAGTTCCCCACACGGGAAACGGAAGTGGGATCCATGGCGTTGTAGCCGCTTCCCAGTGCCGCCAGCACCTGGCTTGCGATATAGCGGTGTCCGTTTTTATTGCAGTGCATCTTCAGATTGAATTCATCCAGAAGCTCCTGCTGGGCGTTGCGGGAGAGATAGCCCGACAGCGTATCGTTAAACGGGGTGATCTCCGCGTTGGAAGCATCGGCAAACCGGTAATCGTAGGCGCTGTTGTTGGCATATCCGTTCAGGTTCCGGATGAGATCGTTGAACTGATTGACGAGGCCTTCCATAGCCGCGCCCAGCGTGGCATCCGAGCCGTCATTGAGCTTCAGATACCGGAAGGGATTATACAGTCCCACCGCCACGACGGTGCACTCGGGATTGAGTTCATACACTTTCTGGATCAGTTTCGGATACGTCTCCGAAAAGATCTGGTAGGCCTCCTGATAGGCACTTGTCACGGTGGACACCGCCGTCAGCGGATTGGTCAGTCCGCCGAGGCGCTGTGTCACGGCGTATACCACATCGTTGCTGCCCAGCTCCACGGTGACGAGCTTTGCGCTGCGGACGGCTTCCGCCGCCGTCTGGTACATATCGTTCAGCTCCCACTCCGTCATGCCGCAGTCGTTGTAGGACAGGACCTGATTGGACAGAGCGTTTCCGCTCATCTGATTGTCGTAGTCGCTTCCCCGGCCGGAGAGGACGCGGAGCATCTCCACGGTACGGAAGGAGCACCGGGACAGATTATGATAATAGCGGGCATTCGTCACGCCCACGGCATTGGCCACCAGAGTGGGAAACGCATCGGGAGGCATGCCGCCCACGGGACGTTTATACAGGATATACTGACCGTTCGCGTCCGGCTGAAGGTTGTTCCGGCCCCAGCTGTTGTTCTCCTCCAGTCCAAAGCCGAAGGAGATGCTGTCGCCCAGCACCGTATATCCCACTTTGCCGTCTGCATGCACCGGGGTGGCCGGCAGCAGTGCCAGCACGAACACCAGACACAGCAGAACGCTGATCCATTGTTTCTTTGCCATTGTTTTCACTCCAACATTGAGTATTATCCTGGGGGGATTCTCTTATTCTAACGGATACGGCCATAATTCGGAAGAGATTTTGTTACCATTTTGTTATTTTCGTCGATTCGCCAAAATTTGCGGAATTGACCGTCTCTTTTTTCCATTTTCCTGTGGATTGAGTGGAAATATGAGGAAATCCTTTCCCCCAATTGGCGGATATGGTATATTCGGTGCTAAGGAAACTATACGACAGAGTGAGTGATATAAAATGAATGAATCCAATGTGCTGACACCGAAACAGATCGCGGAGAAGACCTCGGACAACGCCGTTAACAAGGCGGGCCTGTCCGTTCTGACCATGCTCCTTCTGGGCATCGCCGCCGGCGCCTACATCGCGGTGGCGGGATTTGCCTCCAACATGGCGGCCTTCAATCTTCTCTCCAGTCCGGATACCTTCGGACTGGGCCGTTTCGTGGCCGGGATCCTCTTTACCGGAGGCCTCATCATGGTGATCCTCTCCGGCGGGGAGCTCTTCACCGGCAACAACCTGATGATCATGGGCGTGCTGGACCGGCGGATCTCTGCCGGCGCCATGCTCCGCAACTGGGTGGTCGTCTACTGTGCCAACTTCCTCGGCGGACTTCTCATCGCACTGCTGGGCACCTGGTCCGGTCTCTTCGCCAGCGGCGGAAACCTGCTGGGCGTCATGACCATCAAGATCGCAGCGGGAAAAGTGGGACTCTCCTTCGGAAAAGCCGTAGTCCTGGGATTCCTCTGCAACTGGCTGGTATGTCTTGCTGTCTGGCAGGCCACCGGTTCCAGGGACATGGCGGGCAAGATTCTGGGGATCTTCTTCCCCATCTTATTGTTCGTCACCGCCGGTTTTGAGCACAGCATCGCCAACATGTACTACATCTCCGCCGGGATCCTCGCTTCCCACTCCCCGGTGCTGGCGGATGCCGCCGTCTCTTCCGGTCTGGTGGCCCCGGAGGCTCTGCAGAGCCTGACCTGGGGCGGCATGCTCCTGCGCAACCTTCTCCCGGTGACCATCGGAAACATTCTGGGCGGATCCGGATTCGTGGGGATGCTGTACTGGTTCGTCTACCGGCGCAAATGATACTCTGATCCTGAAAATAGGGTAGAGAGCGCGTGAGCGCTCCCTCCCATTGCACCGTACGTACGGGTCTCGTATACGGCGCTACATCAAAATAATGTCAAGT
>CAJGCI010000084.1 GCA_904501855.1 Oscillospiraceae bacterium | reverse complement strand
TATTTATCAGCTGTTTGCCAACGAGCAGGTGGATTCCTTCTATGTGGAAGGAGAAAACCTGGTGCTGACATTGAAGACCGATGCCAGCGAATCGGTGGAATCCAACAGTCCGCAGATCACGACCAACAAAGACGGTCAGGAACAGCTGACGTATAAGCTGTACAGCTTTGCGGTGTTCTATGAGGATTTCCATGAGATCGTGCAGCAGCAATACGATGCCGGTATCCTGAAGAGCTACGATTATGATCAGGGCTGGCAGGCACCGTGGTGGCTCAGCTTCCTCCCGTACCTGCTGGTTATGGGCGTGTTCATGATCCTGTGGTACGTCATGATGAACCGGGCCGGCGGCGGTGCCGGCGGAGTTGCCAAGTTCTCCCGTGCCCGCACCCGTATGGGAAGCGAGGAGAAGGATCAGAAGACCTTTGCGGATGTGGCAGGCTGTGATGAAGAGAAGGAAGAACTCCAGGAGATCGTTGGCTTCCTGAAGAATCCCAGATCCTATACGGCGATGGGAGCCAGGATCCCCAAAGGCGTCCTTCTGGTAGGCCCTCCGGGAACCGGTAAGACTCTGATCGCCAAAGCAGTGGCAGGAGAAGCGGGAGTTCAGTTCCTGTCCATCTCCGGCTCTGATTTTGTGGAACTGTATGTCGGTGTCGGTGCAGGACGTGTCCGTGACCTCTTTGAACAGGCCAAGAAAGTGGCTCCGGCCATCATCTTCATCGATGAGATCGATGCGGTTGGACGTCAGCGCGGCTCCGGTCTCGGCGGCGGCCATGATGAAAGAGAACAGACTCTCAACCAGCTGCTGGTTGAGATGGACGGTTTCGGCAACAACGAAGGTGTTATCGTGATGGCGGCAACGAACCGCGCGGATATTCTGGATAACGCGCTGCTTCGTCCGGGCCGTTTTGACCGGCAGGTCTATGTGGGCCTTCCGGATATCCGAGGAAGAGAAGCGATCCTGAAAGTTCATTCCCGCGGCAAGCAGTTGGGAGAGAACGTGGATCTGAACAGCATTGCAAAAGGAACGCCCGGATTTTCCGGTGCGGATCTGGAGAACCTGCTGAACGAGGCTGCGATCATGGCAGTGCGCCGCAACCACCGGTTTATCATGCAGGAGGATATCGACGAAGCGATACTGAAAGTGGCCATGGGTCCGGAAAAGAAGAGCAAGAAGATGTCCGAACGTGCCCGCAAGCTGACGGCATATCATGAATCCGACCATGCGGTGGTGAGCCGTTTCCTCGAGCACGTGGATCCGGTGCACTATATCACAATCATTCCCCGCGGCCCGGCCGGCGGATTCACTCTGTACCGTCCGGATGATGATCTGGAGAACTTCCAGTCCAGAAGTGAGATGTATGAGAGCATCGTAATGTCTCTGGGCGGACGTATCGCGGAAAAACTGTTTCTGGATGATATCTCCACCGGCGCTTCCGGTGACATCCAGCAGGCGACAACGACAGCGAGAAACATGGTCACACGGTATGGTATGTCCGATCGTCTCGGACCCATCCTGTATGACAGTTCCGATCATTCTATCTTTATCGGTCGTGATTTCGGTACGACCAAGAGCTACTCCGAAGAGACGGCAGCTGCCATCGATGAGGAAGTGAAGAAGATCTTCGATCAGGCCATGGCGGACTGCGAAAAGATCCTGACCGAGCACAGCAGGGAACTGACCGATATTGCAGAATATCTTCTTGTCCATGAAACCATGGAAAGAGAAGAGTTTGATTATTACTTTGAACATGGCGAGTTCATGCCGGTAAAGAAAGCCACTCCGGCAAGAGACCATACCATTGAACCGCCTGCAAAGCACATCTCCATGGATTTCGGCAATGAACCGGAAACCATTCCGGAAGAATCCGCCCCGGCGGAAGAAATGGAACCGGAAGAGGAACCGGCAGAACCGGAGGCTCCCACGGAAGAAAACCCGGAGGATCCTGCGGAGGAAATCCCGGAATCGGACGAAGAATAAGAAACGATGGGCGGCCGGATGGCCGCCCGTTTTTCTCCGTAAAAAGGAGTGCAAAAAGATGATCACAATCACAAAGGATCTGTTCGGCCAGACACAGCAGGGAGAGCCGGTTTTCCGTTTCCGGATGAAAAACTCCGCCGGTGTTTCCGTGGATGTTCTGGAATACGGTTGCACCATCCAGTCCATCTGCGTTCCGGCAGGCGGTGAGAGAACGGTGGATGTCGTTCTGGGATACGACCGGCTGTCGGACTACGAAAAAGGCAGGTGTGTGTACGGCGCGGTGGTCGGACGCTATGCCAATCGGATCCGAAACGGGGAGGTTACCCTGTCCGGCAGCACATACCGGATGGAAAAGAATGACGGAAACAATCACCTGCATGGATGCTTTTCCCACCGGGTGTTTTCCGGACGGGCGGAGGAGGATTCTGTGGAACTGACCTACCAGAGTCCCGACGGGGAAGACGGCCTTCCGGGAAAGCTCAGCGTGACTGTGCGGTACCGGCTGGATGAGGAAAATGCTCTTCACATTGAATACGGTGCGGAGACGGACCGGGAGACCATCCTCAATCTGACCAATCACAGTTATTTCAATCTGAACGGATTCGGTGTCGTCCACGGGCATCGTCTTCGGATCGCCGCGGATTATTATACGGAAGCAGACCAGGAACTGCTTCCCACCGGACGGATTCTTCTAGTGGAGGGTACACCCATGGACTTCCGGCAGGAAAAACTGATCGGCAAGGGACTGATGAATCCCGATGCTGTCCTCACCGGGTCAGGCGGATACGATCATAATTATATTGTAAGCGGAACTGCACCGGAACTCCGGTTTGCTGCCCGCGCCCGGGGAGAGGTCAGCGGAATCGCCATGGAATGCTGGACGACTCAGCCCGGGATGCAGTTCTATACCGGAAACTATATTCATGAAGACTCCGTACGGTTCGGAAAAAAGGGAGCCCGGTATCCACAGCACGGAGGATTCTGTCTGGAGACCCAGCACTATCCGGACAGTCCGCATTTTCCGGACTTTCCAAGCACCGTGCTTGTTCCGGGGGAACGGTACTGCGAGAAAACTGTCTTCCGGTTTTTCCCGGTGAGATGACCCGGGAAGGAACAGGATCAAAACAACAGTTGAGAAAGTAGTCGTAATTCGATATAATTTCAATCGCACTTAAAAACAACACGGGAAACAAACCGTTGCAGCTATCATACAGAGGAAGGAGAAACCGGGACGGAAAGAAGATCCGTATCGGTGCAACATTATGAAGCTAGGAATCGTTGGACTGCCCAATGTCGGAAAATCCACTTTATTCAATGCGATCACAAACGCCGGCGCAGAGGCGGCAAACTATCCGTTCTGCACCATCGAGCCCAACGTGGGCATGGTGACCGTGCCGGATACAAGACTGGATTTTCTGGCGGATATGTATCATCCGAAAAAGAAAACACACGCGGTCATCGAGTTCGTGGATATTGCTGGACTGGTGAAAGGCGCATCCAAGGGAGAAGGACTGGGGAACAAGTTCCTGGACAATATCCGTGCTACGGATGCCATCGTTCATGTGGTCCGCTGTTTTGATGATGAAAACGTGATTCATGTGGAAGGTTCCACGGATCCCAAACGGGATGTGGAGACCATCGATCTGGAATTGATCATGTCCGATATGGAACTGGTGGGACGCCGCATTGAAAAGGCGGAGAAAGCAGGGAAGAGCGGAGACAAAAAAGCCCGTCATGAGGCGGAACTCTTCCACGCACTGCAAGACCATCTGAACGAAGGAAAGTCCGTCCGTACATTTGAGTGCAGCGAAGATGATGCCGCGTTCCTGAAGACCTGCGATCTCCTCACCACGAAGCCCATCATCTATGCGGCGAATCTGGATGAAGGCGGGATCACGGATCTGGACGGAAATGCCTACTACCAGGTGCTGAAAGAGATCGCGGAAGCGGAGGGCGCGCAGGTCCTTCCCATCAGCGCACGTACCGAAGCGGAGCTTGCGGCCATGGAGCCGGAGGATCGTCAGATGTTTCTGGAGGATCTGGGGCTGGAACAGTCCGGACTGGACCGCATGATCCAGTGCTCCTACACGCTTCTTGGACTGATCTCATTTCTGACCTGCGGAGAAGATGAGTGCCGGGCATGGACCATCCGAAACGGCACCAAGGCACCGCAGGCGGCAGGGAAGATCCATTCCGACTTTGAACGGGGATTCATCCGTGCCGAAATCGTGGCCTTTGAAGATCTGAAGAACTGCGGCAGTATGGCAGCCGCCAGAGAGAAGGGTCTGATCCGTTCCGAAGGCAAGGAATACGTCATGAAGGACGGAGACGTCACATTGTTTCGATTTAACGTATAAAATTAGAGGACCGAGGCGAAAATTCGTCTCGGTCCAATTAAATTTTAGCGATTTAAAGCAAAAATTCAACTTGATAAAGTGCAATTAGCACAAAAGACTCGAAGGGATGTTAATAAAATAACCAAAAGCTGTTTTTCTGGGGTTATTACCGTTGCATTTAAAGTCTTGTGTGTTAGAATAAGATTACAAAAGTGTGCATATTTTGAGCACAGTAATAAAGCAAAAAATTTTTTATGGGAGATGACGCAATGGAAAGACAATTCAAATCCATGGACGGCAATACCGCTGCTGCCCATGTGTCTTATGCATTTACGGAAGTCGCGGCAATTTACCCGATTACTCCGTCCAGCCCGATGGCAGACTTCGTTGATCAGTGGTCTGCACAGGGAAGAGAGAACATTTTCGGTTCTAAAGTAAAGGTTCAGGAAATGCAGGCGGAGTCTGGTGCAGCCGGTGCAGTTCACGGTTCGCTGAACGCAGGTGCACTGACCACCACTTACACTGCATCTCAGGGACTTCTGCTGATGATCCCGAATATGTACAAAATCGCAGGCGAGCTGCTCCCCGGCGTGTTCCACGTTTCCGCTCGTGCACTGGCAAGCCACACTCTGTCTATCTTCGGTGATCAGTCCGACGTTATGGCATGCCGTCAGACCGGTTTCGCAATGCTCTGCGAGACCAGCGTACAGGAAATCATGGACCTGGCTCCGGTTGCTCACCTTGCAGCAATCAAGGGCAGAGTTCCGTTCATCAACTTCTTCGATGGATTCCGTACTTCTCACGAGATCCAGAAGGTTGCTGTCTGGGACTACAAGGATCTGGCAGACATGGTCGATATGGATGCTGTTAACGAGTTCCGCGCACGCGCTTTGAACTCCAATCATCCCACCATGCGCGGTTCCCACGAGAATGGCGACATTTTCTTCCAGAACCGTGAAGCTTCCAACAAGTACTACGATGCAATCCCCGAGATCGTCGAGGATTACATGAATCAGATCAATGCCAAACTCGGCACTGATTACAAACTGTTCAACTACTATGGCGCACCCGATGCAGACCGCGTGATCATCACCATGGGCTCCCTCTGCGACGTTGCAGAAGAAGTCATCGATTACCTCAATGCACAGGGTGAGAAGGTCGGTATCGTCAAGGTCCGCCTGTATCGTCCGTTCCGTGCCGACAAGCTCATTGAGGCCATTCCCGCAACCGCCAAGAAGATTGCAGTTATGGACCGCACCAAAGAGCCCGGCGCACAGGGCGAGCCTCTGTATCTGGATGTTGTCACCGCTCTGGCAAATGCCGGCATGAACGATGTCACCGTGATCGGCGGCCGCTACGGCCTGGGCAGCAAGGATACTCCTCCTGCCAGCGTGTTCGCAGTGTACAACGAGCTCAAGAAAGCAGAGCCCAAGAAGATCTTCACCGTTGGTATCGTTGATGACGTGACTGAGCTGTCTCTGGAAGAGGAAGCAGCACCCAGCACCGCAGCACCCGGCACCATCGAATGCAAGTTCTGGGGTCTCGGCGGCGACGGCACCGTTGGCGCAAACAAGAACTCCATCAAGATCATCGGCGACCATACCGACAAGTATGTTCAGGCATACTTCCAGTACGACTCCAAGAAGACCGGCGGCGTTACCGTCAGCCATCTGCGCTTCGGCGACAACCCCATCAAGAGCCCGTACTATGTAACCAAGGCTGACTTCGTAGCATGCCACGTTCCGGCATACATCACCAAGGGATTCCCCATTGTCCGTGACGTAAAGCCCGGCGGAACCTTCCTGATCAACTGCCAGTGGAACCTGGATGAGCTGTCCGAGCATCTGGATGCAGCCTCCAAGCGTTACATTGCAAAGAACAACATCAATCTCTACACCATCAATGCTATCGATCTGGCTATCGAGATCGGCATGGGCAAGAGAACCAACACCATTCTTCAGTCCGCATTCTTCTCCCTGGCAAAAGTTCTGCCGGAAGCCGATGCACTGAAGTACATGAAAGACGCAGCAACCAAGTCCTACCTGAAGAAGGGCCAGGACGTCGTCGATATGAACCACAAGGCTATCGATGCCGGCGCAACGGCCTATCAGAAGGTCGAAGTTCCCGCAGACTGGGCTGACGCTGTTGATACCAAGAAAGAAGCTGCTCTGGAAGGCCGCGAAGGCACCGTGAAGATGGTCAAGAACATCCTCCAGCCGGTCAACCTGATGGACGGCGACTCCCTGCCGGTATCCGCATTCGTCGATCACGCAGACGGTACCTTCGAGCTCGGTGCTTCCGCTTACGAGAAACGCGGCGTTTCCGCATTCGTTCCCGAGTGGAAAGCAGAGACCTGTGTACAGTGCAACAAGTGTGCATTTGTCTGCCCGCACGCCACCATCCGTCCCTTCGCACTGACCGAAGAGGAAGCCGCCAATGCTCCTGAGGGTGCACCGCTTGTCGACCACAAGATGAGCAAGGGTAAATATAAATTTATCCAGGCAATCTCCCCGCTGGACTGCATGGGATGCGGTGTCTGCGCCAATGTCTGCCCGACCAAGTCTCTGACCATGGTCTCCCTGGACAGCCAGGCAGATAAACAGCCCATCTTTGACTACATGGTCAAAGAGGTCTCCAAGAAAGAAGATCTGGCAAGCGATGCAAACGTCATTGCTTCTCAGTACAACCAGCCGTACCTCGAGTTCTCCGGTTCCTGCGCAGGCTGCGCCGAGACCAGCTATGCTCGCCTCGTAACTCAGCTGTTCGGTGATCATATGCTCATCTCCAACGCTACCGGTTGTTCCTCCATCTGGGGCGGCCCGGCTGCAACTTCCCCGTACACCGTCGACAAGAACGGTCACGGTCCTGCATGGGCAAACTCCCTGTTTGAGGATAACGCAGAGCACGGCCTCGGCATGTACCTCGGCCAGAAGAAGATCCGCGACGATCTGAAAGCTTCCGTGGAATACATTGCTGAGAACTCCAAGAGCGAAGCAAAAGCTGCTGCAGCAAAAGAGTATCTGGCAACTTACGATGACGGCAAAGCCAACCAGGCAGCCACCAAGAAGTTCCTCGAAGTCATGGAAGCAGAACCCTGCGACTGCGAGAACTACAAGAAGGTCATGGCCGGCAAGGATTACCTGAACAAGAAATCCTGCTGGATCTTCGGCGGCGACGGCTGGGCATTCGATATCGGTTACGGCGGTGTCGACCATGTTCTGGCCAGCGGCGAAGATGTCAACGTCTTCGTATTCAACACTGAGGTTTACTCCAACACCGGCGGACAGGCTTCCAAGGCTTCCAACATCGGACAGGTCGCACAGTTCGCGGCAGCCGGTAAGGAAATCAAGTGCAAGTCCCTCGCCGAGATGGCAATGACCTACGGTTACGTTTACGTAGCACAGATCGCCATGGGTGCCGATCAGAACCAGACCCTGAAAGCTATCCGCGAAGCAGAAGCTTACAAGGGACCGTCCCTGATCATCGGCTACTCCCCCTGCGAGATGCACTCCATCAAGGGTGGCATGACCAACT
>CAJGCI010000083.1 GCA_904501855.1 Oscillospiraceae bacterium | reverse complement strand
TTCGCCGCCTATTCCAGCTGCGAGTTTGCCCAGTTCCTCTATGAGAAGATCCTTCCCATGGGAGAGGAGACGGGAAGCTGACCCATAGCCGTCAAAAGAATAGAACAAAACAGAACGACTCAGAATGATAGGTGTCCAGGATTCCGGATCCCTATCCGAAGAGACGTTCTTTTTTTATTGAGGTGAAGACAAGTATCGACAGAAACAAAAGAATACTATTATTTTACTCATTTTGGATTGACCTCTTTTTGAGTAATAGTTATATTTAAAACATAACTATTATGCGTTAGCATAAGGAGGAGAACTGTCCCGGAAAAACAAACCATTCATCCCCCATGGTATTTCGAGGACCGACGGTAAAACTATTAAAAAGGAGAAGGAACTTATGAAGAAGATCTTAGCCATCTTAATGGCAATATGCATGCTCATACCATTGTTCGGTATCAATGCATTTGCACAGGAAGAAGACCATGATCTCCCGATTGACTATCAGTTTAAAAAAGTGGAAGAGAAAGATATTCCCGCAAATACGAAGGAGATCAGCTTTGATCTGTTTTCCGGTCTGCAGTGGGATATGAAGATGATCGGGATGGAGGAAGGCTGGAAATCCGGCCTCACCGGAAAGGGAGTTCGTGTCGGTATCGTGGATTCCGGACTTTCCGACTACACAATGGATATTGACAGAGACAGGATTTTGAAAGGGAAGAATCTCTCGCCGGTCAAACTGAATATCGGATCCCCCGTATTGGATACCGTGGGACACGGAACGTTTATTGCCGGTATCATCGGAGCAACAAAAGGAAACGGGATCGGTATTGCCGGCATGGCACCGGGAGTGACCTTTGCGCCTGTCAAGTGCTTCAGTACACTATTCAGCACACCGGATGCCGAGATCGAAGGAATTTATGCCGCGGTGGATGAGTATGAATGTGATGTCATCAACCTCAGCTCCGGAACCCCTAGTAATAATAAGAAACTTCAGAACGCTGTCCAGTATGCGGTGTCGAAGGGCGTCATAGTTGTGAGTACCGTAGGCAACGAGGGAGACGCAACCTACAATTATCCCGGCGCCTATGAGGATGTCATCGCCGTGGGTTCCGTGGACAAGAATATGAACGTCTCCTCATTTTCCAACAAAAACGACAGCGTGTTTGTCGTGGCTCCTGGAGAGGATGTATACAGTCTGGGAACGCTTCCGTTCACCGTGTATAAGAGCAGCGGAACATCGTTCTCCGCACCTTTTGTCAGCGGACTTGCCGCAATGCTGAAAGAAAAATATCCTCAAATGGGTCAGAAGGATTTCGGAGAGATTCTTAAGGCATCCTCAAAGGATCTCGGAGAGCCGGGATATGATACCTCTTACGGATACGGATTGATTCAGGTCCCGCAGGCCATCGATGCGGCAGAGACTTACTTCGGTGATGCCGGCAGCGACCCGGAACCTTCTCCGGAGGCTCCCGATAGCGGTTCGTCTGAAGATGACCAGTCGACCAACTCCGGTTCCCTGGTCTCTGACAGAGTGAAAAATCTGGTGCAGAAAACTCTGTTCTACTCCATTCTCAAGAAACTCGGAATCCGATAACAAAAGTAAAAAGATGCTGTCTCTCCGGAGACGGCATCTTTTTCATGTCCGGATTGCGGGTCCGGAGAAATGACGGAAAAACCTCCCGTACCGATCTCGGTACGGGAGGTTTCTGTTATCGTCGACAGCAGGTCACTTGCCGGCGATCTGCCTGTCATAGGTCTGCAGGATGCAGGCCATCTGGCTGCGGCTGAGAGTGCCGAAGGGTTCCAGGTTGCCGGAGATGCCCGCGATGAGGGAGTAGTGGGTGGCCCACCCCATGGGGATGACGGCATAGTCGGAGACGGTGCCGCCGTCCGGGAATTTATTCAGGTTGTCGGAGGGCTCGATCCTGTAGCCCCGGAACTTCGTATACCGGTGCAGCAGCGCGATGAATTGCTGACGGCTGATGGGGATGTCCGGACGGAAGGTGCGGTCGGCAAAACCTGCGGCGATATCCTGTTGGACACACCAGGTCACGGCGTCGCTGTAGTAGACTCCGGCGGAGATGTCCGTGAAAGGTGTCTGCCCGGATACGGCCGGCCGGTCCGCCAGGGAGTAGAGCATCTGGGCGGCCTGTCCGCGGGTCACTTCCTTGTTGGGAAGGAACCGTCCGTCATCGGCGGTCATGTAGTTCTGTGCCACGCAGTAGTCGGCGGCGCTGCGGTACCAGGAGTAGGATTTCACATCCTTGAAGTCCGTTCCCTCATCCACCGGTTCGGGACTCTCCGTGACTTCGGGAGACGGGCTCTCCGTGATCTCGGGAGACGGCGTCTCCGGGGCGGGGGACACCGGAGTCTGTTCTCCGGCGTCACTCAGCATGGAGGAGAGCATGATGGCCATCTGCGCCCGGGACACGACGCCCTGGGGCTGGATGTACAGCAGTCCGTTTTCCCGTGTGCCGGAGATGATGCCCCGTGCCACGGCCCACTGCATGGACGTCTTGGCATAACTGCTGATGGAGTCCTTATCCGCGAAGAACTGAAGATCGTCCCGCTCGGAGGCGGGATCCTTCAGGATCTTGGTGGTATATTTATACAGTACCGAGGTCATCTGCTGACGGGTGATGGCGGCATCCGGAAGGAAGTCTCCGGAGGAGTAGCCGGCCATGACGCCGTTGGAAGTACACCAGGTGATGGGGTTGTAATGCCACTGTCCAGGGAACACGTCATTGAAACTGGAGGCAGTGTTCACCGCGGGAGCGCCGGCCATGGTATAGAGGATCTGCGCCGCCTGGGCGCGGGTCACCTGGCCTTCCGGCTGGAATTCCGTGGAACTGATGCCGGCCATGATGCCCTTGTCCACGATGTCGTAGACGTAGGAGGCATACCAGGCGTCATCGGGAACGTCCTCAAAGGCGTCCCGGGTCATGCCGATCTCCAGCACCACATCGGATTCGGGCATGTTGAACAGCCGTGTTCCGTTTTCTCCCGCCACCATGGTCTCCGCAAGGTCCTCCGGAACGGAGGCGATGCGGGACACCTGATACGGTTCCTTCACGGAGGTGTTCAGGATCACCGGAGTGCCGGCGGCAGCGGAGGCGGGCTCAGCCCAGCAGTCTCCGCGGAGCGTGTTGTACAGAAGCGCCACGGCGTATTCCTTCTCCGGAACGAAGATGCCCTGCAGTGTGATGTCATGGGAAGGCATCACACCGGTGAACACGGTCTTTTTCCGGTTGGGTTCCGCCAGGGTCCGGCTGGTCAGGGCATCCGCCACCACGAAAGCGGTGCGGTATCCCTCCGCCGGCTGCACGGTGACCGTGAAGGTCTCACCGGCATGCAGAGTCTGATCCGACAGCGTCAGCACGCCGAACTCGTTTTCCGCAGCCGTAAGGGAATAGGTCTGACGGCTGTCACCGCGCACTCCCGTGAGCACGCCGAGGGAGCCCATGAGGGCGATGATCAGCAGCAGCGCGATCCCGGCATAGGATAGTCGTTTTATCATATCGATCACCTCACATGCCCCGAAACGGGGCTAACCGATAAAACAGAAAACCGCACGGCAGGGACGCGAAAGCTGGGGATATTCGTTTGGAAACGAAGGATGATCTTCCACGGTAAAGGTGCGGTTTTCTGTCCGGGACCGGGAATGCCGGTCTCCAGCTTCATCATACCGTCCTGTTTCGGGAAAAACAACCAGTTCATGGAAAATCTGGAGATGTTTAGTGAGATTTTACAATTATTAAGTACTAACAGAATTGACATAACAACCGTTAATGGTACAATGAGGACACGATAAAAGCGAAATAATAATGATGATGAGTCATTAGATCGGTAAGACCCTGCACGACGAAACAGTGAGGAGGTGAGGGTCGTGAAGAAGACAAGAACATATGTGATCCTGACCCTGGCCATCCTTCTGATCCTCTCCGTGGGAGTGCTGGCAGGGAAGAACGTCATCGATTCCAATGCGGCGCAGCATGCCGCCTCGGCCCGGGAGACCGAGCACGCGGCCGTCACCCTGTCGGATTCCGGTCTGCCGGCGGGACGGACGCTGAAAGCGACGGTGCTGCCGGAACACGGCTACCGTGCGGCCTTCGTATGGATGGAGGATGCCTCCTCCAACCGCATCACCATGACGGCAGAGAAGGAAAATGTCTACAGCGCCGTCATGCCGGATTCCGATGTGACGGTATTCGTCACCGTCCTGCCGCAGGGTTCCTTCGGCATCCGCTGCGACTGCAGCGATCCGGAGATCACGGTGAACGCGGAGCCTTCCTCCGCCGCGCCCGGAGAGGAAGTGAGCCTCACGGTGCAGCTGCCGGAGGGGAAACGGGTGCAGTCCGTGGAATGCGCGCCGGAGGAAGTGATCCTTCACACCGTCCGCGGCTCCGATGTGTATACCTTCACCATGCCGGAGGAGGACGTGACGCTGCAGGTCTCCGCGGGACCCCGGGTCTTTTCCGACGTGGAGAGCACCTGGTATGAAAACTATGTCTATGCCGCCGTGGACCGCGGCTATATGACCGGCACCGGATCCGGACTGTTCCAGCCGGAGGAGCCCGTGACCCGTTCCCAGGCCGTGCAGTCTCTGTATGCCATGGCCGGCTATCCCGAGACGGAACTGCGGGAACTGTATACGGATATCCCCGCCGGGACCTGGTTTGCCAAGGCCACGGTGTGGGCGGAGGATCATGACATCCTGAACGGATTTACGGACAACACGTTCCGGCCGGATCTTCCCATCACCCGGCAGCAGATGGCCACCGCCATCCACCGCTACGCCTCCAACGTGATGAACATGGATGCCACAGAGCGCAGCGCCCTGTCCCGGTTTGCCGACCGGGACCGTGTCGCCGAGTATGCCAGCGCCTCCGTCAAGTGGGCGGTGAGCCGGGGGATCCTGGAAGGGATCACACCGGATCTTCTGGATCCGGAGGGAGTCGTCCCCCGCAGCCAGCTGGCGGTCATGCTCCTGGCGATCAATGACGAGAGCCCGTCCAGGCAGGTGGTGAGCGATGTCGCGCCGGAAGAGGAAGTTCCGGAGAACAGACCGCTGCCTTCGGAGGATCTGGAGGACGTGAAGGACAACGCCTGGTATCTTAACGGCGTGAACTTCACCGTCTCCCACGGATACATGAATCCCGTGCGGGAACATGAGTTCATGCCCAAAGGCCTCGTGACCCGTCAGCAGGCCACCCGGATCCTGTACGCCATGGACGGCAAACCGGAAGTCACCGGCACCGTCAGCTACGCGGATCTCACCGGACAGGAAGGGTACACCGACGCGGTGATCTGGGCCACCCAGAACGGATTCATTACCGGCTACTATGACGCCACCTTCCGTCCCGACGCGGTGATCACCCGTCAGCAGTTCGTGGCCATGCTGTACAAGTATGCCTTCTATAAAGGATATGATCTCACGGCTTCCGTCGAGCTGGATCAGTTTGACGACGGCGGGGACGTGGTGCCCTACGCCGTGGAGCCCATGCGCTGGGCGGCGACGAATCAGATCGTCCAGGGAAGCCACGGAATCCTCGGTCCGGCGGAACAGCTGACGCGGGCACAGGTGGCCTGCATGATCCACACCTTCGGCGTATACCGGAACGAGGACGGCTGATTTACCCGACAATACAAAAAGAGAGTTCTGCAGTATTCGCAGAACTCTCTTTTTTCGTCTCGTTCTTTCCGGAACGGTCAGTAGTCCAGCAGCCGTCCGTAGTCGTTCCAGCTGCCGTACATCCGTCCGGCTCTGGTCTCCCGGATGAGGCGCTCCAGCGCCTTCTCGTATCCCTCCGGATCCCGCTTTTTCAGAAAGACCACGTTGTAGGCCCGCACCCGCTGGTACAGAGGCGGGAACCGCCGGAAGGCGGACCATGCCCGGGCGCGGATCAGGGCGTCCTTCACATCCCCGTCGATGCGGAAGCTGCGGGGGCCCATGGGCGGCAGAACCGCCCGTCCGGCATCCGTCATCCGGCCCAGTTTCTCCAGCCTCCGGACACGCTCCTTGTTCAGCTCCGTCCAGGGGCTGTTTTTCTGCCGGGGGGAGAACCGCTGCAGGTTTTCCGACCCTATAAACGTGCTGTCGATCCATCCGAAACACAGCGCTTCCTCCACGGCGTCCAGATACCACAGATGCTCCTCATCCGCAGGTTCGCCCTTCACGACACAGACCCAGCATTCCGCTTCCGTTCCGCTGTGTTCGGAGAGCCACTGACGGAACTCCGCCCGGCTGTGAACGGGGAGAGGATCGTACCGGTCCGTACTCATTTTCTGAGAATAAGCAGCCAGCCGACGACGGCGGCGATGATGACGGGAAGACCCAGATCGCCCAGCCCGGCGAAATGATAGCTGCTGCGAGTGATCACGGCACAGTACAGCAGGTCCAGCATGTTCCAGAAGACCAGGAACAGGACCAGAAACAGGATGAATGCAACGACTTTGTTTTTGATCATATTGGTTTCCTCCATGGAATGGTTCGTCATCAAGTTATCCTAATTCGGGAAAGCCGTCAAGGGAAGGGGAGCACAGTTCACAGAAAAATTACCTGTAACTGTTGACATTACAGGTTGAGTGTGATATATTGCGCCTGAAGATGTAACCAACACGATTACAAATAACAGGGAGGAGGCACGGCATGCAGATCTCCAGCCGTTTCACCATCGGGCTGCACATCCTGACAGCCATCGATACCTTTCAAAATGAATATAAAGTCACCAGCGATTTTCTGGCGGGGAGCATCCAAACGAACCCCGTGGTGGTGCGCAGGATCCTCGGCCAGCTGAAGAATGCGGGACTCATCGAGAGCTCCCAGGGCGTGGCGGGGATCACCATCCCGAAGCCGCTGGAGGAGATCTCCTTCTACGATGTCTACGCGGCCATCGAGCCCGTGGAGGAGGGGGATCTGTTCCGGTTCCATGACAGCCCCAATCCGGACTGCCCCGTGGGACGGAACATCCACACGCTGCTGGACGGGAAACTCCGGGAGATCCAGAACGCCATGGAGGAGAAGATGCGTCAGTACACCCTGGCGGATCTCCACGACGGACTGGACGGGCTTCTCCGGGAGGAGGGATGACGGATGAGAAACGTCCCGACACAGGAGGAGAGGCTCTCCTTCCTGGTGGAACAATTCAAGGAGGACTCCCGGTCCTACCGGGATCTGGAGACGCCGGAAGACGTACCCGGCCGTCAGCAGCTCCTGCGGGCGCTGATGAACGTGCGCAGCCCACGGAGGATGCGTGCGGACGTGCTGCAGGTGCAGGACGAGTATCTGAAGGAGCGGAGCCTGGAACGGGGCATCGTCACCATGGAGGAGATCCCCACCATCCGTGAGGAGGGGAGCGGACACCCCGCCGGGGACATCCTGTCCCTGTGGCAGGGAGATATCACGACCCTGAAGGCGGGCGCCATCGTCAACGCCGCAAACTCCCAGATGCTGGGATGTTTCATCCCCATGCATCACTGCATCGACAACTGCATCCACACCTACGCCGGCATCCAGCTGCGGGAAGAGTGTGCCCGGCAGATGAATGAGCTGCGGGACCGGTTCGGCCCCGGGTACGAACAGCCCACGGCGGTGCCCATGCTCACCGGCGGATACAACCTGCCGGCGGAGCATATCATCCATATCGTGGGACCCATCGTGGAGACGGGCCTGACACCGGAACTGGAGGAGGACCTGGCGGCATGCTACCGCAATACCCTGGATCTGTGTCTTAAAAACGGGATCCGTTCCGTGGCCTTCTGCAGCATCTCCACCGGCGTATTCCGCTTCCCGAAGGAGCGGGCCTGCGAGATCGCCGTGGACACTGTCAGCCGGTGGCTGGCGGAGCATCCCGGCGCTATGGACCGCGTGATCTTCAATGTGCATAAGAAAGAGGACCGATCAAATTATGAGAAACGATTATTTT
>CAJGCI010000082.1 GCA_904501855.1 Oscillospiraceae bacterium | reverse complement strand
GGAAGAACTGCTGGAACAGTATCAGGAAGAAGCCAGAAAACTGGCCGAATCCAAAAATACCGCATACTCCGGGATCGAATCCGTAGCCATGACGGCAGAAACGGAATTGGATCCCATGGAGAACGAAGCGTTTACGTACCTGAAAGCCACCGTGAACCCCACGGTCTGCACGAAGATCTACGCACTGGCGAAGGAAGACCTCCCCATTCTGGAGGAGGGAAATCCCGAAGCCCGGGAGATCGGCAGTGTGAAGAAGGGCGGACTTCTGTACATCATCACCGATCGTTTCAACGACTGGGTGTATGTGGAATCCGGGGATGCCCGGGGATTTGTACCGAAGAAGTCCATTAAGACCGGCGGAGTGCGGAAAGCGGTGCTGACCAAAGGGGAAGACACCTTTGAAACGGCCGTGACCACGGTGAAGCCCAGCGAGAACAGAGCGGTGTATTACACCCTGACTTCCATTCAGTCCGGTGTTCCGGTGGGCAAGCTTCGAAAGTCCATTCTGGACTTTGCGGCACAGTACATAGGAAACCCCTATGTCTGGGGCGGCACCAGTCTGGAAAACGGTGCGGACTGTTCAGGATTCGTACAGGCCATCTACGCCAACTACGGATACTTCCTGCCACGTGTGGCGGAAGATCAGGCGGAAGTGGGAGCGAAGATCCCGGTGGGCGATGCAAAGCCCGGCGATCTGATCTTCTATGCCCGGAACGGATACATCTATCACGTGGTGATGTACGCCGGAGACGGACAGACCATTGAAGCCCACTCAAGCGCCACGGGCATCATCCGCGGATCGGTGAATTATGCCAACGCGGTATGGGCCACGAGAGTGCTGAAGGACGTGGATGAGTTCTCGGCAGATATCAATGAACAGAACGCCACGGAAGATATGTACGGACAGGATCTGGGTGAGTTCAAGATCACCTACTACTGTGCCTGCGAGATCTGCTGTGACGTGGAAACTGGAATCACCGCTACCGGCGCACCGGTGGTACAGGGTGAGACCATCGCGGTGGATCCGCGAGTGATCCCCTACGGAACAAAAGTGATCATTAACGGTCACGTGTTCACGGCGGAGGACTGCGGCGGAGCCATTAAAGGAAACCGCATCGATATCTATGTGGATGATCACGCTACGGCTCAGGCTCTGGGCGTCAATCACTACCACGTATATCTGGTTAAATAAAAAAGAAGATCACAAAAGTGATCTTCTTTTTTGTTGTCCGGAAGGTGTTACCAGCCGCCGCCACCGCCGCCGCCGAAGCCGCCGCCGGAAAAACCGCCGCCGGAGAAACCGCCGCTGTACCCTCCGCCGGAAGACGAGGAGCCGGTACTGCGGGCCTCCGGTACCGAGTGGACACAGCAGTCATTGACCATATGCAGTGCCCACCAGGCGGAGTAGCTGAAATCACCGTCGTGACGGTACCAGTCCGGCGCCTGCAGCGGAATGTCGGTGAATTTCCGAGCCCACCGGGTCTGCAGACCCATGACGGCAGCATATGGAAGGATGCGGTAAAAGTACTGCGGATTCTCATCCGACAGCCGTTTGAGCTGGTCATATTCCGCTGCACGGATGAAATTGCGGAATCCGAGAATACGACCCTGAAGAGCGGCGCTCTTCGTGGTATACGATGTCATAAACACAGTGGAGACCGTGACGATCACGACTCCGGCAATATATACCAGCAGTGCCCACAAAGGAATGAAGCCCAGCAGGGTGGATACATTCATCAGTGCTCCTGCCGCCACAAGAAATCCGCCGGCGATGGAACTGATCACCGTTCGGGACACCGCGTGTGAATGACGGTAGTCATAGGCGTGCCGCAGGATCATCAGCCCCAGGAACGCAAGCGCGATCCCCAGAAAGACCCAGGGTCCCGCATGAGTACTGAGGAGCAAGGGAAGACACAGGATGACCGCCATGCTTATGAATCCGACGACCGTGCCGATGGCGGCCGAGGAGCGCAGGATCTTCTTGTCCGCTCCGGAGTAATGATTCATCAGCTGTTTTCTGGCGGAATCCACTGTGGGACCGTATTTGGCAGGGAGCTTGGAAGTCTTCACGGTATCGGCGTGACCGAACAGTCCGTTGAACAGAGTGACCGCAAAATTCGGCTCTGTCGGCGGGATGGGCTTGAGCTTTGCCAGTTCAAAATCATCTTTCTTTTTTGTGTCACGGATCTCCAGATAGCCCTTAGATGCAAAGTAAAGGATCATACTCATGAAATCCGTATCATCGGCCATGCCGTCGATGACGTATCCGATCTCCAGGGGGGTCATGCCGTCCGGAGGGTTGAATTCCACCGGCTTGACCATATGAGGATCCCGGCCGAAAAGGAACCAGAGCAGAAGCATCAGCGCGGACAGGATTCCTGTCGCTGCCAGAAATGCGATGAGTCTGTTGTGGTGTGCCTCAAGATAGGTTTTGGATTCGGACCAGTAGTTCTCCGGAAGGTCGGAGGAGATGGTCAATCCGCAGCGGGATGGGATATCGCTGCCGGTGAAGACGATGGTGTTGCCGTCCAACGCCGCCTGGAACCGGTCCTGGCCGCCGGTGACTCCGTAGGATCCGGCGTATACGGCGACCTCGTCCCAGTTGATGGGATCCGGCATGGTGAGAGCCAGAACCGAGGAGCCGATGGAAGTCTCCCAGTTTACGGGAAGCAGGTTCAGGGAGAGAAAGTCCGCGGCCGTGTCGTCGTCCCGGTAGCATACCATGTCATAATCTATGGTATAGGTGTGGACTCCGAGAAGCACGGAATCGGCATCGCCGATACGGATCTCCACCTCATCGCTGTCCCATGTCAGATCCACGGGGTAATCCTCCACCCGGATATTGCGGATCTCGTAGATATGCCGATCCATAGGGATATACCGCAGGATCCCGTGATGCCCGGTGGAGAAATCCACGGTTATGATCTCTGTAACATGGAACGTGTGGTCCCGGTCTGCCTGTACCGTGACATTGAAGCTGGATGTGGACATTCCGTAACTGTCCTCTGCCAGGGCAACGGTTCCCGACAGGAGCAGCAGAACTGCCAGCAGGGCAAGAAGGCCGCGGACCGCAAGTTTCCTGTGCTTAGGGGAAATGGTCATGGAAAAGCCTCCTCCATTCAGAGCATTGCGATCTCAGGAACCGAAGTCGACCTTGATCTCGTCGCGGTCACTGACATCTTCCAGTTCGAACATGGAGCGTTTCTCAAAGGAGAACATGTTCGATACGAAGTTGTTGGGGAAGACTTCCCGTTTGTTGTTGTATTCTTTAACCACGGCATTGTAGTATTTGCGGGAGGATGCGATGTCATCTTCCACGCTCTGAAGCTGACGCTGCAGCTCCAGGAAATTCTGATTGGCCTTCAGTTCTGGATACTGTTCCGCAACGGCGAACAGAGAACGCAGGGTGCGGCTCAGTTCATTTTCAGACTGCATCTTTTCCGCATCGGATGCGGCAGCCATGGCGTTCTTTCTCGCTTCCGTGACCTTAATGAGAGTCTCGGATTCATGCTTGGCATAGCCCTTTACCGTCTCCACGAGATTGGGGATCAGGTCATGGCGTTTCTTCAGATAGACGTCCATGGTGGAAAAACCTTCGTCCACCGTGTTTCTGGAACGGATCAGGCCGTTGTAGATGCCGGCGACCCAGATGGCCAGCAGGACTAGGATAATTAAAATAATGATGATTCCGGTCATGGCAGGAACCTCCTGTTGTTTGATGATTCCATTATACAGAAGAACCCCTGTGTATTGCAATTCTGCATCATACACAGGGGTCGAATTATTCGGTTGTTTTTTCTGCCGGAACCGGGACGAGGGAGGGAATGTCTGCGTGAAGGATGTACTCCTCCTCCGAAACGGACTGCACCCGGAAGGTATCTCGGTCGATGCGCTCCAGGACCATGTAGCCCTGGCTGACAGGTTCTTTCTGGATGGAGCCGATATCCCATAGCACGGTGCCGGTGTTGTTGACGGCACGGATGTTGTTGTCCGGAAAGCGGTTGCCATTCTTCGTCATCGTCAGATAGCCGCCGGAAAACTGCAGCATGCAGTTCCATTCGGGATGAGACTGGTAGACGCTTAGCCACTGAACCATCTCTTTCCGGGCACGAAGATCCATGGGACCGGCGAGACTGCCCAGAATGACCAGGACCGCAAGGAAGATGAGCCAGTAACTCACATGGCAGGTAACATAGAATGCAAATCCGAAAAGCAGCGCTGCTGCAGCGAGCAGAAGGAGCATGCGGAGATCCGTCTTCCGCTGGCGCGTCGCCAGCGCGATATGACCGTTGGAGATCTCGCTTTTTAGAAGAGGCTGTCCGTATTTCCGGACGGCATCCTCCTTTTTCTTCCGTGAGAGGATACAGGTGAGGACTCCGGCCAGAACCGCCGCGGCAAGCATTGCGATGACGATTCCGGGACGGGGTTTCAGAAGTTCCCTGAGCAGACCGCTGAAGGTGCTGGCGATCAGCACCACCAGAACGGCTGCGATGAGATACCCCATGGAGCCTCTCCCCGCGGGAGCAGGGCACTTGAGACAGCTGCCGTCTTCCGGGGAGATGTAGACCGAGTATTTGCGTCCCTCTCCGCCGTAGAAATAAACATAGGAACGATCCATTGAAGTTCTCCTTCGCTTCCCGGTCAGTATGTCTCTTCCCACTGGATGGCTGCCAGTTCCAGCGCCTGCGCGGGATAGCTGAATTCCTGTGCTACCTTTTCCGAATGGTAGTTCGTCAGTTTCACATCCGTGGTGATCTCGCTGTCACCGGTGATGAGTATGTGGTTGGCATGGACCATGTAGATGATCGTAAGGATGAGGTTGGTCTCCTCGATCTGGTGCTCCACATCAATGGCGGAATAGGACTCGTCCATCCCGAATTCCAAAGTGGAATAATCTTCCGCATTCTGGAACGTGTATTCCGGATTGAGGTTCATCCAGGCGTCCACGGCCTGAGACAGCAGAACATCCGTCTGAACCATCAGGGCCGTACGCTGCTCATCGGTGGCGGTGAGGATGATCTTGTTTCCCTGTACGATGGCAGACTCACCGAATTCCGGCGCAAGGGGATAATCCCCGCTGGGAGCCGGAACATTGGATGCGCCCAGAGGCGCGTAGTCCATCTTTCCAAGAAACCATGCATAGGATTTCGGAAATACAAACTGCGGTGTGCCCGTGCCTGCGTCTTCCCGTTCCACCGGCTCCACCGTGGGTACGGCTCCGGAGGTGGAGCCGCATGCCGTGAGAAAGATCAGGGTCAGAAGCATCAGTACTGCAATGATTTTTTTGCTCATAATTCTCCTTTAATACACAGAGGCGATCATCCGGCGGCGCGGCCGGTCTTTCCGATCTCCTTCATGTGCTCCATATAGTTTTCCATTTTTCCGTGGTAGTCCAGACGTACCTCCTGCAGACTGTAAAAGATGCAGGGAACGTTCTCGCCGCGAAAGACTCCGGCGGGATCATGACGGCGCACCAGCTCATTGACTCTGGCGCGAAGTTCGTTGTTGATTCCGTGAGAGAAACCCTGCCAGCACTGCAGCGCCCGGTCATAGAAGAAAAATACGGTATCTCCGGATACCCGGACTCTCATCAGCCCCATGTCCTTATGGTAATAGGGAAGATCCTGGATGGCGATGAGCTCCTCAGCGACATCATCCAGGAGCCAGCTGCGTGCATCGTCCGTAAAACAGCTGAACTCCACTTTCCGGATGTTCTCATATCCCTCCGGAACGGAATCGGGATGGGAAGCACATTCCTCGATGAACTTCCGGCAGAACGCACTGCCGATATCCGGATCGTTCCCGCGGCCGGTACGCTCAAAATCCTGCACGTCGTATACGACGACGCTCAGCGTGGAGGAACCGAAATAACCGCTGTCAAAGGTGGTGTCCATCAACGTGATGCCGTACTGCTGCCGGGCCCATTTTTTCATGGCGACAAGGATCTCGCCGGGCTTCTCTTCGCCGGTGGCCAGTTTGACTATGTTCTGATACTGCCCATAACTTAACATTTCGTCACCCCTCATAGAAACATTCAATGATTCAAAATCGTCCTGTTTTTCGATTTCATGATAATTGTTTGCCGGACCAAAAGCAAGAAGCTCTCAGAAGCGGAAATACTCTTCGGAGGGCGTGTTTTCATCAAACCATCCGTGATACTTGAAGTACATGATCATCTCCGATCCCAGACTGGGAATAAACTGATCTTTGATCTTGTTTCGCGGCACCCACTCCGCCCGGGACAGCTCTTTCCCGTCCGGATGGGGAGTTGGGTCGCCTTTGACACGTGCAAAGTATCCGATCATCAGATTGGCATTGTAGCCCCAGGGCTGAGAGCCGAAGTATTTCAGATCTGTGATCTCCAGGCCCGTTTCTTCCCGTACTTCCCGCTGTACAGCTTCCTCGGCACTCTCACCGATCTCGCAGAAGCCTGCCACAAGTGCTCGCAGCGGACTCTTGGGGCGCTTCGTGAGGAGAAGCCGGTCCCCGTCCGTCACGGCAACGATAACAGCGGGTTTGACATAGGGATATAAAGCATGACCGCAATTCGGACAGACGAGCTTTCGGTCCTGCGGATGATGTTCCAGCTTCGTGCCGCACCTGCCGCAGAACTGATGATAATGATACCACTGATACAGATGATATCCTGTCATGACCGCAAAACTGAGGTCGTGCGGCGACAGGATGGTGGTAAACCGGATGTCTCTGTATTTGTATCCTTTGGGGATCGTTTCCGTATCCTCACGCATGAAATAGCAGGTGTCATCAATGCGCAGAAGATATCGCAGAGACTCCGTTCCCGTTTCCTCTACCGTGGGACACCGGAACTCCTTTGGAGAGAGGAGCCGGATCAGGATCCTGCCTTTACTGAAACAGAAGACGATGTCCTGAGGACGCGGCGGTCTGGGATCATATTGATTGTAGATATGATTGGTGATCATGAAAACACCTCTCTTAAAAACCCGGCCTGCTTGCAGACCGGGTCAGTGGTTAATCCTTGCTTTCCGTTTTCCAGCGGGCACAGCGGGCTGCAATGCGCCGTTTCCTCCGGATCTGACGGAAAATGAGATACGCGATGAGAAGGACGACAAGGGCCGCCATGCTCCATACGGCATAGGCATCCACGCCGCCCTGTGTCTTGACCTGAAGCCAGAGGGCATCCATCTCGTGGTTTGCTTCCACACTGAGGTTGAGGAAGCTCTGGCCGTTTGCCAGCGTCTCCTCGGTGGGATAGGCGATCTCACTGGCGGAGATGTCGGGATCCATGAAATCCTTTGCCTTGGAGATGGGAGTGGAATAACCGAGATAGTCCAGGTTTTCTCCCGAGATCTCCGGGCGGCAGAGGAAATTGATGTAGGCCTCGGCACCTTCCTTGTTCTGACATCCCTTGGGGATGCAGCAGGCATCGATGAACAGGTTGAAACCCTCTTCCGGGAAGTAGAATTTCAGATCCGGATTTTCCTCCGCCATCAGCAGATAGTCCCCGGCATAATAGGGGGCGATCCAGGCCTCTTCCCGTTCCATTTTATCGAAGATCTGGTCCATGACATATGCCTGTACCAGAGGCTTCTGCTGGATCAGTTCGTAGGAGGCATTGCGGAGATCATCCCGGTCCTCCGTGTTCAGAGAATACCCGAGCTTCAGTTCGCCGATGGCGAAGGCGTCGCGTGGGTTGTCGAACATGAGGATCTTTCCGCTGTATTTCGGATTCCACAGCAGATCCCAGGAACCGATATCCTTTTCATCCACGTACTTGGAGTTGTAGATGACGCCGACGGTTCCCCAGGTGTATGGAACGGAATACTCGTTTTTCGGGTCATAGGCCTGATCCCGGTATGCCTTATCGATGTAGCGGTAATTGGGAATGTTGGAATAATCCAGTTTTTCCAGCATCCCTTCCGAGATGAGCTTTGCGATCATGTAGTCGGAAGGAATGATCACGTCATACGTACTGCCGCCGGTCTTCAGTTTGGTATACATGCTCTCGTTGGAATCGAAGGTCATGTAATT
>CAJGCI010000081.1 GCA_904501855.1 Oscillospiraceae bacterium | reverse complement strand
TGACGCCGTCCCTCATCGTTTCCATGGCCGCGGCATCGATCATATGATGGTTGGCGTCCGTGGCATTGGTATGCAGGGTGATGGCATCGGAGCGGGCCAGCAGTTCCTCCAGCGGCACCTGCGTGCCGAACCGGGCCATCTCCTCGTTTTCATGATGACCGTAATACAGGATGGTGCATCCGAATCCGGACAGCTGCCGGGCTGCGGCAGTGGCGATCTTGCCGGTGCCGACGATGCCCACCGTCATGTCTGTGATATCCTCACCGATCTTGTCTTTCAGGGTGTAGTCCTGCACAGCGGCCCGGGCAAGGATGTCTCCCATGCGCCGGGAGCACATCAGGATCAGCATTACGGCGTAGCTTGCCACTCCCGTGGAAGGGTAGGTGACGTTTCCCACCCGCATGCCAAGCTCCCGGGCGCGGACTCGGTCGATGTGGTCGATGCCGATGGAGCGTGTGGTGATGTATTTCACCCCCAGATCGTGAAAGGCCTCCAGCACGGGACGGGACATGTCGCAGGGCGTGCAGCTCACCGCGTCATACCCCTTGGCCAGATGATAGTTTTCCGGGGAGGGGTAGTCCAGACAGTAACCGAACGGGATACCGTACTGTTCGCTGCACTGCCGGGCAAAGGGAAGTTCGTCCTCCGGACGGAGATTATAGAAAAAGATACTCATATCTGCGCCTCTTCCAACTGTAGTCGTGAATAACAGTTTAGTCGCAATCGTCGATTTTTGCAAATGTTCTTCGGGAAAAGATCCCGATAAAAAAATCATGGGCTGCATCCAGTGCAGCCCACGACAGATTTGACAGAAGACCGGCGGTCATCCCATGTTCTGATTTGCCTCGGCGATGGAGTGAGGGGTCAGGCCGAGATTGCTCTGGATCCACTGCATGCAGCGCGCGGCATCCGCCGGAACACTGATAAAGGCATACTCGTAGGAACCGGATGCATCTTCTTTTGTCAGCTCAATGGTCCAGGTGGTGACATCCCGGCAGTATTCCTCATCATCCAGATAATAGTTGAGAATGGTGGAGTCCTCCAGGTCCGGAATGAGACAGTTCACCACCAGATCCTGAAGCTGATCCGTGGACAGCTGGTACTGCTTCGAATCTTCTGTCTCCGGAAGGTAATAGTCCACCAGACCCATCAGTTTCGGATCCTGCAGAAGCTGTATGAGGCGCTCTTTCCGGTTCTGAAGGAAGGAGCGGGAGTTGATCACTTCTCCCATCCACTCGCTGTCCGCCTTTCCTTCTTCCGTAGCGGGATCCAGATAATAGCTGCGGCTCATGACACGGCCGTTTTTCAGGGCATAGTCCAGATAGAGAAGATGGCTCTCCGCCTCCGGGGCATTGCGGTGGATCTCCCGATGATCCAGAATGCTGCGGTGCGCCTCGCGGCACAGCTCGATGGTATCGGGATCGGTGATGCTGATCTGGTCCACCTCGCTGCCGTACAGGGGCGTCTGCGGACCGGAATAGTTGATCTGCACCGACTGGATCTTCTCCAGCGGTGGGATCCGGGAAGCCACATGGAACCAGTCATACCGGTATCCGAAGAGCATGACGGCCAGAAGTACCGTCAGGATCCCGCAGCGGGTGAGTGACTGCCGCGTAATGACCCGGAAGCTCTTCCGGATAATGACTTCCGCCAGATAATATCCCAGGATCCCTCCCATAAGGGTCAGTACCAGGATCCGTGCAAAGCCGGAGCCGACACCGGTGGCCGCCATCCCGCTCATTACTTCGGAACCCAGAGACAGCAGCAGGGCGCATCCCAGGGTCATGCAGATACGGAACAGGGGTTTCAGGATCGGGAAGGATACGGTATCGCTGACCGTTTCCGCCCGCCGTTTCCGGTACAGAAGCCAGGCAAGGACGATAAATGCCAGTCCCGCCAGCGCATAGAGAATCAGCATCCGCCAGTCCATGCTGGCCTCTCCGTAGGATTCCATATACGTATAGTAGGGATCCGGTCCGCTCCGCATAAGCATCAGAAGAGGAGAGAGGTACATGGTGGGAGTCTCTGCGAGGCTCACTCCGAAGATGAGCTTGCTCGCCATGACCCCCAGAAGCAGGGAATATCCGAACGCGGCCACGCTCAGCACTGCGTACACCAGCGGCATGATGAAGATGGAGCCGGTGAGCATCCCGCAGAACAGGGCGAAGCCGAAGAACACAAGGTTCATGAGGATGAGGGTCAGGAGCACTTTCCCTACGGTCATCAGAGAGACGGATCCCAGAATGATCTGTGCCACCAGGACCAGCACGGCCGTCAGGACGTTGGCCGCCAGAAGTCCAATCAGGCAGGCACATACCAGAGTGCAGAACAGAGTGTTCCTTGTCACCGGCAGGGACGCGTACAGGGAGTTCTGACGGCTGGAATACAGATAGCCGAACAGGAACATCACCACGGCTGCCGCCATGACAAAGGACAAAATGAGACCGAAATGCCATGCCCGGATCAGCGGAAACTGAGTGGCATAAAAGGATGCGGTAAGTGAAGAAGGATTCTTCGGCAGGATCATATCCAGCGGGATCGCTGCAATGAGGGCAAAGGCATATACCGCGAAGACCGCCCAGTAACGTCGCAGCGTCTCCCGAAAGATCGTCTTATTAAAGAAGGATGTTTTCGACGCCATAACCGGCACCTCCTAACTCGTGAATGAAGATCTCCTCCAGGGACAGGGGTACGGCCTCCAGATACGCAGGGGAGAGCATTTTAAACCGGTCCAGTGCGGTCTCCCGGTCACACCGGAAGATCAGCTCCTTCAGATTTCCGGAAGAGGACTCGTGCACCAGCGGAAGATCCACGGGAACGTCCGCTTCCTCCGGCAGGACCACCTGGATCTTGACGATCTGATCCTGCAGCTCCGTCAGATCACGCTCCAGCATCATGGAACCCTTCTGAATGATCCCCACATGATCGCAGACATCTTCCAGCTCCCGCAGATTGTGGGAGGAGACCAGGATCGTGGTGCCTTCCGCGGCCACCTGGTCCAGCAGCAGACTCCAAATCTGACGGCGCATGACGGGATCCAGCCCGTCCACCGGTTCGTCCAGGATGAGGATCTCCGGATGCATGGCCAGCACGGTCCAGAAAGCGGACTGCTTCTGCTGTCCACGGGACAGTTTCCGGATGGGCTGATCGGCGGAGATCTCAAAGGCCGCCTTCAGTTTCTCGAAACGGGCGGAATCGAATCTCGGATAGATCCCCTTGTAAAACCGGGCCATGTCCGCCGTGGTGGCCTGGGGGAAGAAGAACACTTCATCGGCAATGTATCCGATGCGTTTCTTGATGTCATTGTTTTCGTATACCGGGCTTCCGTCGATGGTCACCTCGCCGGAGTCCGGCCGGTAGATGCCCGTGAGATGACGGATGATGGTGGATTTGCCGGCGCCGTTGGGGCCGATGAGGCCGTAGACGGATCCGTCCGGCACGTGCATATTGAATTGATTGAGCGCGGCAAAGCCGTCAAAACGCTTGACCACGTTGACTGCTTCGATCATTTCGCGTCGCCTCCTTCGTCTTTGAGATGCCGGATCAGTTCCTCCTCCGACACGCCCAGGAACCTCAGTTCCCGGACCGCACGGTCCAGATCCTCCCATCTCCGGCGCAGTTCTTCTCCGGAGATCTCCCGGGAGGGGCTGACGAAACTGCCTTTACCGGGGATGCTGTAAATGAAGCCTTCCGCTTCCAGTTCCCGGTAGGCCCGCTGGATGGTGTTGGGATTGATGGCGAGGGTTCCGGCGATCTCCCGCACTGAGGGGAGTTTGGATTCCGGGGTCAGAACTCCGCCGATGATCAGCTGCCGGAGACTCTCTTTGACCTGCAGGTAGATGGGCCGCGGATCCCGGGAGTTAAGCGTAATGGGAATCACAAAATCACCGCCTTTCTTTGTGTTAACTGTATTAATACGTTTAATACAGTTGCAAGACAAAAATAACACGGTTTCCGGGATCCGTCAACCCCCTGTGCCGTATTTTTTCTGCGAAGGAGTTTCGTTGTCACCGGTGACCGCGGGTGATACAATGGGAGAAACCGAAAGAAGAGGTTTTCCTATGACACATTATGATTTTGATACGGTCATCGACCGCAGCCATACCAACGCACTGAATACCGACGGATTTCGTCGGTACATCTTCCACGCCGATGATGACAGGATCTTCGCGGTCCCGGATTCGGACTTCATCCGCATGTGGGTGGCCGATATGGAGTTTGCCGTGGCGCCGGAGATCCGGCAGGCCATGAAAGACCGCATCGACCGGAAGATCTTCGGGTATACGGGACTGTTTTCCAGTGACTACTATGATGCCCTGTCCGCTTGGTGCCGCGACCGGTACGGGTGGATCTTTCCCCGGGAGGAACTGGTGATCTCTCCGGGCGTGGTGGCGGCTCTGCATCAGCTGATCCGTGACCTTGTGGGGCAGGGAGAGTGCGCACTGACGCTGACTCCGGCCTACGGCCAGTTTGAAGCGGCCTGCCGTCACAACAAAGTGGAACTTCTGTCTTCCCGGCTCATACGGGATGAGACCGGCCGGTTCGTCATCGACTGGACGGATCTGGAGGAAAAGGCATCCCGGCGGGAGACGGTGCTTCTTCTGCTCTGCAATCCCCACAATCCCACGGGACGGGTGTGGAGCCGGGAGGAGCTGGAGGGCATCGGCCGGCTGGCTCAGCGGCATAGCCTCTGGATCATCTCCGATGAGATCCACTGCGATCTGCTGCGCCGGGGGAAGACGCACATCCCCATGGGGGCGGTGCTCCCGGAGGAAGAGCGTCTGATCACATGCATGTCCGCCAGCAAGACCTTCAATCTGGCGGGGCTTCAGATGAGCAACATCATGATCCGGGACAATACGGAGCGGCGGCGCTTTGCCCATGAATTTCTGTCCGCCAATGCCATCAACCCCATCTCTCTGGCGGCCCATCAGGCGGCGTATGAGAGCGGCGGAGAGTGGCTGTCCCAGCTCCGGGAATACCTGGACGGCAACTTCGATCTGCTGACGGAGTTCCTGAAGACGGAACTGCCGGAAGCGGTGTATGCTCCCTCGGAAGCCACCTATCTTGCCTGGGTGGATCTGTCCGCCTATTTCCCGAAAGGCAGTGATCTGCCGGACTTCTTTGCCAATCAGGCCGGCGTCCTTCTGGAGGGCGGCAGCAGCATGTTCGTGGACAATGCCGACCGGTGTGTCCGTCTCAATCTTGCCATGCCCCGCGTCATGGTGCGGGAAGGGCTGGACCGGATCGCCAAAGCGGTGCACAGTCTGCGGGAGGACGGATGATGGAGATACGAAAGGGAACGATGGCGGATCTGGAGGCAGTGGCTGCCGTGGAAGCCCGGTGTTTTCCACCGGAGCAGGCAGCGACGAAGGAACAGTTCCGGGACCGTCTCCGGGCCTATCCGGAAGGATTCTGGCTTTTGTGGGACGGGGAGACCCTGGTGGGATTTCTGGACGGCATGGTCTCCGGTTCTCCGGAGCTCACCGATGCCATGTTTGCCGATGCGTCCCTTCATGATCCCAAGGGAGACTGGCAGATGATCTTCGGGCTCAATACCATACCGGAATACCGGAACCGGGGGTGTGCCGGACAGCTGATCGATCGGTGCATCGCCGATGCGAAACAGGAAGGGCGGCGGGGAGTCGTTCTGACCTGCCTGGAGGAGAAGATCCTGTATTACGAAAAATTCGGATTCCGAAACGAGGGAGTCTCCGCATCGGTACACGGCGGTGCCGTGTGGTATTCCATGAGAATTACGTTCTGAACACGAAAAAGTGCGTATCCGCCCGGATACGCACTTTTTTTAAACTGTTCAGTTATATTGCGATTGAATAAGGGCGGATCTCTTCAATCTCTTCCGCAATCTGTTCTTTTGTCTCACGCATATCGATATCGATCTGCATATCCAGAAAATAACGGTCGGATACTTCAAAATATTTGGCAAGGCGCAGGGAAGTATCCGGTGTGATCTTTCTTCTGTTATGAAGAATATCCTGAATCCGGGATACGGGAACATGTATTTCTTTTGCCAGTTTGTACGCAGAGATGTTCATGGGCTGCAAAAACTCTTCCAGCAGTATCTCTCCCATTGACGGTGTTGTAATTTTATAATCCAATTGATTTTTCCCTCCTTGTCTTTCTAATGGTAGTCGACAATCTCCACATCATAGAAATCTTTCCCCTCAAAAAGAAAACAGATGCGATATTGATCATTTATTCGAATGCTGTATTGACCCGACCTGTCACCAGTTAATGCTTCCAACCGATTTGCAGGTGGGATCCGCAGATCCTCCAAACATCCTGCATTGTCAATCATGATCAGTTTTCGCAACGCTGTTCTTTGTATGGACTGAGGAAGCTTTTTAGAGAATGTTTGATGATATACTTTCTCTGTCTCTTTATCTGCAAATGATTTAATCACACCCATATTATACACGTAGCTCGTGTACATGTAAATAGGGTATAAGAAAAACAACAAATCAGGCCCACCGTTGAGATGGGCCTGAAATAATTCGTAATCAGGATTCCGGTTCCTCTTCCGGCGGAAGGAGAAGATGCACTTCCTTCTTACCGTAATACTCGGCCAGACCGGAGTTGACGGAGGCTTTCGGATTCTGAGAGAGATTGAGCTTCTTGAGGAAGTCATTGGTGGTGACCACTTCCGGGATCTCCGCCACATCTCCTTCGGACTCCAGGATCTCCACGATGGCGTCGTACTCCTTATCATACTGTTCGGCCATCCCGCTCTCCACCGCCGAGAGGGCTTTGAAGGTGGTCATGTTCCAGAAACCGTAGGAGAAGGATCCCAGTACGAACACGATCATCAGTGCCAGCACCGTCTGCATCCGGAAATGTCCGGAGAGATCCGCCAGCTGGAAGTCGTTGATCAGCGTCGGATATTTTCCTAAAAACCATCCGCAGGCATAAAAGATGTTGAATACCCAGAAGATGTAATAGGAGTAATAGTAGAGATTCACCTGACGCCCCGCTCCGATGTTGCTCATGGCGTAGATGGGCGGTGTCAGCTGAGACGCAAACAGACAGAAAGTCCCGAAGAACACCAGCAGGGGGAACCGGAACCGCCAGGGGCAGAGGTTCGCCAGCCGGTAGAGCATGGGCGTCACTGCCACCAGGAACACCACCTGGGGAATGGAGGTCCACTGACCCATCTTGATGCAGGAGAAGTACAGGGACAGGATGCAGGCCTCAATGGGACCGGTGGAGGTGGTCTTCGCGGCGCGGATGGAGTTTCCCGGCGCGGAGGTGCTGATGGTAAACAGATAGATCATTGCCGCTGCAAGCAGGAGCACCGCCCACTTTCTCGGATGCTTCAGAAACAGCAGGAAGACAGCGGCCACGGCCATCATCTCACAGCAGAACAGGCCCGTGGAATAGTTGCCTCCTGCCATGAGTGCCGTCATGGGAAGAAGCAGGAGGAACCATCCTGCGACACCGGCGGTCTTTTTTGCGATGACGAACCGGATGAGGACGGAGAAATAGATCAGGGCAAAGGAATAGAACAGGGTATAGTAGCAGCTTCCGTTAAACCAGAAGAACGCCCCCTGCTTGTCCGGCACGAACTGGATGGTGCACAGAGAGATCAGCACCGCCAGCAGCACCGCGTATTCCTTCCGGGCGTGAAGCCAGGTGACGATGGAAGTCCAGCAGAAAAACAGCGTGGACAGGAACAGTCCCAGCACCATGATCCATGTGGTGAGGAAATACAGATCCTGGGAGAACACACCGGGCTGGAAGGCGAAGAGGAAGATCGCCGAGAAGGTGCCCTGCCAGTTGCGGTAGGTCCACTGCACCTGTTTCACCGCCGCACGGATCAGATCCGCAAATCCGCCGTTCTGCATGATCGCCTCGTGTATCCGGTGGGAGTACCGGTAATCGTCATACAGGGGATGGGCATAGTGCCCGGCGGACAGGATGGGGATGATGCACAATATGAAGATGGCGAGAAAGACCCACATCAGCCAGGTCAGAGAATCGGATCTGCGTTTCGGCATAAATGTACTTCCTCCGTAAATCGTTCGAAAAGTTCTAGCCTTCTAATAATA
>CAJGCI010000080.1 GCA_904501855.1 Oscillospiraceae bacterium | reverse complement strand
TCATAATCCACCGTCACTTCATCGCCGTCATCGATGCCGGCACTGGCATCCGGGCATTCCAGGATGGGCAGGCCGATGTTGATGGCGTTGCGGTAGAAGATGCGGGCAAAGTTTGCCGCGATGACACAGGAGACGCCGCTTGCCTTGATGGCGATGGGGGCGTGCTCACGGGAAGAGCCGCAGCCGAAGTTGGCACCGGCTACCATGATGTCTCCGTCCTTGGATTTCTTGCGGAAATCGGCATCGATGTCTTCCATGCAGTGTGCCGCCAGCTCCTGTTCGTCCTGTGTGGCCAGATAACGGGCCGGAATGATGACGTCGGTATCAACGTGGTCACCGAATTTGTGAGCGATTCCATGTGCGTCCATCTTATACCTCCTCAGGATGAGCGATGTGGCCTGCGATGCCGGATGCGGCAGCAACGGCGGGGGAGGCCAGATATACTTCACTGTCAACATGTCCCATGCGTCCTACGAAGTTGCGGTTGGTGGTGGAGACACATCGTTCTCCGGCCGCCAGGCAGCCCATGTGTCCGCCCAGACAGGGTCCGCAGGTGGGAGTGGAAACGATACAGCCGGCATCCAGGAAAATGTCCACAAGTCCCTGGTGGATGCAGTCGCGGTAGACCTGCTCCGTGGCGGGGATGATGATGCCGCGCACGCCTTTGGCCAGATGACGGCCTTTCAGGACGGCGGCAGCGGCCTGCATGTCCGCCAGCTGTCCGTTGGTGCAGGAGCCGATGACGATCTGATCGATGGCGATATCTTTGCCTTCCCGGGCGCTGTGCGCGTTCTCCGGAAGATGGGGATATGCGACGGTGCATTCCACAGTGCCGAGATCAAGATCGATGGTCTGTTCGTATTCGGCGTCCGGGTCGGCCTCATAGGCGGTCCAGTCGCGGTTGACGCGGCCGGCCACGTATTCTCTGGTGATGTCATCCACCGGGAAGATACCGTTTTTGGCACCGGCCTCAATGGCCATGTTGCAGATGGTGAGACGGTCAAAGATGGTCAGGCTCTTCACGCCGTCTCCGGTAAACTCCAGAGACTGGTACCGTGCGCCGTCCACCCCGATCTTGCCGATGAGAGTGAGGATCACGTCCTTGCCGGAAACGAAGGGCTTCAATGATCCGGTGAGGTTGACGCGGATGGCGGAGGGGACCTTGAACCAGGTGTATCCCACTGCCAGGGCTGCGCCGAGGTCCGTGGAGCCCACGCCGGTGGAGAAGGCGCCCAGAGCACCGTAGGTGCAGGTGTGGGAGTCGGCGCCGATCACCGCTTCGCCGGGACCTACCAGGCCTTTTTCCGGGAGCAGGGCATGCTCGATGCCCATCTCGCCCACGTCAAAGTAATTGTCGATATCAAAACGTTTTGCGAAGGTACGGCACTTCTGGCAGCCGGTGGCCGCCTTGATGTCCTTGTTGGGAGCAAAGTGATCCATTACCATTGCCACACGGCTCTTGTCGAATACGGACGTGAAGCCGTTCGCCTCAAACTGATTGATGGCGACAGGGAAGGTGATGTCGTTGCCCAGCACCAGATCCAGTTTGGCCTGGATCAGCTGACCGGCGCGGACTTCCTCCAGTCCTGCGTGTGCGGCAAGGATCTTCTGTGTCATGGTCATTCCCATTGTTCTCAAATCCTCCTGTATTTAATCTTCTGATTCTTCTTCCATTTTATTGATGCCGTTGATGTATGCCCGGATGGAGGACTCGATGATGTCCGTGGAAAGACCGGTACCGGTGTACTTTCTTCCATCCTCGCTGCGGACCTTGACGACGGCCTCACCGACAGCGTCTTCGCCTTCGCCGACGGCGTTCAGACTGAAGCTGTCCAGTTTGATGTTCTTGTGAAGCATGCGGTTGATGGCTTTGAACGAAGCATCCAGCGGTCCGGAACCGATGGCCACTTCCTGCATGATCTTGTCATCATCCCGGCGGATCTTGATGACGGAGGTGTTGGGAAGACCGTCACCCACATTGACCACATGGCTGATGAGCTCGTACGTGGAGGGAACACCGGTATGACGGCGGTCCAGCACCAGGGATTCGATATCGCGGCCGGTGATGTTCTTTTTCTTGTCCGCCAGGTTCTTGAAGCGCACGAAGATTTCCTCGATCTCTTCGTCCGTGAGATCGTATCCCATGTCCTCCAGCTTTGCCTTCAGAGCATGTTTGCCGGAGTGCTTTCCGAGGACCATGCTGTTCTGCGGGATGCCCACATCACTGGATTTCATGATCTCGTAGGTCTGGGCATTGGCAAGGACGCCGTGCTGATGGATGCCGGACTCATGGGCAAAGGCATTGGCTCCGACGATGGCCTTGCTGGGAGCGATGGGAACACCGGTGATGTTGCTCAGAAGCTTGCTGCTCTTGTAGATCTGGCGGGTGTTGATCCCGGTCTCCGCGTCATAGAAATCTCCGCGGACCTTCAGTGCCATGACGATCTCTTCGAGAGATGCGTTGCCGGCGCGTTCGCCGATACCGTTGACGGTGCATTCCACCTGACCGGCGCCGCCCTGCACACAGGCGAGGCTGTTGGCGACGGCCATGCCCAGGTCATCGTGGCAGTGAGAGGAGAGGATGCAGTTCTCCACGCCCTTGACGTTCTCGCTGAGATACTTGAACATGTTGTACATCTCATTGGGAGTGGAATAGCCCACGGTATCCGGCGCGTTCAGCGTCGTGGCACCGGCGGCGGCAGCGTTGGAAAAGCACTGTGCCAGAAATTCCAGTTCGGAGCGGGAGGCATCCTCGGCGGAGAACTCGATGTCCTCGCACTTGCTTCTGGCGTAGGAGACCATCTCCGTGATGCGGTCCAGCACCTGCTGGCGGGTCATCTTCAGCTTGTATTCCATGTGGATATCACTGGTGGCCAGGAACACATGGATACGGGGATGTTTGGCTTCCTTGACAGCGTCCCATGCCGCGTCGATGTCGCCCTTGGTGCATCGTGCGAGACTTGCCACCGTGGCATTCTCCACGTTGGCGGCAATGGACTGAACGCTTTTGAAGTCCATCGGAGAAGCGATGGCGAAGCCGGCCTCAATGACGTCCACACCCAGCTTTTCCAGCTGACGCGCCATCTCGATCTTCTCGCTGAGGTTCATGCTGCAGCCCGGGGACTGCTCGCCGTCGCGCAATGTCGTGTCAAAAATCTTAACCTGTCTCATAGTCTTCCTCCAATTCGGCAAAGCCAAACAAAATACAAAAAACGCCCCGTCTCCATCCGTTGGGATTATAGAGACAAAGGCGCGTAAATTCCTCTGCGGTACCACTCTAATTGTCTGAGCGTAAACTCAGACCGCTCATGAACATCCATCAATGTTCCGCGCGCTAACGGGCGCTCCCGTTTCTGCCTACTCCGAGGACTCAGCAGAAATACTCAAGGGCCAGTGACGTTACTTCGTTCCGTGTTGTCTCGCAGCACCCGACAACTCTCTGAAACTTTCCGAAGAAACTTTTTCCCTGTCACAGTATCTGTTCGCTTTGCAATATATACTTTGATTACTTTAACGTTTCAGCGGGTGTTTGTCAAGCATTTCCGGGGAGTTTTTGGCTCGTTTTCCGGAAAAAGACGATTCCGTTTTAATCGGAGTCGATCATATCCTGCAGAGAACGGAAAAACCCGATCACGAGCTGCTTGAAGGCTTTGGTGCTGGCAGTCTCCGTCCGGAACCGGTTGTAGCTGAGACCAACGGTCCCGAAGGCCTGATCCGTGACTGTGCGGCGGCAGTACTGTCCGATAAGAGGGTCCTTGGTGTGAATGGCAGACATGAATGCGATGCCCCGTTTATCTACAAGGACGGCTCTCTGCTGAAGATCCATGTCGTTGGTTTCATAAACGACATTGGGAACCAGACCGTGCCTTTCGAAAATATGATCGATGGTAGCCCGCATCCCGCTGCCTTTGGGGGCGATGACGATGGGATACGGAGCCAGATCTTCCAGTGTCACGATCTCCTTTTTGTAAAGAGGATGGTCCGGAGGAACCATGATGCTTCCGGGATCTTTCAGGACCGTGATGGTCTCAATCATGCGGGACTCCTCTCCAGTGATGGGAGGAAGCGCGATGGCAAAGTCCGCTTTATTGGTGTTCAGTTTCTCAATGATATCCTCCCGTTTGGCATAAGTTTCCGACAGGATGCTGTGAGGATATTTCTCCATGAATGCGCTGTTGAGGGCGCTGAGATACCCGGCGTTGTTATAGAGAAGACTGATGGTGAATTCCGCCTGCTCCTGCATGGCGCTCATGTTGTCGATGAGCTGATCTACGCGGTCCAGGATATCCTTTGCCGCCTTGTAGAAATATTCACCGTTTGCATTGAGGGTGATCCGCCTTTTTTCCAGATTGAAAAGTTCCGTTCCCAGCTCATTCTCCAGACGCTGGATCACTTTGCTGACGAAGGGCTGAGAAACGCCAAGATGGTCAGCTGCCTTTGTGACATTTCCGATCTCGGCAGTCAGACAGAAGAAGCGAAGATCTCTCAGTTCCATGAAATCACCTCCATATAAGACATTCTATAGTTCTTTTATATTAAAATCAAATAACTGTGAGGTTATGAAGGTCATTCCAAACGGTGGAATGAAGATAGTTTGACAAAATATTATCTTTTTGATTCCGGCAGTGTTACGCTCAAATCGAAGAAAACAAGCCTGTATTAAAGCACTGATGGAGGAAGAAGTCATGACAGAGATCAATACAAGCAACAACCGGTATACTACGAACAAAGTGGAACTGGACGGCATCACTCTTTATGACAGCAGCGCCAGATTCCGCAAGAATTTTCTGAAAAAACATCTTCGCAACTCTGTGGATGTCGTCCGGTTTTCCTATATGATGGGAAAGCTGGCCGTCAAGCCGGTAATCGGACCGCTGATCCGTAAAGGCCTGGAACTGCATTACCGATACATCCATACCAATTCCGTCGTGGTTCCTATTGAAGTGGCAAAAGACATCATCCGGAATACGACAGATATCGCAGTCACACCGTGTGTCTGCCGCACGGTACGCGGTAACTGCGATCATCCCATCAATACCTGTTTCGGACTGAATTTCTACGGTTCCATGAAGAAAAAAGCAGGGGAACGAGGAGTTTCAAAGGAAGAATGTCTGGCAGTGGCAGAGATGGCACATGACCGCAACCTCATTGCCGTGGTGGAGAGCTGCGTTCAGCCTTATCAGGACAACCTGTGCTTCTGCTGTGCCTGCTGCTGCATGCCGCTGACTCTGAAGACACAGTTCCATGTACCCTTTGTCAATTACAACGGACCGTATCTTCCCGAGTTTCAGGAGAGTGACTGCGTGCACTGCGGCAAGTGTGTGAAAGCATGCCCGGTAGGCGCACTGAGTTTTGATGAGAATGGAAATCACAAGATCGATCTGGATAAATGTCTTGGCTGCGGAATCTGCGAATCCAACTGCCCGAAAAAGATCGGCAAGATGGTTTATACCGAGAGCCGTGTCCCGAAAGTAACCGAGCCCAGCCGTCTGCGTGTAGCACTGTCCGTGGCATATGTATACGCTATCTTTATGCCCGGTGTCTGGTTTTATAAGAAGTTCAAAGGAAGTATGATGCATCTGATGCAGTCCGATCCCAGAGAGGCGGATATCATCAGCACGAAACAGCCTGGGTATATCCACGACGGTGAGAAATACGTACAGGAATCCTGCTGAGGCCGGATCGTAAGCGGAGAAAGGATGAGAGCTGGCAATGGATGTTCTGGCAGCCACCGGACTGAGTTTGTCACTGTCCGCACTGGCACTGTGGAAAAAAGCTTTGACACCGGGCGGACTGGTACTTGCCTGCGTAATGTGTATCGCCATTACCAGTATCGGAGGATTTGCGGCCTTTGCCGTGCTGACGGTCACCCTTACGGGAACTGTGGCGGCAGACCATATAGCCGGTAGCCGTGCGGATCCCAGTGGTGTCCGGAGAAAGTCCGGAAGCCGGGACGCCAGGAGAGTGTTCTGCAATGTAGGCATCGGAACCATCGCGCTGCTCCTGTACGGATGGCAGCGGGATCCCGTATTTGAGATCGCGTATTACGCGGTGATGGCGGAATCTCTGGCCGACAGTCTGGCATCGAAACTGGGACCCATGTCTGAAGAAATGCCAAGGGATATCTGGACAGGGAAGGAAATTAAAAAAGGACTGTCCGGCGGGGTGACCCGGTGGGGCACATTCAGCGAAGTGATCGGTGCCGCTGTAGTCGCCGGTACCATGATGATATGGTTCCCGTCGGTAAAAACGGGACTGCTGGTGCTGTCTGCTGGATTTCTGGGAGCAGTCTGCGACAGCCTTTTCGGATCGCGGCTTCAGGTAAAATACCGATGTACACGCTGCGGGTGTATCACGGAACGGGAGTACCACTGCGATATCAAGACGGAAAAGATCTCCGGTATCCGATGGATCAGCAACGATGCGGTGAATCTCATGAGCAACATTACGGCACTGATCCTTGCTGTTCTTCTCTTCCAACTGTAATTCAATAGTTTATTTACCCGTAAGGGTCAATAATGTTCTGCCGGTAAAGCTTCTGCAGTCTTGCAGGGGCTTTACTGTTTGGTTTTCAGATATTAAAAAAGGGCTGATCACACGATCAGCCCGTCAATTATTGTCTGATTATTTCTGCAGCCAGCTCATCATCTCACGGAGCTCGTCGCCCACTTTGTTGAGAGGATGATTGGCTTCCATGTTGCGGGATGCAAGGAACTTGGCTCTTCCGCCGGCCTTGAATTCCTGAATGAACTCGGAAGCGAAGGTGCCGTCCTGAATCTCGCCCAGCATCTTCTTCATCTCTTTGCGGGTCTCTTCGGTGATGATCCGCTTGCCGCTTCTGTAGTCGCCGTACTCGGCGGTATTGGAAATGGAGTAACGCATCATGGCAAAGCCGCCGGAGTTGATGAGGTCAACGATGAGCTTCATCTCGTGGATGCACTCAAAGTATGCCATCTCGGGAGCGTAGCCTGCTTCCACCAGCGTATCGAAACCGGCCTTCATCAGCTCGGTCACGCCGCCGCAGAGAACTGCCTGCTCACCGAACAGGTCGGTCTCGGTCTCCTCACGGAAGGTGGTCTCCAGAATGCCTGCACGGCCTGCGCCGATGCCGCATGCATATGCCAGAGCATAATCCTTGGCCTTACCGGAAGCGTCCTGATACACAGCGATCAGAGAGGGAACGCCCTTGCCTTCCACATACTGGCTGCGGACGGTGTGGCCGGGGCCCTTCGGTGCGATCATGATAACGTCGATATCCTTGGAGGGGATGATCTGCTGGAAGTGGATGTTGAAGCCGTGAGCAAAGCACAGGACGTTGCCGGCCTTCATGTGCTTGGCAACTTCGTTTCTGTACACGTCAGCCTGCATCTCGTCGGGAACGAGCATCATGACGATGTCGCCCTTCTCGGCTGCTTCTTCGATGCTGAATACTTCCAGGCCGACATCCTTGGCCTTCTGAACGCTGGAGGAGGTCTCGCGCAGACCAACGATCACGTTGACGCCGGATTCCTTCAGGTTCTGTGCATGTGCGTGGCCCTGGGAGCCATAGCCCAGGATTGCTACGGTCTTGCCTTCGAACAGGCTCAGATCACAGTCTTTGTCATAATACTTTTTGATCATTTGAAACACTCCTTATTTATCTTCAGTTGGTTAACTTCTTATGCGTATGCGCGGTTCTTGTCGTAATCCAGAGGCTCCGGACCGCGGTCGATGGCGGTGACGCCGGTACGGGTCATCTCGATGATGGGGTACGGCTCCAGAACTTCCAGGAATGCGTCGATGCGGGGCGGTTTGCCCGTCATTTCCAGGATCATGCTGGTACGGGTCATCTCCACGATGGTCCCGTGGTAGATCTCGCAGATCTCGCGGATCTGGGAGCGCTGATCATCCTTCACTTCGACTTTCACCAGGATCAGCTCGCGCTCGATGTGAGTGCCGGCTGTCTGAACTGCCACCTTGTGGACCTCCACCAGCTTGTGGGTCTGGCGCACGATGCGGTCGATGACCGTCTGATCACCGTGGGTGGTGATGGTGATGCGGGTGAATTTCTGGTCATGCGTATGGGACGCGGTGATGGTATCGATATTGAACCCACGCTGTCCGAACATCAGGGAGATGCGGGAGAGCACGTTGGGGTTGTCTTCCACGATCATAACGATGACAGTGGGGTTGAAATAGGTATCTGCCATTAGTACAAATCCTCCTCGCTGACAACGATGTCTTCCACAGTCTTGCCCGCGGGGATCATGGGAAGAACGAATTCATCCGGATCGATGG
>CAJGCI010000079.1 GCA_904501855.1 Oscillospiraceae bacterium | reverse complement strand
TAGGCGAATGCAACGGCAAAGATCCAGGAGATCACATTGGCAATCTGCAGCTGCAGCGGATTGTTGGGATCCAGAAATGTCAGCACACAGGCATAGTAGGTGACGAGACTGACGACGGTGGTCAGTCCGCCTACGATGAGATAGTTGATGATCTCCTTGTATTTCAGATATAGTTCTTTCAGTCGATTGATCATAGAGGTATCTTCCTTTTTGTAACGGATACGAGTATACAGGAAAGCGGAGAAAATTTCCAATGGAATCCGTGGATAACCCCGAAAAGCGGGGAAAACGGCGGATAATTCACATAAAATTCACGATTTTGTCACAGTTCCTTGACGATTGTGGCACGGAAAAGAGGTATGATTGTTCCAGAAAACAAAAGTGAGACGGATGTCAGCCGGATCGGGACTGTGCCCGAAAAGCGGTGTGGGGAGTTGAACAGATCCCAGGCACAGTGCAGGCCTTCAATGTGGCAGTGATGCGATTCGTTTTGACAGAAAACGACCTGTACCGGCCACCTTAAATGCGGTGACGTCTCATCCGTAACGAACCTGTCGTCTTCAATGGGACGCCGGTTCGACGGAAGACCGGATCAAATCCGGTCAAACGTTTTCACAAGTTCACAGAGAAATCTGTATGAGACCTGCTTCAGCATGGCGCTGAGGCAGGTTTTTTATTTTTTCGAGGTGAATTCCGGGATCCGGAACACAGAACGGAATCTTTCTTCTTTCCTATTGGATAAAAACAGGGTATACTGATGTTAATCGCATTAACATTAATTCACATCACATGAGATAGAAGAGGAAAAGATTATGAAAGTTGCAGTTATCGGCGCCGGCAGTCTGGGATGTGCACTGGCCGGAATATTCTCCCAGGGGGGAGCAGAGGTTACCGTATACGATCGCAATGAGACCTTACTGGATACGATCCGCCGGCAGGGCGTGACCGTCAAGATGAAAGATAAGACGATCCAGGCCAGCCGTATCGCAGCGGATGCCCTTCCCGGAAATCTCCGTGCCTGTGATGTTGTCTGTGTGGCGGTGAAATCCACCCAAACGGAAAGTCTCATGGGAGAACTCATGGGCTCCGCCGGACAGGACACGGTGTTCTTCACCATGCAGAGCGGTCTGGAGAATACGGATCTGCTTTCTGCCTATGTACCGAGAGACCATATCCTCTGCGGAATGGGATTCTGGTCCATGGAACAGAAAGCTGACGGAGAAGTGAAGCTCTGCACTCTTCCGGATCATCCCGTGGAACTGGCCATGCTGGAAGCAGGCCGGGATGCCAAAGGAGTGCTGAAGGATGTGCGGAAGGCCTTTGAAAAGGCCGGGGTACCGGCGGAGATCAAAAAACAGCCGGAACCGGTCCTTTGGAAGAATGCCATCTTCCAGAGCGGCCTTCAGCCGGTGGTCACCGCACTGCGCCTGAAGATCGGGACCATCGCGGCGGATGAAAACGGGCAGTGGCTGATGCAGCATATCTGGAAAGAGGGATGCAACATCTCCCGCGCCGAAGGCGTGGAAGATCTCTGGCCCGTATTTCAGAAACTGCTTCCGGAACTGGAAGAACACATGGGTGAGTGCAGCTGCGCCATGGCAGAGGATCTTCTGATCCATCACCGCCATACGGAGATCGCAGGCCTCAATGAGGTGATCATTTCCCGGGGCAAGAAACTGGGCGTGCCCACTCCGGTCAACCAGTCGATCCTGCATGTGATCCTGGCGATGCAGGCCAACATGAAATCCGTCTGACGGTGCTTTTGAAAGAGAGAAATTGTATGAAGAAAAGGATCCTGTGTTTGTTTCTGGCATTGATCCTGATGGTCAGTATGGCGCTCTCCGCTGCGGCGGAAACGGCTGCGGAAGAGGAACCCGGAACCGGGGAACTGGTACTTCACGATCCCATGACGACGGAAGCGGCCATTGATGTGACCTACAGTCAGACGGATGCCAGAAGCATGCTGAAGATGATCAACGATTTCCGGGCAGATAAAAATGCCTGGCTGTATCAGTCCGGCGGAGGAAAGATCACCGTGGGTGGGCTGTCCCCGCTGACCTATGACTATACGCTGGAAACCGTAGCCATGCGCAGAGCGGCAGAACTTGCCGTGTGCTACAGTCATACCCGGCCGAACGGGACCAACTGCTTTACCGCTTTTCCCGCCAATCCCGCATACAGCAAAAAAGGAGAGAACGTCTCCGCCGGGATCCATACTGCGGAACAGACGTTCAATGACTGGAAAGAGGACGGGGCGACCAATTATGACGGCCAGGCCCACCGACGGACCATGCTCAGCGGAGAATTCAATGCCGTGGGCATTTCCCATGTCCGTTTCAACGGACTCGATTTCTGGGTGCAGATCTTCGGACAGACCGCGAAGCCGGACCAGTCCGCCACTGCGGCGGCGGACCGGGATGCCCGGGTGGAGATCTCCATCGTAAACAGCAGCGCGTCGGTGTCCGAGATCCGTCTTCCATCCCAGATGACGCTGAAACAGGGCGAGACGGCAGACTGCCCGTCCGGGCAGGTTCTTGTCAAACTGAAGGATACCTGGCCGGCAATGTCGTTCCAGGCAACGGTCTATCCGGACTGGACTCTGGACAAACCGGAGCTGGCGACCATTCAGAACGGAAAGATGACGGCCGGTTCCCTGGGAAGCGGCAATCTGTATGCAACGGTATTCGGTCAGGGAAAGGCCGTTCCCATCCGTGTGGTGGATGAGAACACCATCCCCATCCGGGATATCTCCATCCATGCGGATCGGACTACCGTGCAGGAAAACAAGATACTGAATCTGACGCTGCAGTATGATCCCGCCGATACCACGGAAAGCCCCAGTGTCGTGTGGAAGTCCTCCAATCCCATCGTTGCTACCGTCAATAACAATGGCGTGGTGACCGGACGGACCGTGGGCAGTGCCGTGATCACGGCCAACTGCGAAAACTATACGGCGGAGATCCGCATCAGTGTGGTGGAGGATCCGGATGAGTACTGCCCCAGCAACCGGTTCGGCGATCTGGACAAATCACTGTGGTATCATGAAGGCGTGGACTTTATGCTGCGGAACGGATATATGCAGGGCACGGGTCAGTATTCCTTTGAACCCTATGGGAAAGTGACCCGGGGGCAGGTGGTAACGATCCTCTATGCCATGAGCGGACGGCCCTACATCATCCGACCCAGTTCCTTCAGCGACGTCTCCATGCGGGACTGGTTCGGCACTCCGGTGGCATGGGCCGCGGACAACGGCATCGTTGCCGGCTACGGGGACGGGAGGTTCGGTCCCAACGATAATGTGACGCGGGAACAGCTGGTGGCGATCCTGTATCAGTACACCCAGTTCAGGAAGTATAACATGACGATGAAGAGCGTCGGTCTGGAGAAATTCCCGGACTATGCCTCCATCAGCAGCTACGCCATGATCCCCATGCTGTGGGCCGTATCCAACGGAGTCATCAGCGGAACGGACCGCGGACTGGAACCCACGGCTTCCGCCAACCGCGCCCAGGTTGCGGTGATGATGAAGGCCTATCACGAGCACGTGGTGGAACAATAGAATACCTTCTAAGTATTCAAGACCCGTATCCGACGGAAGAGAGATTCTCCCCATCGGACACGGGTCTTTTTCCTTAAAAGGGAAAGCGTATTCTTAAGTGTATATGGAAGATTTTTCCAGCATATTAGACAAATAGTATAAAATGTATAAATGTAATTGGGAGAATCACCGAAAACTTGGAAAAAACTGAAAAAGAGTTGACATCAAACCGAGTGGAAAAATATGATAAATCTATAACCCTATTGTATTGAAACAAGAGGAGAAAGGGGATTGGAAGAAGAGAATGAAAATGAAAAAGATCACCGCGCTGGTACTGGCTGTAATGCTGGCAGTCTCCCTGTGTGCACTGCCCGTCAACGCGCAGACCACCAGTGCAGCCACCGATGATCCCAGCAAACTGCCCACGATCCTGATGCACGGTTTTCTGGGCTGGGGCTCGTATGATGATATCAACGCGATCATCCCGTATTTCGGCATGACCTCAGGTAGCATCTCCAACTATCTCAACAGCAAGGGATATGATACTTACATGCCCTCCACGGGACCGTTCTCCAGCTGCTGGGACCGCGTCTGCGAGATATACGCGCAGCTCACTGGCACCCGCACCGACTACGGCATCGCCCATTCCAAGAAATACGGACATGAGCGGTACGGCAAGGACTTCAGCGGCAAACCGCTGATCAAGGATTTCGTATGGGATGCCGATCACCCCGTCAATCTGGTGGGTCACAGTTTCGGCGGCGCCATGAGCCGAATGCTGGTGGATATGCTGGTGGAAGGCCGCCCCGAGGAAGTGGCAGCGGCAAAAGCGGCAGGGGAGAAAGTCAATCCTCTGTTTGAAGGTGGAAAGAAAGGATATGTCCATTCCGTCACCATGCTGGAAGCTCCCAGCAACGGTTCCAGCTGTATCAATGCGACTCCGGCACTGGCGCAGGGCGTTACCTCAGCGGCATACACCCTGACGAACATCCTGGATCTGACTCCCCTCAAGGGAATCTATGACACGGATCTGGATCATTTCGGTATCTACGGAAAAGAAGGAGAATCCTTCGGTGACATGGTCAAGCGCGTGATGTATTCCGATTTTGAAGAGCATCATGACAGCTGCCTGGAGGATCTCACCATCGTCCGCGCCTGCGATATGAACAAAGAGCTGGAGATGCAGCCGGACATCTATTACTTTACCTACTACGGAAACCGCACCAAACGGGATCCGGTGACGAACGTATGTTCGCCCACCAGCCGTATGTTCTTCCTGCTCTGGCTGTTCGGCGCCCCCATGGCGACCTTCACCGGCAATACGGAGGACTATTATTACGACGGTTACGGTGATGCCATGCAGAAGGTCAGCACACCTTCCCAGTATCTGGGCGAGGATTGGCAGGCCAATGACGGACTTGTAAACGTCGCTTCCGGCTACTGCCCCTACTACGTCAATGATGCCGGCGAACGGGTCTATGACCCTCATGTGGACGTAGCGGACGGCACCAAGTCCTTTAAGAAGGGAATCTGGCACATCTTCCCAGAGAGAGATTTTGACCACCTCGGCATGGTCGGCGGACTGGTCAATGAGAATCCGTTTGAAGTCATGTCCTTCTACGATGAAGTGATGGCCAACATCGCCAACACCGCAGAGGAAGGCGACGGACGGGAAGAAGGATGCCCCAGCGCCAAGATGACCGACGTTCCGGTCAATGCTTGGTTCCATGAGGAAGTGGACAACATGCTCACCCGCGGTGTCATGACCGGAACTTCCGCCACCACCTTCTCACCCAATGCGAACCTGACCCGCGGTCAGATCGTACAGATGCTGTATGCACTGGAAGGAAAACCGGCGGCCAAGCCCAGTTCCTTCAAGGACGTATCACCCAAAGCCTGGTATGCCGATGCCGTAGGATGGGCTTCGGAAAAGAACCTGGTGGCAGGCTTTGACAAGGATACCTTCGCTCCCGAAGCGGATGTGACGAGAGAACAGCTGGCAACGATCCTGAAGGCCTATGCGGCCTATGCCGGAAAGGACACCTCCAAGAGCGCAAGCCTTGCAGGGTTCAAGGATGCCGGCGAAGTGTCCAAATGGGCAGTGGACGGCATGAAATGGGCAGTCGGCAGCGGCCTCATCGCAGGACGCGGCAATCAGATGCTGGCTCCCGGCGCCACGGCGACCCGTGCGGAAGTGGCACAGATCATGACGAACTTCCTGAAATGACCCAGTGACAATCGCATAAAATGACAGGGAGGACACACCGCCGGTGTGTCCTCCTCGTATAAAAAGAAAGAGCAACACGATCGTGCTGCTCTTATCTGTTTTCAAATTGTTTTCCGGATCAGTCTACCGTGGAACCGCTGAGATCATCGTCCATGTAGGCTTCATCGCCGCCGATGTTGCTGGAAGATCCGCCGCCGGAACCATCGGAAGAACCACCGTTGCCGGAGGAATCGCCGCCGTTGTTCGTTTCACCGCCGTTGGAGTTTCCGCCGGAATTGTTGTTATTGTTGTTATTGTTGTTATTGGAAGAACCGCCGCCGGAGTTTCCTCCTCCGTTATAGCTGGAACCGCCATTGGTTCTGCCGGAATAATTGGAACGTCCGGAATTGCCGGAGGTGTTACTTCTCGCGGCTGCGGAGGGAGACGGGGCAGGAGTTGCGGCAACCTTGAGTGCGCTGCCCTGCTGAGCGTTAAGCTCCTCCAGCGTGATTCCCTCTTCCTGGGCCAGAAGCATGTTCAGCTCCACGGTGCGGGTGCTTTCCTTATTGCCGGTGCTGTTGGACAGATAATCGATATAGGCGACTCCGTCCAGCCAGATGGTGCAGTTTTCCGTGTCATTAAAGGGGAAACCGTGAAGAACGCATTCGGTGCCGTCTTCCAGAGACAGGCGCACATCATAGGTGGCGTTCTTGTCGTCGGACAGCGTATAATACATGACCCGGCTTTCGTTGTTCTTCAGGGCGTCGCTGGCAGCCAGAAGACCGGCGGGATACTCTTCCTCGGTGCTGGCTTTGACTGCGATGTCCCGGATGTCCTGACCGGTCTTGTTCTTCAGGGTCACAAAGGTGTTGCTGCCGGCCTTGATCCCGATGACCTTCAGCGCATCGCCGGAATCATCGGTCATCGTCTCGGCGGAGACATCCTCGGTGTCCGCGGGAGCAGACTTCTGTCCGCATGCCGTGAGAAGCGACAGGCACAGGATCAGGATCAGAAAAACGGGAATGAAAGATCTGTGTTTCATAATATACCTCGTATTGATAATATCCGTTTATTACAGCTTATAATGTATCATTTTGCGTATTCAATGTAAAGTAACGAGTTTGTGAATTATCCGTAACAGCGTCGTCTCATGAGGTCCAGATCCAGGTCTTCCGCCAGCACCCGGTGCTTCATGTGTTCGTACAGTTTCCAGGTCTGCTCCACATCTGCCATGGCCCGGTGGGCATTGCAGTTGGGGATGTGACAGATCCGGCCCATGTCGCTGAGTTTATGGCTTTTCACACCGGGATACAGGATCCGGCTGAGACGCAGGGTGTCCACGAAGGAATTCGTGAACAGCGCACCGGTATGCTCCAGCGTTTTCTCGTACAGGAAATTCACATCGAAATTGACGTTATGTCCGATGAGGATGGAATCTCCCACATAGTCGAGAAATTCCGGCAGGATCTCTTCGATGGAAGGTGCGCCGATGAGGTCGCTGTCCCGTAGACCGGTGATCTGGGTGATGATGGAGGGGAGGGAGACGGAAGGTTTGATCAGGCTCTCGAACCGGTCCAGTTCCTCACCGCCTACACAGCGGATGGCACCGATCTCGATGATCTCGCATCCCACGGGATCCAGCCCGGTGGTCTCAAGGTCCACGACGATATAGTTGTCCGGCAGTTCCAGCAGGCTCTGTCCCTTGCCGATGCGTTTTGCGCTGGCCATGCATCACCCTTCCTTTCCTCGTTTTTTGCCATCTTATATGATGTATCTGTTTTTTTCAACCCGCGGAGTACGGAATCATAATTGTTTACAATTGACTTCTTGATTTACCGCGCAAAACCGATAAAATGAGTACGTAAGAAAAACATATTCTCAGATAGAAAGGGTTTGGTCTCATGGATTACAACTATGGACACAATGACTCGAACAAGGTCTACGTGAACGGAAAGCCCGTTCCCATGACTGCCGAACAGCAGCAGGCGTTCTCCGATCAGACATTCATCAACGATGTCATGATCCGCGCCTTCCTGTACATGTTCATTGCGGTGCTGTTAACGGCAGTGGTGGCGATTTACACGGCGGCATCCGGCCTTTACCAGGTGGTGTTTGCCAATCCAGCGCTGCTGATCGTCATCATCATCGCGGAATTCGCCTTCGTCATTGCGGGCAACCGTCAGGCGGCAAAAAACAGCAAGGTCGGCTCTGCGGTATGTCTGTTCGGATACAGTATCGTAAACGGTCTGACCTTCTCCACCATCTTCCTGGCTTACAACCTTCAGTTCATCACCTTCGTGTTTCTGGTGACCTCTCTGATGTTCGGCATCACGGCGGTCATCGGCGCGGTGACGAAGAAGAGCCTTGCCAGCTTGGGAAGCTACCTCATGATGGGCCTCATCGGACTGATCCTGGTGATGGTCGTCAACATCTTCGTGAAATCCTCCGGACTGGATCTGCTCCTCAGCGTGTTCGGCGTGCTCCTGTTTGTGGGACTGACGGCCTACGATACCCAGAAGATCAAGGCCATGGCGGCCATGAACACCGGGTATGAGATGAGCGTACTGGGGCTGTGGGGCGCCCTCAGCCTGTATCTTGATTTCATCAACCTCTTCCTGTATCTGCTCCGCATCTTCGGAAGCCGTGATTAAACAATTCGGATTC
>CAJGCI010000078.1 GCA_904501855.1 Oscillospiraceae bacterium | reverse complement strand
CCCCGTTCCGTGCGGTCCATGATATATACCTCGGGCCCGCAGTCGTTGCAGCACACAGGCTGTGCATCATATCGCCGGGTCCTGGGATCATAGTATTCTTCCGCGCATTCCGGACACATAGGAAATTCTTTCATGCTGGTCCGTTCCCGGTCATAGGGAAGTGCGTCCAGAATCGTCAATCTTGGTCCGCAGCAGGTACAGTTGATGAAGGGATGCTGATACCGGCGGTTCTTCGGATCATTCATTTCCTCGATGCACTCATCGCATATGGCGATATCCGGAGATACAAAGATCTCTCCCTTGGTCTTCTCGCTCTCAATGATCTCAAAAGCGGGAAAAACCGGAGGATCCGCTGCCTCTTTCACATCCAGCTTCAGGATCGCGGCCCTCTTTGGGGGTCGGTGATCCAGCGCGTTCAGGAATGCATCCACCTGTTCCTTTGTCCCCTGCGCGAAGATCTCCACATAGGGGCCTTTGTTGCACACCGAGCCGGTGATGCCGGTCTCCATGGCATGCCGGCTCACCGTAGGTCGGAATCCCACGCCCTGCACGATCCCGTAAACGCGGATCTGTTGGGTTATTATCCTGTTCATTCGTCATCTCCCAGCTTTCCGGAGACGGCAAAATGAGGAGCGTGGATCCACACACCCGGATAATCCCGGACGATGGGATGCAGAGTGCGGTCGGCAAGGATGCAATCAAACTGCCCTTTCTCAACCAGTTCCTCAAATTCATCTTCCTCCGTCAGGATCCGGTCCTGTGGTTCCGCCAGTGCCGGTTTTCTCATAAACCATGTGGCGACCGTGACATCACTTCCGCCCAGCCTGCGGATCCGGTCCCGCATCCCGTTGGCCATGACCTGCTGATGAACGCAGAGCACTTTGTTCCCTGAGAAGTCCTCCTCCGGAACCAGACTTTCCGCCAGAGGACACCGGATCTCATATTCCGTACCAAAACGCTTTTTGAGATATTCGGCTGCCCGCAGTCCGGCCGGAGATACGACCAGATTCTTTTCGGCGGATGCTGCTCTTCTTATATCTTCCAGCGTGGCGCCCATCCCGTAGATCACGACCTGAGATGCGCCTTCCAGAAGGAGTTTTTCATTCAGTTCCCGCTCCGGATGATCTCCTGCAAGGTCCAGGGGACTTGCACCCAGGACCCCGATATGCCCGGGAACGGTTTCCATCTGTTCGGTTGCAAATGTTTTAAAAACCGCTTCCAGCGCCCGTTCCGCCCCGAAGTCATACAGATTCATTCCTGTGGTCTCCACCGTAATGATCGGCAGATTGATCTTTTTCTCCGCCAGTCTCTTCAGCGCACGGTAATCCGTACCAATGGTGGCGGGTACCGGTGTCCCGATGATCGCCGCAAAGCTGGCATCAATCTTTTCCGCCGCCATCGCCAGTTTTTCCACCAGCTTATCGTCGCGGCCAAGAATCGCATCCATATCCCGAAGTCCGGCGGAAAACACGGCGCTGTTTGTCTCAAACCAGCGTGGTTCATCAAATCCACAGATGTTGCCGGTACATCCTCCGGCATCGCAGATCACAATGATACCGCCCAGATCATAGAGCACGGATACCGCTCCGGACTGGTCCGGTGCGAAAGGAGTGAGATATTTGCGAAGTCCTTTCATCTGGTCTCCTCCTCTCCCTGCTTCGCCTGAAGCAGCGCCCGGAACAGATCCCGGACCGCCTCATACCCGAAGGGCTGTACATCGCTGTTCCACTGCACGTTGGGACAGCCAGGATGATAATACCCTGCATCCTTGCCGATAGTAAGATCGGCATCGGAAGTGCTGCAGCTGTAGTACAGCATCGTCGGTTCCAGATTGGAATAGATTTTCGTCTCCGGGCTCAGCTGTGCCAGCTTGTTGACGTAAACATAGAATTCCGGTGCGATGGTTCCGTAGATCTCCGACACTTTAAACCCGTATCGGGTCAGTGCGAGAGACAGCTCAAAGGGATTGCCGTTCATGGCTTCACCCACGGCAAATACCGTATCCGGATATTTTTCCTGAAATTCTGCGATGGCCGCTTCCGCTTCCTGACGGTAGGAGGCGTCATCAAACGTCACTCCCAGCGCCTGTCCGAACGCTTCATACTGGCGTTGGATCCGGTCAATCTGATACATGCGGGTCATTTCCACAGAGGGAATTCCCAGTTTGTACTGAAGATCTTCCGCGGCAAATCTGGCTTCCGGGTTCAGAATCAGATTGAAATTGGCTTCCGCCATCATCTGGAACTCTTCATAGGTTTTGCATCGTCCGATCTCCCGGATGTTCCGGACTCCTGCACTTTTCAGCATCGCATAAAGTTCCGTGTCGTCGTTCAGTGGTGCGAAAAATCCCATGATATTGACGGAAGAGGATCGGCGGGACCGCTGTTCCAGCATGGAATAGATGCTCTGACGCACATGAACCATGGGAGGTTTCCGTCCTTCTCTGGTCAATGCATACATATAGCAGGGCTTGACCCGGACTCCGGTCTTCTCTTCTGCCCGTCGGCAGACCCGTTCCATATCCGTACCCAGCAGCGCATCCACACAGGTGATGCAGATCATCACCACTGCCGGTTTCTTTTCCAAGCTGTCCACGACTTCCTGTACGGCATCCGGGATCACTTTCAGGTGACGTCCGGTAACAAGATCCGTTTCATCCATCATCAGATAGAAATACCGGTGGTGGTATGCCCGCATGGAACTGATGGCGGATGTGTTCCTGCCGCAGCATCCCGGAGCCACCAGAAGCATGACCGACTCCGGTACTGACAGGGCGGCACGCTTGACGCCGAATCCTTCCGCACCGGGGGAATTGAATGCCAGCGTCGCGGGAGAGCTGTAGATCAGGTGGGTGTTGGAGATCAGTTCCGACGGAATCTCCTCTTTGCCCATCTCCGCAAGCTGCTGCGCGGTATAATAAATGGCTTCACTGCTCATGTCTGTTCCTCATCTTCCATCAGAAGTTTTGCAAGATCGATGAATTTCCGGCTGATGGGCAGAGAGGGATCTGCTTCGATCACGGTCATGCCCTGATCTTCGTAGCGATTGATCTCGTTGCTGCGCGGAATATCTGCCACGATCTTCAGTCCGTTTTCCTCCGCAAAGGCACGGACCTTTTCCTCTTCGTTTTCCACATTTCGACGATTCATGATCACGCCGAAGACCGTTGCGTAGCTTCGATCCTCAAAATTCTTTACCGCCGTATTGATGTTGTTGGCTGCGTACAGAGCCATCTTTTCACCGGAGGTGACGATCAGCACTTTCTCCGCGTATCCTTCCCGGATAGGAGCGGCAAACCCGCCGCATACCACATCGCCCAGCACATCATACAGAACGACATCCGGTTTTCTCGTCTCAAACAGCTTGAGATCTTCCAGCAGGTTAAACGTGGCAATGATGCCCCGTCCGGCACAGCCGAGGCCGGGTGTTGGTCCTCCGGTCTCGATACAGAGGATCCCTCCGTATCCTTCTTTGGAGATCTCCTCCAACGACTCCGGATCACGATCGTTCTCACGCATGAAATTCATGACCGGCTGCAGCAATTCTCCTCCCAGCAGATTCATGGTGGAGTCCGCTTTGGGATCACACCCGATCTGGATCACATTTTTTCCCAGATAGGCAAACGCTGCGGCCAGGTTGCTGGTCATCGTGGATTTCCCGATGCCGCCTTTTCCATACACTGCGATCTTGATCATATCCGTTCCTCCTGTAAAACAAAAACTCTTCCGCCGGTCTACAGCGAAAGAGTGTTAGAAATCTTATAAAACAATAACAAAGATACCGAATCGGATACTGTTCTCCCGGAACAGTATCTCGCTTCCCACCGCTATTATTGCTCGGATTCTTCCTTGCTGTCAGAGCGTGCGCGTCTTATGGATCTGTCTGTTCTTTCGAATCGATGGAACTCTTTTCGTCAGAAGCTCTTTTCTCATACCTTATTTTAAAGGCATCCGAATCCAAAACACAAGGATTAAAAAATTAGCAATCACCTCTCCGAATAAAACTGGACGATTCGCTAATTCACTGCCGTTCCGTTTGGACAAAAGATACCAAAAGAAAATCCCCTTTTCTTTTTCTGCTTTTATTGTAGCTTATAATCTGCCAGCGATCTGTAGTGTGTGCGTCAGGTTTGACTGTTTTCGGCCGACACCACAAAAAGTCCTGTTTCCTAACGGAAATTCTCCCGTTTTCATGCGGAGAACTTTTTCTGATTCGATTTTTTCGTTGTGGTATCTGCCACAATGAGGCAGCCGTTTTTCTGCTATCCTTTGTGATGGTGAGTGAAAATGGTATTAAATGACAAAAACGATTATATGGACAGCTGCTGCTGTTTTGATGCTTCCGAGTATCAGAAAGCACCGGATCAAACCCCCTGCGATCATGCCGTTCCCGTTCCTCAGATCATCGAACGGCTGGACGGACTGTTCCAAAAGGGCATGGAAGAAGAAGCCGGAGAATTTCTGCGTGACTGGCGCACCCGCGCCCACGGGATGGGTGACTGGCGGGGAGAACTCTCCCTGCTGTCCGAGCTCATGGGTTATTATCGGAGGACGGCAGAATCCGATGCCGGACTGGATGCATGTTCCCGTGGGATGGACATCATCAAAGACCACGGACTTGCAAACACCGTCTCCGGTGCCACGGTACTCCTGAATGCCGCCACCACGATGAAGGCATTCGGAAAGGCGTTGGAATCCCTCCCTATCTTCGAACATGTATGCCGGGTTTACCAGAACAATCTGGCTCCGGATGACTATCGGTTCGGGGGGCTTTACAACAACATGGCTCTGTCGTATGATGACGTAGGCAATTATGAGAAAGCCGAGATCTGCTTCATGCAGGCGATGAAGACCATCAAGACCTGCGTACAGCCGGAGTATGAACTGGCTGTCACATGCTGCAATCTTGCCCATATGTATGATCATCAGGATCCCGAGGATCCCCGGATCAACGAATACATGGAGCAGGCATGGGAGTATCTGAACAGTAAGAACATCCCGAGGGATGGCTATTACCGTTTTACGGTATCCAAATGTCTGGATGCGTTCCGTTATTTCGGCTATTTTCTTTATGTGAAAGAATTGGAAGGAAGGATCTGTCCTGCATGACCGGAGCACAAGAATCCAGAAAGTTTTATGAACAATACGGCCGGGAAATGATCCACGAGAAATTCCCCCAGTGGGAAGAGCGTATCGCATGCGGTTTTGTCGGACACGGTTCGGAATGCTTCGGTTTTGACGATTCTCTGTCTCAGGATCATGATTTTGCTCCCGGTTTTTCCATGTGGCTGACCAAAGAAGACTTTAATCAGATCGGATACTCTCTGGAACGCTGCTATCAGGCATTACCGGTTCCCCATCCGGCAGAGAGCAGCAAAGAAGGAAGCTCTGCCTCCGGTGTTTTCTGTATTCCGGAATTCTATTCCCGCTACACCGGTTCGGAATCCCTGCCGGAAGACTGGCAGCACTGGCTGTCCATTCCTTCCTGGGCACTGGCTGAAGCGACCAACGGCTGGGTCTATCGGGATGATCTCGGACTGTTCTCGGAATACCGCGAACATCTGCTGAATGGCATGCCGGAAGATGTCCGGAAAAAGAAGCTGGCTTCCCGGGCATTTGTCATGGCACAGGCAGGACAGTATAATTACTCCCGGTGTCTTTCCCATGGAGAAGCCGGTGCTGCCATGTTGGCATTGGGGGAATTCGTCCCTGCGGCCATTGATCTGGTCTTTCTTTTAAACCGACGGCATATGCCGTATTACAAATGGTCTCTCCGCGCAATGTCCGCACTTCCCATTCTCGGAAACATGAAGGATGCGCTGGAGTTTCTGCTGGTGGGTGACAACGACAAAACTGGCATCGAGACAAAAAAAGATGTCATTGAAGACATCTGCATCAATGTGAGGGATGAACTGCTTCGGCAGCACCTCACCCACGGCAACTGGGATTACCTGGAGCCGCACGCATATGAAATCATGGAGCACATCTCAGATCCTGCGATTCGCTCTTTAAATATTACAGAGGGGTAAAAAATATGACTATTCACTGGTTTGGCCGTTCCTGTTTTAAAATTGTCCACAACGGATATTCCATCGTTATCGATCCTTACGACAACACCGGAACTCAGTACCCCGTACTGAGAACAGAGGCCAATATGGTGCTCGTCAGTCACGAGCACAGCAGACACAACAACCGCAATGCTGTTAACATCATCCCCTTTTCCGGAGATTGCCCTTTTCAGGTAGAAGTGATAGATGCGTTCCACGATACCCGCGGAGGCATCATGCGCGGTCCCAATAAGATCCACATCATCACTACCAGCGACGGGTTTAAACTGGTTCACACCGGTGATCTCGGCTGCCGTGTGGAAGACGACCGATTTGAAGGTACTGATGTGCTGATGATCGGCTGCGGCTCCACCCGGACGATGCCGTCTTATGATCTTTCTCTGCAGGCAAGAGTGATCGATCCGACCGTTCTGATTCCGATGCATTATCAGCACGGTCACATCGCAAATCGCAGACTTTACCATCTGGACGATCTGATGGAGTACTTTATCGGATCGGAATATGAGATCATCCATTATGATGTAAACAGCATCGAGATCTCCAAAGACCTTCCCAAGCAGGTTGCCGTTTTAAAAGATATCATTTGATTAATAATCACAAAAACAGAGACCGTTGCTTTCAACTTTTGATTGAATCAACGGTCTCTATTTAGATCAGTGCGATGACTTCTCATCTAAAACTAATAACATCAATTTTGTTTAGGTAATCACACGCCTCCTGTCTTGTCTTAAACAGTTTCGTATAATCTGTATCTGTAATATTCATTTGCTCAAGTGTTCCTGATTCATAATGAACCGATTTCGTTTGAACTATTTTCCAATTACCATCTTCCTGTTTTTCCAATTCACATTCGACCGTTTCTTTTCCTGCAGACATGCTTGCTACATATAGCCCTTTTTTCTTGAAATATGGGATATACTTTTGAATTAAGGTATAGTCAAAAACGACCTTTGCGGCATCCCCTTTTTCGTCATATGTCCGCACATCAAAATCTGTTATTGCATTTTCAAGCACTGCATCAGAATGATTATTAAACGATTCATAAACCTGCCTTTTTGTTTCCAGATACTTTTGAGCTTCCTTTGAATCATCTTTAAATATTTCAGATAGATTGTTTTCATATTCCTGAAGACACCCAGTATCGATTGCGCCGTCTTTATTAATTACTGTTCCAACATCAGCTATCAATAATACAGCTTTTTTTAGGAGTGTTTCTATTTCGGGTTCAACTCTTGCTCTTCTACCAAGGCCTAATATTGCAATCAGCACTCCGACTACTACAAGAAGACAAATACTATAAACTGTTTTTTTCATATTATTCACTCCTTCTACTATCTTATATCAAAAACTGGTCATACAGGAAGCCTAAATGCATAGACTGCTGTTGTATACTTATGGGCAGAATTATAATAATCCAGATAACTATTTACCTCTATCATTCGGTGTTTTTCGCTTTCATTTTCTGTTACAGTAATTTCTGTTTAACAGGTATTATTTCCGTTTTGTGCAATATTTCCTCTTTTTTTGATATTATGCAACATGCCGGCATTTCTTCCGCGCCGCCGCGGAAGAAAATGCCGGCTTATTATTTCTTATTTGTCCTCGCAAACTGAGATTTCATCTCCGGTTTTTACGTTTCCGGATTGAAGCACCTTCACGAAAATCCCTTCTCTTGGCATCACACAATCTCCGGTGATCTCTCGGATCGCGCACCCCTTATGACACTCTTTGCCGATCTGTGTCACTTCTGCCAGTGCTTCCCCTATTTTCAATCTGGTTCCGACCGGCAGGGTATGAACTTCCATCCCTTCTACAAGGATGTTCTCTGCAAAGGCACCATGCTCCAGCTTGAAATCCAGCTTATCCTGCATGGTCTGAACACTGTCGGTACTGAGAAGGCTCACCTGCCGATGCCAGTTTCCTGCATGGGCATCTCCTTCGATCCCCCAGCCTTCCTTCAAAAACGCTTCCGGGATCTCGTGCTTCTGGATTCCTCGTATTTCACTGATATTAATCGCAGCAACTGTTGCCATTGACCTTCAGCTCTCTTTCCGTTCGAATGTACCGCTTTTTCCACCGGTTTTCTTCAGCAGCCGGATATTGCTGATTACCATATCCTTCTGGACCGCTTTGCACATATCATATACGGTAAGCGCCGCAACAGAAACCGCGGTCATCGCTTCCATTTCCACGCCGGTCACACCGGTGCATTTGGCCGTGGCACAGATCTCCACTGCCAGTTTTTCCTCATTGAGATTAAACTCGATATCGATTCCGGATACCATGATCGGATGACACATTGGAATAAGGTCCGGTGTATGCTTCGCCCCCATGATCCCGCCGATCTGAGCGGTTCCAAGCACATCGCCCTTGGCGATTCCTCCGGATTTGATCAGATCAAATGTTTCCTGGTTTACCAGCACTTCTCCCGCTGCAATAGCGGTTCGTTCCGTTTTTTTCTTTTCCGAAACATCCACCATCCGAGCTCTGCCCTGTTCATTAAAATGGGAAAACTCCGCCATAGTAT
>CAJGCI010000077.1 GCA_904501855.1 Oscillospiraceae bacterium | reverse complement strand
CCTTCGGGGAATCCGCCGAAGTAACGGATCAGGACGGTCAAAGCACCGCAGCCGATACCGTAGATAATTCTTCCTCTGGAGCTTACCGGGCAGGTCGCATAGTCGGTTGCCATGAAGATGGCACCCAGGAACAGGCCGCCGGTCAGAAGGTTGCAGAGCATCCAATCCACATGAGTGTATCCCTCATGTCCGAAAATCAGAGTCAGAAGAGCTACACTTCCGATGAAGGAAACGGGAACATGCCATGTGATGACCTTACGGCAGAGCAGGTAGATGCCGCCGACGAGAAGTGCGATGGTGCTGACTTCTCCGATGCATCCCGGCATGATGCCGATCAGCATGTTCTTATAGGTGAGATACTCAGGTAGTGCCTGTCCGGCTTTCATCAGAGAAAGCGGAGTGGACATCGTAACGGCATCCACGCTGGCTTTCAGACCTGCGGGCACGCCCCAGTTGGACAGTGCCAGCGTATAGCTGAAGAACACGAATGCTCGTCCGGCAAGGGCCGGGTTCAGGAAGTTCTTTCCAAGTCCGCCATAGAGCTGTTTGACCAGAACGATGGCAAACAGGTTTGCGATAAGAAGGATCCACCAGGGGCTGGAGGCCGGGAGCACCATCACGGTAAACAAACCGGTTAGGGCTGCGGACAGGTCACCGATGGAATTGCTCTTATGCATAAGCTTACGGTACAGCCACTCGAAGAAAACGGCAGAAGCAACCGAAAGTACGGTGTACAGGATCACGCGCACGCCAAACTGCCAGATACCAACGATCAGAGCCGGCATCAGAGCAATGATGACATCCAGCATGATATTGGTGGTGTTGCGTTTTGCTCTTACCTGAGGCTGATAGGAGGCGTCAAAGATATATTCTTTTGCTTTCATTTATTCGCTGCCTCCTTTGCCAAAGCTTCTGCGCGGGCCTTCTCTTCACGCTGCTTGTTCTGGATCAGGATCTTTGCGGTCTTGAATCCGTGAGTCAGCGGAAGTCTTCCCGGGCAGTTGAACGAACAGCATCCGCACTCGATGCAGGAAGTGATGTGATATTTCATCATTCCTTCGTAGTCGCCCTTTTCGAAGTACTTGTACATGTAGACCGGTTCCAGTCCCATGGGACATACTTCCAGGCAGTGTCCGCAGTGGATACAGGTGGGGTCTTCCACATTCCGGTCCTCTTCTTCGGTAAATACCAGAAGTCCGGCTGTACCCTTGATGTTGACTGCATCGATGTTGGAAATGATCAGACCCATCATCGGGCCGCCCATAACCAGCTTCTTCGGCTCCTTGGCGAAGCCGCCGCACTGTTCGATGATATAGCGCATGGTCATGCCGATACGGACCTGTGCATTGACCGGCTCTTTCACGCCGCTGCCGGCGATGGTCATGATACGGCCGTAGCAGGGAATCCCTTCATAGCATGCCTGGTAAATGGCGTATGCCGTCTGGGTGCTGATGACGTTGCATCCCACACCGGAGGGCAGTCCGCCGGGTTTCACTTCACGATTGGTGATCGCCTTGATCTGAAGTTTCTCACCGCCCTGAGGATACTTGACGTTCTCAGGAACGATCTCGATGCCGTATTTGCCCGGATTCAGAGAATTGAGCAGATCGATGGCATCCTGTTTGTTTTTCTCGATACCGTAGTAAGCTTTATCCAGTTTGCTGGCGATACGAGCAAGCTGAATCCCCTTTAAAAGCTCTTCGGGATGATCGAGCATGGTCCGGTGGTCACCATTCAGATACGGCTCACATTCTGCGCCGTTGATGATGAGTGTGTCGACCTTGCCGAGACCGGATTTGATCTTGAATGCGGTGGGAAACATTGCGCCGCCCATGCCGACGATACCCGCTTCACGGATACGTTCCAGAATGGCTTCAGGATCCTGAAGCTGTTCTTCCGTCAGAGGAGCAAGGTCGGTGCACGGAGTGTCCAGGCCGTCGTTCTCGATCACTACTGCCATCAGATTGTCGCCCAGCGGGTGAGGTCTCGGTTCGATCTTGATGACCTTGCCGGAAACCGGAGAATGAATCGGAGCGCAGAGCGGAGCGGTGGGATTGTCACCGATCTTCTGGCCCATTTTCACCTCATCACCTACTGCCACAAGCGGCTGGCAGGGAGCACCGATGTGTGTCTGCATCGGTACGGTTACTTCTTTAGGCGGAGTTATGACTTTCACCGGGGTTGGTGATTTCATATAACTAGGATGAACGCCGCCTTTCCACTTAAAGGGCATTTGCATCACCTCTCTACTTTATACAAAGAAAAATATATCATAAAGAAATATCAGTGTAAACAATCCATGACGTCAAAACATGCAAAATCCATGGACAAATTCTTAACGCTCTTGATACTTTGTTGTCAATGCCATATGAATTACCAGTTATTGGTAATTATCCTTCATTTTTTGAGCTGTGCGGAAAAATCGGTTCATTTTCCATCTGATCCAGTAGAATTCTTTAAGGAATTAGCGAATTTATGTCCTGTAGAGAACGAATTTCCCAATTGATGGATTATTTTTCTTCGTATGGTATAATGACACCAACAAATACCTCAAAGCGAGCGAGAAGGTGTGCGGATATGATCACCCAATGGGGCGAAAAACTGGAACAGGAAATGGTCCTGCAGGAGTATCCCCGTCCGCAGATGATGCGGGAAAGCTATCTGAATTTAAACGGGATATGGAGCTATGCTATTACCGAATCGGCCGATCCGCCGGCGGTATGGGATGGCGCAATCCTTGTCCCCTTTTCACCGGAATGTCCTCTTTCCGGTGTGGAGAAAACACTCTTCTCTAACCAGTATCTCTGGTATCAGCGGATGTTCCTTCTTCCGGAAGCTTTCAACAAAGGCAGGGTCCTTCTTCACTTCGGCGCAGTGGATCAGGAGGCCGTCGTCTATCTGAACCATCAGGAGGTCGGCCGTCATACCGGAGGCTATCTTCCCTTCTGCATTGACATCACGGAATATCTGACCGAACGCAATCTTCTGGAGGTCCGCGTTCAGGACAACACCGATGAAGGATACCATACTCACGGTAAACAGCGGCACAAACGCGGCGGCATGTGGTACACTCCGCAGAGCGGCATCTGGCAGACCGTATGGATGGAAAGCGTCCCGGAGACATATATCAAACGTCTTATCATCACGCCGAAAGTTGACAAACAATGCGTGGAGATCGGTGCCGAAGTCGTGGGAAAAACACGTCCGGTGGCTCATTTTCACGGGGCAGACTATCCGCTTCCCGCGCGTATCCCTGCGGAAGATCTTGCATTCTGGACACCGGAAAACCCGGAACTGTATTCCTTCACCGTGACCTGTGAGGAGGATACGGTCCTCAGTTACTTTGCTTACCGTTCCTTCTCCGTGGAGAAAGATGAGCACGGCGTTCCTCGTCTTTTCCTGAACGGAACACCTTATTTCCACAACGGTCTTCTGGATCAGGGCTACTGGCCGGACGGACTGTACACACCGCCTTCTGATGCCGCTATGGTATTTGATATCCAGACAGCCAAGGACATGGGGTTCAACATGCTGCGAAAGCATATGAAGATCGAACCGCTCCGCTGGTATTATCATTGCGACCGCATCGGCATGCTAGTATGGCAGGACGCTCCCTGCGGAGCCAACGTCTATAATCCGCTAGTCATTTCGGCCCCTCTGGTCACAGGAAAGCATCGTCAGGACAACGCATACACTGCCTTCGGACGGGAGAATAAAGCTGGTCGGGAGGAGTTCCGGCAGGAAGTCCGAGATATGGTCCGAACGCTATACAACTGCCCGTGTATCGCCATGTGGGTTCCCTTTAACGAGGGCTGGGGACAGTTCGATGCGGAGAAGGTCGTGGAGGATATCCTTAAGATCGACCGTTCCCGACTGATCGACCACGCCTCCGGATGGCATGATCAGAAGATCGGCGACATCCAAAGCCTGCATGTTTACTTCCGAAAGTACCGATTCCGTCCCGACAAGCTGGGACGTGCAGTAGTCCTTTCCGAGTTCGGCGGATATAATCATCAGGTCTTCGATCATACCTTCAGCAAGAAGGATTTCGGATATAAGAAGCTGGAATCCCCGCTTCAACTGGAGAATGCTCTGCAGGAGTTGTATGAAGATCAGATCGTGCCAGCCTGGGAGGACGGACTGTCCGCCGCCGTTTATACTCAGCTGACAGATGTGGAAGATGAACTCAACGGCCTCATCACCTATGACCGGAAAGTCGTAAAGATCCCACCTGCCCGCATGGCAGCAATCGTCAAAGTCGAATAACGCTCTATCACCGCCATATATGCCACTCCGAAGTCATTTCGGAGTGGCTTTTTCTACCTTGATTTGGTTAATCTGTTATGCTAAACTAATTGAGTTAGATAAGTATAACTCTAAGAAGGAATCAATACCATGAGCTTTGTTGAATTACAACAGGTCTCCCGCGCCTATGGCAACGGAGAGAAAACGTTTTACGCTTTGGATCACATCGATCTGACCATGGAGAAAGGTGAGTTCGTCGTTGTGCTGGGTCCCTCCGGTGCCGGCAAGAGTACACTGCTGAATCTGCTGGGAGGGATGGACTCCCCTACCGGCGGCAGCATCCGGATCGGGGATCAGGACATCGCTGCCATGAGTGGAAAACAGCTGACAAAGTTTCGCGCCTCCAACGTGGGATTTGTTTTTCAGTTTTACAACATCATGCCTACCCTTACAGTGGAAGAAAACGTCGGCATCATTCGGGATGTGACGGAAACGGATTGCGATGTCATGGATGTTCTGGCCAGTGTCGGTCTTCAGGAACACGCTGCCAAATTTCCCTCGGAACTGTCCGGTGGCGAGCAGCAACGTGTTTCCATCGCCCGGGCCATTATGAAAAAACCCGATGTGCTGCTTTGTGATGAACCCACCGGAGCTCTGGACTCCAATACAGGCGTCGGTGTGCTGCAGCTGCTGCGTGACCAGACAAAGAACGGAACAACCGTCATCGTGGTCACCCATAATACTCTGATCGCAGAGATTGCGGACCGGGTGATCCGGTTGAAAAACGGAAAGGTTCAGTCCAATGAACTGAAACCGGCACCGAAGGCCATTTCCGAGGTGAGCTGGTAATGGTGCTTCACAAAAAAATGGTGCGGGATATCCGCAGAAATATTCCCCAGTTCATTACGATTTTTCTGATGATCCTCATCGGTGTTATGGCCTACACGGGTATCGAATCCTATATGCTGGGTATGCGCGCCTCTGCCGACCGTTTTTATGAGGAATGCAATCTACAGGATCTGGATGCCTATGGTGAGCTGGATTGCGATGATCTGGAGCAGATCCGAGGCATGAATCATGTATTGAACGCAGAGGGCAAATATACGGTCCTTGCCAATATTGAAGATTTTGACAATCACAAGGCCGAACTGAATTTCATCTCCACCAACGACATCTGCCGCATCCATATTGTGGAAGGAGAACCTTACGGGAAGGACAAGACCGGTTTCTGGCTGGATTCTTTCTATGCGGAAAATGCCGGCATTGACGTTGGAGACACACTGCATATCACCTATCAGGCACTAGACATTACAGCACCGGTCCTCGGACTGTGCAATGTTCCAGATCATGTGTATGACACAAAAGACGAGACCGAAATCTTCCCATCTCATACCGATTACGGATTTCTCTATCTCCCCTCTTCCATGATGACGGATGCATTCCTCTCTGAGGAAGGGATCACCCGTGATACCTACACCTCCATCATGGTGGATCTGGATTCCACAGAGAATGCCGATGCGCTTCGTTCCGCAATTCGGGACGAAGTCGCAAATGCCCAGATGGTCATGGACATCCATGACGAACCGTCGGAAGGTGGTTATCAGCGGGAGATCGAAGAAGGAGACTCCTATGTCGGTATCTTTTCCGGTCTGTTCATCTTCATAGCGCTTCTCAGTGTCATCACCACCATGACCCGCGTGGTTCACCGGGAACGGATGCAGATCGGCACTATGAAAGCGCTGGGGTATTCTACCAGAGCCATCACGTGGCACTATATCTCCTACGGATTGATCCTCAGCATCCTGGGCGGCATTTGCGGCCTGCTTTTGGGCTATTTCGGACTGGGGCATTTCTTCCTGGGGATGGAAATGGAATACTATGAAGTCCCTGGATGGTCCAACGCAATCAATCCCAGTTCCTATTTCATCTTTGTCCTATGCATCGTTCTGACCTGCGTTGCCAGCTATCTCACGGCGAGGAAACTGTTACACCAGCCTGCGGCAGAGCTTCTCCGGGTAGAACGGCCGAAGGTTCAGCAGAAAAGTCTCCGTTTCACCACCGGAGAACGCTTCCGCTCGTATTCCTTTGCCACTCGCTGGAATCTTCGGGATATTCTGCGAAACAAAGCACGTACTATCACAACGCTGGTTGGAATCGCCGGCTGTATGATCCTGATGGTCGCCGGTCTCGGAATGCGGGACTCCATTCATAACTATCTGAAGCTGGAGCTGAATGACATCAACCACTATGAGTATCGGATGAATCTCTCTCCTTCCATCACAGTCCCGGAACTGATGGATCTGTTTGAAACCTATACGGATCATACCAGCATGTCCCTGAATATCGAAGTGGACGATCCGGATGAAGGGGCCATCGTAACCAGCGCCTATGTGGATGATTCCAAAGGCAGTATTCAGATCCTGAATGCCCGCAATAAGCCGATGAAGCTGTCCTCCTACGGAGTGTATGTAACAAGAAAATTCGCCAAGCTTCACGGATATCAGATCGGAGATACCATTACCTGGCGGATCAACGGACTTGATAATATATTCCAGTCGGAGATCATCGGGCTGAATCGGGATCCTCAAAACCAGAATATGACCATGACGCGGTATTATTATCAGCGGCTTGGCATCCCCTATTATCCGGATTCGGCATATACTGATGAGGATATCCAGGGGCAGTCGATCCCCGGTGTATCCACGATTCAGAGCATTGACGCGGTCTCCGATGGCGTCAATGATATGCTGGCGACCATGAACTCCATGATCCTTCTGATCATATTCTTCGCGGCTGTCCTGGCTGTGGTAATCCTCTATAATATGGGAATCCTCTCTTTCTCCGAAAAGGATTATCAGTTTGCCACTCTGAAAGTACTGGGCTTTTCCGATTCCAAGATCGGACGGCTTTTCCGGCAGCAGAATCTGTGGATTACTGTAGTTGCGATTATCATCGGACTTCCTCTCGGCTATTTTATCACAGACTTTATATTCCAGGAGGCCATTGGTGACGTCTATGATTTCGCGGCCCACATCAAACTCCCTTCCTATCTGATTGCGGCAGCCGGGACTTTTATCGTTTCTTATCTGGTAACGATATTCCTGAACCGCAAGATACGGGATATCGATATGGTTCAGAGTCTGAAATCCAATGAGTGATGATTCTCAACTGCAGAAGTGAATTTTGTGCTTCTGCAGTTTCTTTTTCAAAAAAATATTGACAGACATCACGTAAAGTGTTATCTTATGCCTATAGTTAGTCACTACTAACACAATAGAATGCACTGACAACGGTTTATAAAACCTCCCTCTACTTCGGCTGTCTTCCTTCATCCTTATCTTATTTCCCTCAGCCGCCTCTCCCGTTGTCTGCATATAACCACTGATGAGATGTATCCGGCAGTCATGATACATCTCATCTTTTTTGTTTTCTCTGGGTATGGTATACTGTTTAAAAATTCGAAACCTCTTCGATTAGGAGTTGTATTCATGAGAAGAATTCTGACTGTTTTGTTGTCACTGAGCATGCTCATCCTGATGTGTGCCTGCGGTCTTTCACCGTCCGGCGTAGATGATCCGGCCTCCGTCGTATCTACGGAGCAGGGATATGTCAAGGCCGCAGTGATCTCTGCCTTCGGAGATATTTCCGATCAGGGATATAATCAGACGGTCTACGAAGTATGCCGTGATTTCTGTGATGACAATCATATCGATTTCGCTTTTTATAAATCGGAGGAGAATTCCACGGAAGCACACCTTGCTGCCATCGCCGCTGCAGTGTCGGAAGGCTGTAATCTTCTGGTACTGCCGGGCAGTTCCTTTGCCCGTGCGGTAACCGAAGCGTCCGAGCTTTACCCGGATGTCAAGTTTGTCGCATTGGATGTCTCTCCAGCGGCTATGCTTTCTTCCACTCTGGGCGATAAATATGACGGGAATCCGGATTCCTGGACCGTTAAAGATTACTATCACTGGGAGAATGTCACCTGTGGCGATTTTCAGGAAGAACTGGCCGGTTTTCTTGCCGGTTATGCTGCGGTAAAAATGGGATTTTCCAGTCTGGGATTTCTCGGAACCGATTCCGAATCCTCCCGCCGTTACGGGAGCGGATTCGTGCAGGGTGCGGATCTCGCGGTTGGAGATTCCGGTGCGGAAGTCTTCATTCAATATGCGCTCTCCAAGGATATTGTCGGAACGGATGAGCTGACTGCCGCTGTCTCTGAATGGTACGAGAACGGAACGGAGATCGTCATGGTCTCCGATGGAAGCGTGTATACCTCTGTGGCAGAAGCTGCCAAGAAACATGGCGGAAACGTGATCGGGGCAAACTGCGATCAGGCTTCCACTATCGACAAGAAATGCGGAAACGGTACTACCATAACAAGCGCAGCAAAGAACATTGCTGGTTATCTCGAAAACGT
>CAJGCI010000076.1 GCA_904501855.1 Oscillospiraceae bacterium | reverse complement strand
GATATTTGTGGATAAAAACGCGCTCATTCCGAAACGATATTCACCGGATGTCCCTCAAAGAATCCCCGGATGTTATCCGAAATGACCCCTACCAGACGCTGACGGGTCTCCATGCCCTTCCATCCCATGTGCGGCGTGATGCGGGACGGATCCGGAAAAAGGGCTTCATGGGTCGCAGATTGATCTGATGATTGTTCGGAAAGACCAAGTTATCAACCTGTGTGAGATGAAATATTCGCAAACAGAATATACCATCACAGCCAAGGACAGGGACAGCATCCTCCACAAAATACATGATTTAACAGTCTCAACCAACATGAGATATGCCATCCATCCAACTATAGTCACATGTATCGGTCTGGTCAGCAATAGCAATTCCGACTTCGTACAAGCCATTGTGACCGCTGATGATTTTTTAGAGAATGACAGAGTCGGTAGATACTGTCAGGAAATCACCGCACCCCCCGGGAAACTGACCAAACAGCAGTTCCCACTAAATGCCAGAACAGAACCGGCCATACCCTCGTTTGTAGCCTGACATGATTCCTGTTCGTCGGGTCAGCGTTTTGCCTCCACCTTCCTTCAGAGTCCACCTCGCGATGGACACCCTTGGTCTTGGCTATGACCTTCCCACTGCCGGGCGGTCTCGGAACTTTCACCCTTTAGAACGTGCGCTCGCCGGGCGCCCAAGCGAAATTAGGGAACATTTCTCTGCAATATCACGAGAAATATTCCCTAAAGTGTTATTTTGCCTTCTCAATACCAAACCGAATCCCCGATGATAGCGCTAACAGCGCGGCTGACCAGCAGAAAGGACTTCTGAAACGAAGGTGATGCCCCTCATGATGCAATAACACCATGAGAGGCATCTAGGTTTAGGTATGGAAGGATTTCATTCTTCCGTCTGGATTGCGTCAAATTTCATACTTTCTGCGGACTCCTCACCTACAAAGGTGGCCACGGCCTTCGACCGGCGATCCACGGTCATGGTCAGGGTCTTATTGGAATAATGTCCCGCAGGATCGATCTGGTATTTGCAGTCCACCAGTTTTTCCAGATCCAGCTCAGCATACACGAGTCCCTCCGCATCCTTCGGAAGTTTCTCCGTGAGCTGCTTGCCGTTGGGTCCGAAGATGGCCGCTGCACCGCCGCCGTATTCCACGAAAGCGCTGTAGGGCGGCAGATTGCCCATCATGTCGTCGATCTCCTTGGTGTGGATCTGAGTGCTGGCAATGACGAAGGACTGAGTTGCCAACGCGTAGTAGCGGGAGGCCACTTCATTGGGTGCCTCCGAGGTCAGCGCCTCGTCACCGGGCACAAAGCACGGCCAAGAGGCCACGTGGACCTGTTCGTTCTGCGAGTTCATGGCCTGGATATTCAGTGGCACCCAGTGCTCCCAGCACTGCAGTCCGCCCAGACGTCCGATCTCGGTATCCATGACCGGCATCATGCTGGCCTCGCCGTCGCCCCAGATGAGGCGCTCGCCGCCGGAGGGCTTCAGCTTCCGGTGCTTTCCGATGAGGTCACCGGCGGGATTGAACCAAAGCTGGGTCAAAAACAGCGATCCGCCGCACTTCTCGCTGACGGAAATGCAGACATAGATTTTGTTCTCCCGGGCGGCGCGGCTGATCTTCCGCACTTCCGGTCCGGGGATCTCCACGGCGTTTTCCATCAGTTTCTGCTGCAGTTTGGAACCGCTGACGGGATCGGTCAGCCAGATCCACCAGGGATAACCGGGAATGAAGCCCTCCGGGAACCCGATGAGCTTGGCGCCGTGATCGGCCGCTTCCTTGATGAGCGCCACCGCCTTGTCCGCGCAAGCTTCCGCGTTTAAAAAGACCGGTGCCGCCTGTACCGCCGCAGCGGTGAATTTCGGATAGTTTTTCATATTATCATACCTCATTATCTGATCCGTGCCGGTCTTATGCCGGCACATTCGTGTTTTCGTTTTTTACAGGACGCTCAGGGCGATGGCGTGCAGTTTTCCTTCCGCCGTATCGGACCGGGAGGTCATGATCACCGGGACCCGGGCGCCGATGACGGCGCTGCCGGTGCTCAGGTGCGCAAAGTACCGCAGGGATTTGTCCAGGATGTTGCCGGCAGCCAGATCCGGGACCAGCAGGATATCCGCGTGTCCCGCCACTTCTCCGCTGATGTTCTTGACCTTGGCCGCTTCCTCGGAAAGGGCATTGTCCAAGGCCAGGGGGCCGTCCACCACGCACCCGCGGATCTGTCCCCGCTGGGACGCCTTTGCCAGTGCGGCCGCGTCGACGGTCTCGGGCATCTTGTCGTTGATCACTTCCACCGGTGCCAGGCACGCGACTTTCGGGCATTCCATGCCCATGCGGTGGGCCAGAGAGACGGCGTTGTTCAAAATGTTCACTTTATCGGCGTATTCCGGAGCGACGTTGATGGCGCAGTCCGTGATGAGGATCATCCGGTCTTCGCCGGGATACTCCGTCACCGTCACCTGACTGACCACGGTCTTGGGCGGCACGAGGCCGTACTCCTTGTTGAACAGCGCGCGCAGAAATGTCGCGGTGGGAAGAAGGCCTTTCATGATGGCGTCTGCCTTCCCTTCACTGGCCAGTGCCACGGCCCGTTCCGCCGCGGCCTTGTCGCTGGCCGTTTCCTCAATGGTCCACTGATCCGGATCTTCTCCCAGCTGTTGCAGGACGGAACGGATCGTCTCCCCGTTTCCCAGCAGCACGAAATTGGCAACGCCCAGTTTCCGTGCTTCCGAGGCGCATTTTAAGACTTCCTCGTCCCCTGCGGCCGCGACGGCTACCGTCTTTTTGTCGGTCACAGTGGCCAGATGGTCCATCAGTTCCTTGAAATTCCGATACATTACGTCTCCTCCTTCGGTTCAAACTGCAGCAGCGGGACGGCCTGGGTCAGTGCCAGGTACGCGCCTTCCGCAAGAGCCTCCATCTCCCGCTCTCCCGGCAGGATCACCACCGGTGCGATGAACTCCACCCGTTTTCGGATGTGCTCGCAGATAAAGTCCACGTTAGCCATGCCGCCGATAAGCAGGATGGCGTCCACGCGCCCTTCCAGTACGGTGGCCATGGCGCCGATCTCCTTTGCCGTCTGATAGCACATGGCGTCCATCACCTGTTCGGCATAGGCATCCCCGTTTTCGATATCCTTCATGATCTGGCGGATATCTGTGGTGCCTAGATAGGCCATGAGGCCGGCCTCGCCGTTGATGTGCCGGATCATCTCCTCCTCGGTATACTGTCCCGAGTAGCACAGTTTCACCAGTCTTCCCACGGGAACGGTGCAGCAGCGGTTGTTGGAGAAGGGACCTTCCCCTTCCAGTCCGTCCGGCGCGTCCACCATCCGGCCGTCCCGGATGGCGCATACGCCGATGCCGCCGCCCAGCATGACGGTGATGACACGGACGTCTTCAAAGGGTCTCCCCTGCTGTTTGGCATAATACCGGGCCATGGCCTTGGTATTGAGGGCCTGCACACAGGAGACCCGGGGGATCTCCTTGAGTCCGGAGAATCTCGCCACCGGCTCCATCTCATCGGTAGTGGGGGTATCTGTGGTCACGGGAACCGCCCTGCCGCTCAGCCGGCTCAGATCGTAGGCGATCCAGGGGCCGAGATTGCAGACATGATGTCCGTACTTTCCGGATTTCGTCTCCGCCACCATGGCCTCGTTGACTTCGTAGGTGCCGCCGACGATGGGTTCGGTCTGCCCGCCCCGGGTGGCGATGGCATCCAGGTCGGACAGGGCGATGCCCTTGCCGTCGAGATAATCCAGGATGGCCTGCTTCCGCAGGTCGTACTGCTGATTGTAGTCGGTATACTGCCGGATCACCTCCGGATCATGCCGGAGATTGACGCTGTCTTCGCAGCGGTCGTTCACGTAATAGGCCAGCTTCGTGGAGGTGGATCCGAAGTTCATGACCAGTATCTTGTAGTCCATAGGTCTCTCCTTTCCGTTCAGGAGTACTGCTTGTCGTAGTTATTCTGAATGGTCCGGATCACCAGCGTCAGGATATCGCAGGCAGGCGTCGGGATGCCATACTGTTTGCCGTACTCGGAGATCTTGCCGTTGAGCACGTCGATCTCGGTCTGACGGTGGTTCTGGAACACGTCCTGTCCCATGGAGGTGTAATAGTCTCCCGTATTCTCCACCACGTCCACGAAGGTGGTGCGGATAAACTCGTCCGCGTCCATGGGCACGCCGCGGGCCGTGGCCACCTGGCATACTTCCCGGATCACCTGATGGAACAGTTCCCGTCCGTAGGGATCGGCGTCGATCTCCATGATCTTCAGACGCAGCACGGCGCATACCGTGTTGCAGGAGCAGTTGACGGCGATCTTGTTCCAGATGAATTTGTAGATGTCGTCTTTTCTCCAGGCGCCGTTGCACTCGCCGGCCTGGAAATAGTCATACAGTGCCTGACATACCCGGTCGGACAGTTCGCTGCGCTGGATGCCGCCGAAATTCATCATGGTGCCGGCGGCCGGTTCCGCCATGCAGGAGCCCGGTCCCAGCAGATGGGTGCCGATGACTCCGGAGCCGATGACGGTACGGTCTTTCGGAAACACCTTCAGCATCTCGTCATCGTTGCCCAGACCGTTGATCAGGGAGACCCCCACGGTCTCCTCCCCGATGACCGGGGCGGCTTCCTGCAGGGCAAGGCCCAGCTGGGTGGCCTTCGTCATGAATATGATGACATCCACCGTTCCTTCCGCGGCGGCGCAGTCGGCGCTGCTGGTATAGGTCCGCCAGCCCTCCAGCTGTTCCACATGATCCTTGTATCCGGTGCCGTCATTGGCGTGGATGGTGAAGGTCATGCCTTTTTCCCGGACTGCTTTCATATGCTCTTCATAACGGTCGATGAGGATCATCTCGGCACCGCCCCGCTTCAGATAGGAAGCGAAGACGCTGCCGGCTGCCCCGGACCCGTACATTACTATCTTCATATCGATCTCTCCTCAAATAACTGATATATATCGTCCCCGTCTTTCGGGAGAAAAGTGCCCTTTGGAATAAGGAAAGGGCACTTTTTGAGATGACGGGGCCTTACTCGGCGGAAGCCTTTCCGGCTTTTCTGCCTTCCCGGATCCGTTTCGGTCCGATGAACAGGACCGGCAGGATCACAAAGGGAACGCCGAGGTAACCCACTGCACTATATCCTTTTTTGATGATATTGAGCAGACCGAACTGTGCGATGCCGAAGCATACCAGAATGATGACGGCAGAGAAGAGGAACCGGCGCAGAGTCTGCTTGGGAATGGCTTTTTCCGCCATGACTTCAAACCGGGTGACCAGCGATCCGATGCAGGAGATGGCCGTGGTAAGGAATGCCAGGAACAGCATCAGGGAATAGGACCATGTCAGCCAGGGCATGCCCATCTTCTGAAGGGCGGCCAGCACCGGCAGGGTCTCTTCCGTGGTCTCCGGATAGAAGGCCAGCAGCATGTAGGTCAGAAGGACCATCATGGCACCGTTCATCAGGAATCCGAAGCCCATGGCGGTCTTGCTGTCCCGGGAGGACCTGAAACCGCCCACCAGATTCGCGGTGGCGCCCAGGATGACGCACTGGAAGCTGGCATAAAGGATGGCGCTCCAGACCGCGGGAAGGGCGGAGTACTCCGTCTCCCAGCCGGACACGACCTTGCCCAGATGGGCATCCGGTGCCGACATTCCGAAAATGGTGCAGATGGTGATGACGATGATCAGGATGGTGGACAGCACCGATGCGGAATTGAGGATCACCTTGGAACCGAACATGGTCAGAAGGACCGTCAGCGCGATGGTGAGGATGACGCCCATGACGTAGCTGATGCCCAGCCAGCTCTGCAGCAGCGCACCGGCGCCGGCGAATACGGAGCTGACGCCCATTACCATGATGGCGATGAACAGGATCTCATAGATGGTGCCGAATATCTTCTGATAGGGATTGAACAGCGCATTGGCGAAATCGCGGTAGTTCTTGGCCTGATATACCCGGCAGATCTCCCACATGATGCCGGCGACGACCGCCATGATCAGCACGGAGATCACCGGAAGGTACACGGCGTGGGCTCCGAATTTCACCCAGAAGGATGTGGCCTGGGCGCCGGTGGCAAAACCGCTTCCGCAGTGGGTGCCGAACCAGGCGCTGGCAACAGCGAAACAGGTCGCCAGGGATACTTTCTGTTTGTTCATTGAGATTTTCTCCTTTTTCTTTTTTGGGGGTTCTCTCTCGTTGTTTCTTATGCTTCGCACAGCTTCCGGACCTGTTCGTACCGTTCATCGGCACAGGCCTGGAGGATGGCGATGTCTTCCGGCTGCAGTTTCTTGAATTTCCCGATCCCCTGGACGAATTCGTCAATGGTGATGGGGTTCTTATTGACGAAGTTGAGCTTGAAGCTGCCCTTGTCACACTCCCACAGGGGGAACATGTTGCTCTTTACGGCCCGGTCCGCCACGCGGATGCTCTGGTCAGGCTTGAAGGCCCAGCCGGTGGGGCACGGAGAGAAGACATGGAGGTAGGCAAATCCTTCCTTGGATGCCTCGATGGCCCGCTGTACCTTCCGGGTAAAGTCCGCCATATTGGAGGGGGACGCCGTGGCACAGTACTCCACGTTGTGCATGGCCATGATCAGCGGCAGGTACTTGGAGTTCTGCTGCTTGCCGTTGATGACAGAGCCGGTAGGCGTAGTGGAGGTCTTGGAGCCGTGGGAGGTGGTGGAGCTTCTCTGATAGCCGGTGTTCATATATCCTTCGTTGTCGTAGCAGACATAGAGGAATTTCTCGTTGCGTTCCGCCGCGCCGGAGAGGCTCTGGAAACCGCAGTCCGCGGTGGCGCCGTCGCCGGCGATGCCGATGATGTTGACGTCGCCTCTTCCCTTTCTCTGATAGAGCTGGGACACGCCCGTCAGGAAGGACGCGGTGTTATCCAGCAGAGGGATGTGCATGGGTGCGCGGCAGCCGTTCTGTTCTCTCCAGCCTACGGCACCGGCGCCGGCCATGCATCCGGGAGGCACGGCGAAAATGGAATTGGTGCCGGCCAGCTGCATGATCTTGCGCATGATCAGCTCGCCGCCGCAGCCCTGACAAGCGGAAGTTCCGTTTGTGAGCACCTGAGGTGCATCACGCAAAGTCGTAATATAGCTCATCGTGTTCTCCTCCCTTAGTCCATCATCAGCCAGTTGGTGTCTTTGGCACCGGGCTGATCCTTCTGCGCTTCCAGCATCTTAATGGTGTCCAGCATGTGTTCCACGGAGATATCCGCTCCGCCCAGACCGCCGACGGATGAGAAGTGGCAGTATTTCTCGTCGGCATCCGCCACGGCGGCGCAGGTCTCCATGTACATGGGGCCGGTGGACCAGCCGAAGCAGACGCTGCGGTCCACCACAGAGAAGGCCTTCTTGCCTTCCAGTGCCTTGGCGATACGCGCCGCCGGGAAGGGACGCACATAGCGGATCCGGATGAGACCGGCCTTGATCCCCTCTTCCCGGGCGAGATCCACGGCGTCCTTGCCGGCGCCGGTCATGCCGCCTACGGTGAGGAGCACCACATCGGCATCCTCGGTCCGGTATTCTTCAATGGCGCCGCCGTAGCTGCGTCCGAATTTCTCTTCAAATTTTTTGTCCACATCCTCCAGGACTTCCAGCACGGTCTTCATGGTCTCCAGATGATCCTTGCGGAAATGGAGCATGTATTCGCCCGGCGTCATGGGATCCAGTGCCTGAGGCGTCTTGGGATCCAGCTTCGCGGGGATCGCCAGTGCCGGCAGGAACTCATCCACGTCCTTCTGATCCGGGATCTCCACCCGCTCCACGAGATGGGAGGAGTAGAATCCGTCGTAGCAGACGTTCACGGGGATCTGGATCCGCTCGTCTTCGGCGATCATGTAGCCCTGGATGATCATGTCCAGGATCTCCTGGTTGGAGTCGCAGAACATCTGGATCCAGCCGGCGTCACGGACGCTCATGGCATCCTGCTGGCCGCTCCAGATGGTCTCCGGAGAGGTCATCTCACGGGTGGCCAGTGCCATCACCATGGGCAGACGGAGGGTGCTCATGCGGAAATACGGTTCATACATCAGAGCCAGGCCCTGGGCGCTGGTGGCGGTGAACACGCGGCCGCCGGCGGCGGCAGCACCCTGCACCACGCTGCATGCGGAATGCTCGGATTCCACCTGGACCATTTCGGAGTCCAGTTTTCCGTTGTAGATGAGATCCGCCAGGCCCTCCACCACATGGGACTGCGGGGTAATGGGATACGCGGCTATGACATCCGGTCTGCACAGTGCTGCACCCTGTGTGGCGCAGTCGTTACCGGTTATGGAAACAATTTTCGACATCTCACTTCACCTCCGGGACCATATCGATGGCTTTCTTCGGGCATTCCACGGCGCAGACGCCGCAGCCCTTGCAGTAATCGTAGGAGATCAGGTACTGATCGCCTTCTCCGTATACGGAACCTACCGGGCAGATGGTCAGGCAGATGCCGCAGTTGATGCATTTGGTCTTATCCATTACCGGACGGACGGAACGCCAGGACGCGGTGTCCAGGCAGTAGATCCCGTCTCCGCCCAGCGGAGTGATGTATCTTTTCTCGGTCATTTCTCTTCCTCCCTTACAGCTCGTAGCAGACAACGGAATCGTAGGATTCCTGAGCTGCCTTGAGATTGGACTCGCCGAACATCTCCACGATGTGGCGGAACAGCATTTCCTTGTCAAAGTAATCGGTCACTTTGCACAGTGCGCCCAGCATGGCGGTGTTGGGGATGAAGCGCCCGAAGGACTCCAGG
>CAJGCI010000075.1 GCA_904501855.1 Oscillospiraceae bacterium | reverse complement strand
TGGATTCAAGAAATTCCGATCCGTTCATATTCGCAATCTTCGCCAGTTCGGAGATATTTATCTGCTGGAACTCCAGAAAGCGTTTGACGAAAAATATGGCAGCCAGGAGATCCGGATGAAAGATTTCATTACCAAAGCGGAGTTTCTGAACCTGCCGAGAACTTCTGTTCCCGTGTTTACCAGCGCAGCCATCTCCGATCACGAGATCGAGGTGCCCTGCATGATGGAAGCAGATGTATTCCGGGATTTCACTAAGCTGATCGAGGAAACCGATGACAGGGCACAGAAGACACGGATCGAAATGTATAAAAAATTCGAGCTTACCGATGAAGCCCGGAAGGTCGTCAAATATCTGGACTATCATTAAATGAAAAACGATCGCCAAACGGCGATCGTTTTTTCGTATAAGGGAGGAGGGTCAGCCCATTTTGAGGCCTTCGTAAACACGGGGAACGACCATGCGGGGAAGAATACTGCAGGAGCCGTCCTCGTTGAGTTTGATGATTCGGGAGGCAAGAGCCATGGCAACGGTCTTCTGGAATGTGACAGTATCCTCTTCCGGAAGCCATTCTGTTCCTTCCGCGCTTCCGTCATATTTGATGCGGAGAGCTGAGAGAGGAACATCATAATCACCATTGTGGATGCAGTGCAGCTGTCCGAAGAGGAACTGCATGCTGTGTCCGGATTCACGGAACTTGGGATCAAAGAAAACGTCCTCCAGATCGCACATGCCTGGATCCGGGAAGCAGGATTTTACGGAATAGCAAAGGAATCCGCCCTCTTTAGCCGGCACTTCCAGACGGTCATCCGTGCAGATCGAGTACAGATATAACTGGTCGATGGTATCTTTCTTGAGATCCGGCCAGTGAAGTTCGTTGCTTAACTGTTTCACAGTAATACCCCCATTTCAGAATTGTATGTAATTGAAGTTTTTTTATGCATTTTTGTACTGTTGATTTTATTATAGCACCCGGTGTCTGTTGTATCTGCTACATTGTCTGCAATAGAAGAAAACGATCCATTTCTTAAGGATGTGGAATTTTGCCATAGAAAGAAAGGAAAACACGGTGGTTTTTCAGTACATCATTTAATGACTGACCATGGGAATTGTGATATATTATTACCATTAGCAGATACAGGGATAAAGAAAGAACTTTACCTTAAGAATTGATGAGGAGACTGCAATGGGATTTAAATCGGATATTGAGATTGCACAGGCGTGTGAGATGAAAGACATCCGCAGGATCGCGGAAGTCGCCGGAGTGGAAGAGGACTATCTGGAACAGTACGGACGATATAAAGCGAAGATCGATCTGAAGCTTCTGGATGACCGTCAGAATGATCCGGATGGGAAACTGATACTCGTGACCGCCATCAATCCTACTCCTGCGGGAGAAGGAAAGACAACGACGACTGTCGGCCTGGCGGATGCTCTTCGCAGACTGGGAAAGAAATCCATCGTGGCACTTCGCGAGCCCTCGCTCGGTCCGGTGTTCGGACTGAAAGGCGGCGCTGCCGGCGGCGGGTACTCTCAGGTAGTTCCCATGGAAGACATCAATCTTCATTTTACCGGAGACTTTCATGCGATCGGAGCAGCCAACAACCTGCTGGCTGCCATGCTGGATAATCACATCCATCAGGGCAATGCGCTGAATATCGATCCCAGACGAATCACATGGCACCGCGCCGTGGATATGAATGACCGTCAGCTGAGAAACATCGTGATCGGCCTTGGAGGAAAGCCCAATGGAACACCTCGCGAGGATTCCTTTGATATTACCGTTGCTTCCGAGATCATGGCGATCCTGTGCCTTGCACGGGATATTACCGATCTGAAGGAAAGACTGTCCAGCATCATCGTCGGCTATACCTACAGCGGAGAGGCCGTAACCGCGGGACAGCTGAAGGCAGCCGGAGCAATGACAGCATTGCTGAAAGATGCTCTGAAGCCCAACATGGTACAGACTCTGGAAGGAACTCCGGCATTTGTACACGGCGGTCCTTTTGCCAATATCGCTCACGGATGCAACAGCATCACTGCAACAAAGATCGCCATGAAGCTTGGCGAGTATGCGGTAACGGAAGCAGGCTTCGGCGCCGATCTTGGAGCGGAGAAATTCCTGGACATCAAATGCCGCATGGCAGGACTGAAGCCGTCTGCCGTCGTCGTTGTTGCCACTGTCCGTGCACTGAAGCATCACGGCGGTGTGAAAAAAGACAAACTGAATGAGGAGAACTGCGAAGCACTGAGCGCCGGAATCCCCAATCTGCTTCAGCATGTGGAGAACATCACCAAGGTGTATCAGCTGCCCTGTGTTGTCGCAGTAAATGTATTCCCCACCGATACAAAGAAGGAACTGGATCTTGTGGCGGAGGAATGCCGCAAATACGGTGTGAATGTAGCGATCTCCGAAGTCTGGGGAAAAGGCGGCGAAGGCGGTCTGGCACTGGCAGAAGAAGTGATCCGTCTCTGCGAAGAACCCAATGATTTCCGATTCAGCTATGATACTGAGCTTTCGATTCGTGAAAAACTCGATGTCATTGCTACCAAGATCTATCATGCGGATGGCGTGACCCTTACTCCCGCTGCAGAAAAACAGCTGCAGCAGCTGGAAGAGATGGGATTTGGCAAGATGCCCATCTGCATGGCAAAAACACAATACAGCTTCAGCGATGATCCCCTGAAGCTGGGAGCACCGAAAGACTTCATGATCACAGTCCGCAATCTGAAGGTCTCGGCAGGTGCCGGATTTATCGTGGCACTTACCGGAGATATCATGACCATGCCCGGACTTCCGAAAGTCCCGGCAGCAGAGCGGATCGACGTGGATGCAAACGGTGTCATTTCCGGATTGTTCTGATATTACGATAAGGAGAAATACGGCAGCGGTCTTCAGCAGACTGCTGCCGTGGATTCATCATGAGTGCAGAGATTTTATACGGCGGTCCCGTGGCAGATGAGATCGACAAGAAAACTAAACAGATCGTTCAGGCACTGTATAACTACAATGTCGTGGCGCATCTTTCCATGATCCGTATCGGGAATGAACCAGATGACATCTCTTATCAGAATGCCATTATGAAGCGATGCGAGAAACTGGGACTTGAGACCTCTCTGGAAGTGTTTCCCAAAGATGTGGAACAGCACACGATCACAACAAAGCTCGGACAACTCAATTCCGATGTCGATGTTTCCGGGATCCTGGTCTTCCGCCCGGTGCCGAAGAAGCTCAATGAGTTTACCATCTGCGAGGCAGTAAAGGCAAAGAAAGACGTGGACGGGATCACCATGCTTTCCAGCGGCGGTGTATATACGGGTAAAAACGTCGGGTATCCGCCCTGCACGGCTGAAGCATGTATGCGCATGCTTCAGTATTACAAGATCCCGCTGGACGGAAAGAAAGTCGTTGTGCTCGGACGCAGCCCGGTTATCGGACGACCGGTGTCCATGATGCTCCTCCGTGCCAATGCAACGGTGACCATCTGTCATTCTCATACAGTGAATCTGGCGGAGGAACTGCGGAAAGCGGATATTATCATCGCGGCGGCCGGTTCTCCCAGAATGGTGGGACGTGACTGCGTTTCTCCGGGGCAGATCATTCTGGATGTCGGGATCAACTGGCTGGAAGATGAACAGAAGATCGTGGGAGATGTGGATTTTGATGCCGTCGTCGACATCGTTGGAGCGATTTCTCCGGTTCCCGGCGGAATCGGAAACATCAGCAGTGCGATGCTGGTATCCCATACTGCGGAAGCCGCGAGACGGACGGTGGAGTTTGCCTATTGACCCGAGGAACGAGACATGACTTATGAAGAAGCCATAGAATATATTGAGACCAAAACGTGGAGCACTACCCGGCTGGGACTGGAGCGCACCACGGAGCTGCTGAAACGGCTGGGAGATCCGCAGAAAAAACTGCGATTCATTCATGTTGCCGGCAGCAATGGAAAGGGAAGTACCTGTTCGATGCTCGAATCTGCCCTCCGGCAGGCGGGATATCGGACAGGTTTATATACTTCTCCCCATCTGATGAGTTTCTGTGAGCGATTTCAGGTAAACGGGGAATGGATCCGGCCGGATGCACTTGCATCGTTTACGGAGCAGGTAAGGGAACAGGCGGAACAGATGGAGGATCATCCCAGTCAGTTTGAAATCTCCACCGCCATTGCCATGCTGTATTTTCTTTCAGAGCAGTGCGATATCGTCATTCTGGAAGTAGGTATGGGAGGAGAACTGGACAGCACGAATGTGATCCCGGCACCGGAAGTGGCCGTGATCACCAACATCAGTCTGGAGCACACGGAATATCTGGGTGATTCCCTGGAAAAGATCGCCGCGACAAAAGGCGGTATTATCAAGACCGGAAGCGATGTTGTGCTGTATCCCAATGAGACAGAAGTGGAAGACACGATCACCGCGATCTGCCGGGAGAGAAAGACGCCGCTTTACCATGCGGATCCGTCCCGGTTGACAAAGCGCTCGGCCGATGTTCATGGACAGTCGTTTGTTTACGATAATAAAGAATACCGGATCCCTCTTACCGGGAAGTATCAGCTGTTCAACGCCAGTGTGGCACTGAAGGTGCTGGAGGTGCTCCGGTCGAGAGGATGGAAGATTCCGGAGGAGGCCGTTGCGGACGGATTTGCCGGCCTCTCCTGGCCTGCACGCATGGAGATGCTATGGGAAGAAGATCCGCTGTTTTTCCTTGACGGAGGACACAATCCGCAGTGCATCGAAGCACTGGCGGGAAATCTGAAAGAACTGTTTCCGAAAGAGAAGATCACATTTCTGCTGGGATTTCTCGGAGATAAGGATTACCGTCGGATGCTGGAGATTCTGAAGGATACGGCGGGATCCGTTGTATGTGTCACTCCCAACAGCAGCCGGGCACTCCCCGGGGAAGAACTGTTGCAGCAGGTCCGGGAGATCATGGGATGCCCGGCGGTGTCTGCGAATACGATTGAAGAAGGGATCCGAAAAGCACTGGAGACCGATCATTCTCCGGTCGTAGCGGTCGGATCGTTATATATGGCAGGAGAGCTGAGAGCGGTTTTCCCAAAAGTGATGAAGCAGTATCTGAGAGGAAAAGCGATTCACGGGCGGGAACAGCTGGATCCGGAAAAGAGAATGGAATACTCGGACAGGATCACGGATCGGATTCTTCAGACAGAGGAGTATGCCCGGGCAAAAACCATCCTCTCCTACCATGCCATCCGGGCGGAGGTAACGCTGGAGCACTTTCATCGGATCGCAGAATCCGAAGGGAAGATCATTGCGTATCCGGTGTGTCTGGACAGCGAGACGATGGTGGCAATGCATCCGGAGCATCCGGACGCCTGCCGTAAGGGAGCTTTCGGGATCCGGGAACCGGATCCGAGTTGTTCCGAAGTCGTTTCTCCGGAGGAGATCGACCTGATCCTCTGTCCCTGTGCCGGATTTGATCCTCAGGGAGGAAGGATCGGAATGGGAGCCGGATACTATGACCGGTATCTGAAAAAATGCAGCAACAGCAGCATTTTTGCGGTGGCATTTGAAGTACAGAAACTGAAGAAAGCACCCATGGAGGATACCGACATGTCCATGGATGCTGTAATCACGGAAAAAAAGATATATTCAAAATAAAAGGAGAGCCCACAGCTCTCCTTTTTCCGTTAATGATTCAGAATCTCCCGGATCACAATGCCGATGCCATCCTCTTCGTTGCTGGCAGTGATCCGATGGGAGCGGGATTTCAGCTCTTCCGTGGCATTTGCCATGGCCACAGCGGTACCGGCAACATCGAACAGTCCAAAATCATTGTTGCTGTCGCCGAATACCAGAATTTCCTCACGGGGGATTCCAAGAGAGAACGCCAGTTCGGAAACGGCTTTTCCCTTGTCGGCTTCCGAAGAACCGATCTCCAGTACATGAGATGCCGACTGCACGACCGTGATATCTTTCTCTGCGGACAATTCCCGGAAACTGGACTCCAGCCGATCCGCATCCAGAAACAGGGTGGAGACGTTCTCCACATCCGACTGCTGTGAGGACAGATATTCGGAGAGATCATTTACGATAGTGCGGCTTCCGGCAAGATAGTTCTCCAGCGGTGTGCCCCGGTAAAGGTCATTCATGATACGGTTGGTCTCCAGTTCATGGAATCCGTGACCCTCGATAAAGATCTCCGTGAGAAGACCCGGGTGATCAAGGTACTCCAGAATCTCCAGCGCTCTGATTCGGGAGATCGTATGACGGCGCAGCACCGTTCCTTCGGGGTAACGGTATGTGAAGGCACCGTTGGATGTGATGAGATAACGGAGAAAAGGAAGCGAGAGGACCACCTCGGGGACCCCGGAGAGGGGACGCCCGGTGGCGGGTACGATCAGGATCCCGGCCTCTCCCGCTGCGGTGAGTGCGGATAACGTTTCTGACAGAATATCCTTGCGGTCCGTAAGCAAAGTGCCGTCCAGATCCAGAGCGATCAGACGCACAGTCATGGCAGAGGCCTCCTTTCTCATGTCACTCTAAACTCATTATGCATGGTATTTCACATGCTGTCCATAAAAAAAGAACGAAATCCCTGCAGGATTTCGTTCTTTAAAACATGATTAAATATCATTCACCGATGCCGTGTGTGATATGGGAATCAGCACTTCCGCGGTATAGTATTCCGCATCCGACCGAGCGATAAAGGAGCCGTCGAGCAGCTCCATGAGTTTGGTGCATGTCTTGGTGCCGATATGAGTGCTCTCCACATCATGACTTTCATCCCGGATGCGGTTTCGGATGTACACATGAATGAAATCGTATTCTTTCCGTTCCGCCCGTATTAAGATGGGATGGGTGAGATCGCCATATTTCCGGATGTTGGAGAAGATGTTCTCAAACACGCGGTTCAGAAGTGAGATATCGGTATGAACGATAAAAGGATAGTAGATTCCCTCCGTATGGAACTCCACATCCAGATCTTGAAATGCGGAAAGACGGTCATTGAGCAGTTGCGGGATCAGGACCTGCGCATTGTAAAACCCCAGATCCACCTGGATGTCGGAAGAGCCGTAAACGAGGAAATAATAGAACATTTCATCCGTCAGTTCCTTCAGTCGAAGCGCACGTTGATAAATGATGGAGGAATACTGCTTCCGCTCTTCCTCGGGAAGATCCGGTGACTTGTCCATGATCTCCGCATAACCGATGAGCGTTGTCAGCGGAGTCCGGATATCGTGGGACATGACGGTGAGCAGCTCCTGATTGGACCGGGAACGTTCTTTTTCCTTGCTGAGGCGGTCCAGAAAGGTCTCTCGCATCTCATCCATGTTCTCAGCCAGAGAAATGATCTCCTGAGACGCATGGGGAGGCAAGGATACTTCTGTAAGGAGGTCACCGTGGTTGATCCTCTGGGCAGCCTGCGACAGAGTGGAAATGTATCTGCTCAGAAAACGGATCCAGTACAGAGCCACTATCAGCAACGGCCAAAATGCGGTAATGGCAGCAAAGAGCTGCCATATCTGTGCTTTTCGAATATAGGAATAGTCCTCAAATACAACGGTAAAGGTCCCATCGGCGAATGTGATGGGAGACTGTGCTTTCAACACCGGATTGATGTGACGGCTGTTGGAGGTTTCCTTGTAATAGAATCCTTCTTCCAAAATTGGAAGATCACCCTTATACACGGTAATATAAAGATAGCGGTGCTGGTCGGTCCAGACCCGCAAAGCCTCACGGTCTTGGGACGGAATTTGTTTCTCCGTGACATAGTCCTGCAGGCTGATGGCGTATTCGGCGGTCTTCTGCGCATCGATACTTCCAAATTCCGAGTAACGATGACGGATCATGGCTGAGGATACCGTGGTGATCAGAGTATAGACCAGAACAGCAATGAGTCCTCCCAGTGCGATGGTCCGCGCGGCATGTATCCTCAGATTGCCTTTCCTAACCAAGCTGATATCCCTTTCCCCACACCGTGCGGATGATTTTGGGATTGGCGGCGTCATCTTCCAGTTTCTTACGGATATTCAGAATGTGTACCATGACGGTGTTGGAGGACTGGGAAAAGAACCTCTCGCCCCATACGTTTTCATAGATGTCCTGAATGGAGACAACTTCTCCCTTGCGGGAAAACAGGTAGGAAATGATGCTCATTTCAAGATCGGTCATCTCCACTCTTTCTCCGTTCTTCATCACAACACGTTTTTCAAGATCCAGGGAGATGCCCTGTGCTTCCGTGACTTTGCCACGGTAAACCAGATAACGCCGCAGGAGAGAGTGGACCTTTGTTACAAGTTCCTCTTTCAGAAACGGCTTTGTCAGAAAGCTGTCGCCGCCGATGCTGTATGCAGCCAGCTTATCTTCCTGCTGGGTCCTTGCTGTCAGGAACAGTACGGGAACGACAGAAAAGGCGCGCAGTCGTTCGCACATTTCAATTCCGGAGATGTCAGGCATCATAATATCCAGGATGATCAGATCGATATCCCGATTGCTTTTTGCGATCTCCAGAGCCTCAAGACCTCCGGATGCCTCAATGATGGAGTAACCCTCTGTTTCCAGCTGAAGCCGAACCAGGGATCGGATGCTGCTGTCATCATCCACAATCAGTATTACGGCCCGTTCACCCATCTGTTTGACATCTCCTCTCTTGTCAGCCAACTGTTCATAAACAGCAACTTAATTACTTAATTTTACCATTACACTTAATCTAATTGTTGTTTTTTAAGATTTATTAAGAGACTGGGAAATGTCGGAACCGTAGAGAGATACTGTGAGAGTGGTCACAGGAAAGAACATGGGATGAAATCACAAAATATGTTATAATCATTACAGCTTTATAAAAAAACGAACCGGGGGACCCCGGTTCCGGAGGGATGCAGATGAAAACAAAGCTTACTCCCCGCTTCTGGACGGCCCTGATCCTGTTTAGTCTCATCG
>CAJGCI010000074.1 GCA_904501855.1 Oscillospiraceae bacterium | reverse complement strand
TGATAGGTGAACACGTCATCGGGGGCCAGATCGGCGCTGATGTGGGCCTTCATGGCCAGCACCTTGCCCGGTGCGATGCCGTCCAGGTCGAACACTTCCCGTGACATGGCCACGGGAACGGTGCCCAGCACGGTCTTCACTTCCGCCAGCGCGAATTGCAGATCCAGCCTGGCCTTTACCACATGCACGTCCCGGACGCTCTGCACGGTGCCCACCAGGAAGGAGATGTCATCGGATTTTTCAATGAACCGGTCGGTGTACTCCTTTCCCGTGGCGGCGTTGAGGGCCTCCATGGAATCGTACATGGCCACTTCCGTGGGGAACACGGAGATGTACACGTCCGCTTCGTGGGTGTTGAGATTCGGGTAATCCGTGTAGCGGTTCACCGTCTCCAGATACAGATACTGCTCCTCGATGTCGTCGTCCAGGGTGATGGCTTCATAGCCCTGGCTTCCGTAGACCGTGGGGCCCGCCATCTGCTCAAACCACAGACGCACCGGCTCGGCGCTTTTGAAGGACAGGTCCGTATCCACCACGTCGTTGCGGTCCGCCTTCTCGTTGCGGATCACGGACAGGACGAAGTGGCCGATGGTGTCCCCGGTATTCTCGTCCACCATCTCGGTGCGCAGATGATAGAACCGGTTGATGGAGGAAAAGGAGCTGGTGGGAGTGTTGTACAGTTCTTCCACCGTCTCGCTGACCGCTTCCGGAGCGATCCCGTTCCTGCAGATTCCTTCCAGATGTAATGGCATGATGTGATTCCTCTCTATACTCAGATTGTGTTGACCGTAATGATCTTGAAGGACGGTGTTCCGTTCTGGGTGATGCCGTCAAAGTTCACGTCCCGGAACCAGATGAGTCCGTCCGCCAGCATGATCCCCTGGCCGTTGGCAAACAGATCGTCGCAGGGCTCGTTCTCCATGGCTTTGAAGCTGGAGTCCGGGAACTCGTGGCCGTTCATGGCCGCCAGGAACTCCTCTTTGTTGTTGGCGTCTGTCTCGCCGAACATGCGCACGGGATAGTCCATCATTCCGGAGAGGGTCTCCCAGTCCTTCTGCAGGAAGAGCTGTTTGACTTCCGCGGCGAACTTCTCCACGTCCGCCCGCGGGGCGGTGGTGGCGATGCCGTAATAGGGTTCCTCCTCTTCCGCGGCCGTCTGGGTCTCGCTGGCGGAGGGTGTCGGCTGTGCCGCGGAGGCGGTGGCTTCCGGGGTCTCCTTCTCCTCCGCCGGTGCCTTGCCGCAGGCCGAGACGAACAGAAGGCTCAGAGCCGTCAGTATGGTCATGACAAGAATGATCGTTCTTTTCATTTTTGCACGTTCCTTTGCATGTAATTTGATTATCCCATATCATACCACTTCCCGATGAAAACATGAAGACCTTTTGCCGGACGGATACAAAAAGAGGGCTGCCCTGCGGCAGCCCCTCCGGTCACGTATTTTTTATCCGGTATAGGCATCCTCCGCCGTATTCCGGAAATCCTGTTTTTTGAGCCATTCTTCCTCCTCCCCGTTCTCCGGGATGTCGATGCGCTCGATCTTAAAGATCACCGGGCGGGTGCCGTCGTTGCAGCAGGCGATCATCATGCGGTCGTCGTTGGTCCAGCCCTGCATGATGGAGCCTCCCTGCAGTGCGGTGTATACATAGCGGCTCACCGCGTCCCAGGCTTCGCCGCAGAACTTTCCCTCCATCAGGTGGTAGAAATCGTCCTGCTGGGGCGTCCGCTTCAGAAGGAAGGAATCTCCCTTCTTGAAAAACGGGCAGGGCCCGGACTTCGGGTCCGCCAGATACTGTTCCTGCAGTTCCGGAAACACCTTGGTCTCCAGAACCGTGATCCTGCACTCGTGTCTCATGACTGGCCTCCTTTAGATGTGCTTTCGCATGTATTCCGCCGTGCGGTGGAGGGTCTCTCCCCGGAAGATCTCCGTGAGATGCCCTTCGAAATCCAGATGATACCGCTCCTCCAGGGCCCGGAAACGGGCCTTTCTCTTTTCCTGCCGTTCCGCCTCCGGATCTCCCAGCAGGTCCTCGAAGCTCATCTGGCGGAATTTTTCCTCCGTGAGATTATAGATGCCCACGCCGATGAGGCGCACCGCCCGGTCCTCCACCTGGCGGAGGAGCTTCCGGGCTTCCTCATAGATGATCACGGCGTCGTCGCTGGGCTGCTCCAGAAGACGGGAGCGGCTGATCTTCTTCATGTCCGCGTAGGTGATCTTCAGCACCACGCCTTCTCCCACGAGGCCCACCCGTCTGGCACGGTTCTCCACGCACAGCGCCAGAAGGAACAGTACGTCGTCCAGCACCGCCGGCACCACCACATCCTCCTGGAAGGTGATCTCCCGGCTGATGGACTTGGCGTCCTCCGGACGGTAGGGCTCCACCTTCCGGTCGTCCTGGCCGGCGGCCAGACGCACCATCCACTGTCCCTGTTTGCCGAACAGCCGGATGACGTCCTCCCTGCGCTGGGTGATCTGCTCCACGGTGCGGATGCCGTAGAAGTGCAGTTTCTCCGCGGTCTTCGGACCCACGGTGTACAGTTCCCTCACGTCCCGGTCACGCATGAGGGCCACGAAGTCCTCCGCCGTGGGGATCTCGAAATACCCGTCGGGCTTCTTCTCCTCGCTGGCGGTCTTGGCCGCCGTCTTGGAATAGGCCACCCCCACGCTGCAGGACAGATGCACTTCGTTCCGGGTACGCTCCTTGATGAGCCGGGCGATGCGCCGGGCGCCCTCCAGGTCCCCGGCCTGTTCCGTCACGTCCAGATAAGCCTCGTCCAGCGCGATGTACTCCGACGCGGTGGCATAGGTGTTCCAGATCTCGTGGAGCTGCTGGGACACGGCCCGGTATTTGTCGAAATTGGGATGCATGAAGATGCCGTTGGGACACTGCCGGTAGGCATCCTTGATGCTCATGCCGGAGCGGATGCCGTATTCCCGCGCCTCGTAGCTGCAGGTGGCCACCACGCCCCGCTCCGTGGGAAGGGACCCGATGATGAGGGCCTTGCCCTGAAGGGACGGGTCGTCCCGCGTCTCCACGGCGGCGTAGAACGCGTCCATATCCACGTGGATGATGATCTGATCCATCTTCCCACCTCCTCGTTCTTTCTGCTTCTCATTATACCCTAAGTCCCCCTCCGCGAACAACCGATCCGGCCGAAAAAGGGAGAGGGAGATGCCTGCTCTCACAGGCACCTCCCTCAGGTATGGGGTTGGGAACTATCTATGGCAGCGCGTCACGAACAGCGCACCGCGGAAGATATCAGGCATTCCAGTCGCGGACCTGTTCCCGGAGCCACTGGCACCAGGCGTCCACGCCCTCGCCGGTCTTGGCGGAGATGGGAAAGATCTTCAGATCCGGATTGCGCATATGGGCAAACTCCTTCACCTTCTCCAGATCGAAATCAAAATAGGGCATCACGTCGATCTTGTTGATGATCAGCGCGTCGCATACCTGAAAGATCAGCGGATACTTCAGGGGCTTGTCATGTCCCTCCGGGACCGACAGGATCATGGCGTTCTTCACCGCGCCGGTATCGAATTCCGCGGGGCACACCAGGTTGCCCACGTTCTCCAGCACCACCAGATCCGTATCCTCCGTGCCCATCTCCCGCAGGCCCTGACGGGTCATGTCCGCGTCCAGATGGCACATGCCGCCGGTATGCAGCTGGATGGTTTTGGCGCCGGTGCGGGCAATGGTCTCCGCGTCCACATCGGAATCGATGTCCGCTTCCATGACGGCGATATTCATCTCCTCCCGGAGATTCTCGATGGTCCGGGTGAGTGTGGTGGTCTTTCCGGAGCCGGGAGAGGACATGAGGTTCAGAAGAAAGGTCTTCTCCTCCTTCAGCTGCTGGCGCAGCCTCTCCGCATCCCGGTCGTTGTTCTCAAAGACGCTCTCTTTGATCTCGATGACTTTATACTGTTCCATTCTGTCTTCCTTTCCCTGGAAGATCCGCCGGGATCTCAGATCACCTGGATCTCCTTGATCTGCACGTCCCGTCCGGAGAGGATCTCGAATTTCTCCACCGCTCCGCACCGGGGACATACACCGTTGTTCTCTTCGATATTGAATTCGTGGCTGCACTGGCGGCAACGGCCGATCCCCGGATCGATATCGATCTGCAGTTCCGCGTTTCTGCAGAACTCCGAGTTCTCGATCACCGGTTCCCAGAAGCTCCGGAAATAGTGGGGCATGACCATGGCGATCTGGCCGATCTCCATGATGACCTTCCGCACTTCCTTCACGTCGTTGTTCCGGGCGTAGTCATCCACCATCTCCACCACGTTCATGACCACAGGCATTTCATGCATGTCGCTCTCTCCTGTCAGTCGAAGTAATGGGTGTGCTGCTCATCGGACGCGTCGGTACCGTCGGAAGCCGGGCTGTCGAAATCATCCTGCAGCCCCTTGAGCTTGCGCACCACCACGTTGGACACGACACCGCGCATGAAGCCGGAAGCGGTCTTGTGCGGTTTGATGTCGCGGGTCTTCTTCAGACGGATGGCGTCGAATTCACACTTGGTATAGCAGATGCCGCATCCCAGGCACTTCTCCGGGTCCACCACGGATACGCCGCAGCCCATGCAGCGCTCCGCTTCCTTGGCGATCTGCTCTTCCGTCAGAGTACCTCTCAGGTCGTGCAGGGATTTCTTGGCTGTTTCCGCGTTGACCGGTTTCGGACGCTGACGCTTCATGGCCTCGTAGCTGGAGAAGTCGGCCTTGTCCTTGTCGTAGGCATGGTATTCACGCTCACGCTCCATGGTCATGTGGTAACCGCGGATATAGCGGTGGATGGAGATGGCGCCGGGCTTGCCGGTGGCGATGGCGTCGATGGTGAAGCCGGGGCCGTTGACCGCGTCGCCGCCGCCGAAGATATCCTCTTCCGTGCTCTGGTAGGTCATGGGATCCACCTTCATGGTGTTGCGCTCGGTCAGTTCCGCATTGGTGCCGGTGAGCAGTTTGCCCCAGTCCATATGCTGGCCGATGGAGATGATAACGTTGCTGCACGGGACCACCATGGTCTCGCTGTCATCGAATTTGGGAGCGAAGCGTCCCTCTTCGTCCCGGGTGGACAGGCAGCGGCGGAATTCCACGCCGGTGACCTTTCCGTTCTCGCCCAGGATCCGGGTGGGTCCCCAGCAGTTTTCGATCTGAATGCCTTCCTCCACGGCTTCGTCCTTCTCATCGGGAACGGTGGGCATCTCCTCGTCGGATTCCAGACACACCATCTTCACGGTGCCGTCTCCCAGACGGAGAGCGGCGCGGGCCGCGTCGATGGCCGCGTTGCCGCCGCCGATGACGACCGTGTCGCCGGAGAGCTTCTCGTCGGAGCCGTGATTGACCTTGCGCAGAAGATCCAGACTGTACTGGACTCCTTCCAGGTCCTCACCTTCCACGTTCAGATGGTTGGAGTCCTGCGCGCCGATGGCGATGTAGAAGGCCTTGTATCCCTGCTCTCTCAGCTGCGGGATGGTGACGTCCTTGCCCACCTCGGTGTCATTGATGAACTCCACGCCCAGATCCCGCAGGACCTGGATCTCGGCGTCCACCACGTCCTTTTCCAGACGGAAGGGCGGGATGCCGTGCTTGAGCATGCCGCCGGGGGTGCTCTGACGGTCGAAGACGGTGACGGGATAACCTTCGGAGGCCAGATAGTAGGCACAGGTCATGCCGGCGGGGCCGGCTCCGATGACGGCCACTTTCTCGGTGTGGTGCTCGTAGACCGTGGGAACGAAACGCAGGCTCTTGTCCAGTTCCTTGTCCGCGATGAATTTCTTGATATCGTCGATGGCCACGGCGTCGTCTACGCGGTTGCGGGAGCACTCGTTCTCACAGGTATGGGGGCAGATGCGTCCGCATACGGCGGGGAACGGATTCTCTCTCTTGATGACCTTCAGAGCGTCCAGATACTTGCCCTCGCCGGCTTTCTTGATATAGCCCTGGATGGCGATGTGGGCCGGGCACTGGGTCTTGCAGGGGCTGGTGCCCTGGTCGCCGGTCATGATGCGGCTGTGGCGGTTCTTATCGAAATGATCCTGTGTCCAGCCGGTGTTGCGGGCCACGGCCCATTTCGGGGTCTGTCCCTCGATGCTGCAGAAAGAGTTGCCCATACGGATGGCGTTCATGGGGCAGGCTTCCACGCATGCGCCGCAGGCGACGCATTTGGCCGGATCGATGTTGGAGGTGTAGTTGGATTTGGCACTGTCGGAAGCCTGGAACCAGCGGGCGTGGCGCAGGATGCCGCAGTTGTCGCCGTCGCAGTTGCAGATGATGGAGGTCTTGTTCTCTCCTTCGTTATTGAAGATGGAGTGGACACATCCGATGCGCTCGTAGCGCAGCAGGATCTCCTCCGCTTCCTTGCGGGAGATCTGGCGGCCGCGTCCGGTACGGACATAGTAGCGGGCCTGATCGCCGATCTGGATCTCCGCGTCCTTCCATGGCTTGATGCAGTTGTCTCCGGCCAGGTGGGCGGAGTAACGGCACTCGCAGTCACAGGTGGAATAGAAATCGTCCTGATCCAGATAGGTCTGGATCTGCTCGTAGCTGGCGATGGTGGACTGGGACTCCACGGCCTGCTGGATGGGGATGGCACGCATGATGCCCTTGCCCATGGGCATGGCCACGGCCTGGAAGGCCGCGGATTTCGGATCCTGGTTGTAGAAGGCGTCCGCCACGGCGATGTTCTCCTTCATGAGAGAGGCGGAGTGCTCCAGGATACCGGGCATCCACAGAGACAGTTTGTACTTGTCCACGCCGTCAAAATCCTTGACGTACATGACGCCGGCGATGGCGGAAGCTTCCAGTTCGCGATGGACCTCTTCCGGATCCCATCCGCCCTTTTTCGCCACCTGTTCCGGTGTCATCCATTTCTTGATACTGGTGGCGGCGCAGATCTCCGCCTGGCGCTCGGTGACCAGGGCATAGATCAGCTTGATATTGGCTTCGTCCGGGGTGTGGGCAAATTTCCCGTCCGGATTCTTGCCGTCCACGGCGTTGGCCAGACGCAGCCACTGGGTCATATCCTTCCGGGGCTTCTGTTCGGCGGTCTCGCCGGTCGGTTTCATTTCATTGATGTTCTGTTCGCTCATGTTTTTCCTCCCTGAATGTCTTTCTTCCTTATGGTTTCTTCCTTATACTTTCTTCGTTTCTCAGCTTCTCCAGCGGTCCAGAGCCTCTTCGGAGCCGTCGGACAGCCGGATGCGTTTGACGGTGCCCCCTTCCACCGGCATGGGGTCGTGTCCCGCCGCCGTGGCGGTGCCGGTGATGGACCAGTCGTCGTCTCCCACCACCGCATCGATGGCGATGTGCAGTCCGATGGCGTCCAGTTTGTACTGATACCGGCCGTCGGTGATGGTGCAGTCATACAGTTCCCGTTTCTTTCCCAGCACCTTGATCCAGCCGTGGTAGCGGTCCGGGGAATCGGGATGGAAATATCCGTCCACCTTCAGTTTTCCCATGAAGCTGTGGATGATGTTGTGCGTATAGTAGTCGTATCCGGTCTCGTAAACCATATGCTCCTCCTTATGTTTCCGGCGGGAGCATGGGACGCCGCTCGATGCGGTCGTACACCGGCTCCAGCAGGGGTTTTACCTTTGCGATCAGACGCATGTCCAGATTGAAGTAGTACACCACGAGGGACGCGGCAAACAGACCGAATCCGGCCCCCGCCGCCGCGGCGGTGTATCGTACCAGTTTATTCATGTTCTTCCTCCTTACCACGCGTTGTCATCGGCGATGACTTCCAGGGACGGATCCAGCGGTTCCTCCCCCAGTACCGTGTGCATGTAGCGGTTGACGCAGTCTCTCATGTTCTGGCGGGAGGCCTTGCGGGGATCCAGCAGCGCGTGAGGGACCCAGATGACCCGGATGCCCCGTTTGGCCGCTTCCTCCTCGTAGATGCCGTGCCAGGTGGTGACGGCCTTGCAGGCCATCTGCTCCACCATGACGATCATGTCCAGGTTCAGTTCCTTGCAGAACCGCCACACATCGTCCACGCCCAGCTGGAAGCCGCCTTCCGTGCGGTTCCTCATGATCATCTTCATGTAGAGATCCGCCAGATCGTAGATGGCCTGTTCCCGGTTCTCCGGGGTGTCGGTGTCGGCGTAGATCTCCGTGGAGGTGAGGTTCAGCATGTGGGTGATGCCCACGATGCCCCAGCAGTTCAAAAGCCAGTTGGGGAAGGCGGTGTAGAACTCCGCCTGCACGCCCCAGATGAGAGCGCGGTGCCGGATCTCCGTGGCCACCAGGTCCCGGGCCGCGTACCCCTCGTACATGATCTTCCGGATCTTCTTTTCCAGATCCAGATAGGCCTCGCCGGAGGCGTTGAGCATGCGGGTATAATACAGATCCCGGAAGAGGTTGAAGTTGTTCTCGGGGATCTGGGGATAATCCGTCTTGTTGATCTCCAGGATCTCCAGGAAGATCCGGGTCTCGTCGTTGAAGATCCTCATGTTGTGGAAGTAGGCGTCCCAGTCCCACGTCTCGCCGGTCTGCTCCTCGATGAATCGGATGGCCCGGCGGATCTCCTCGGCGGTATATTCCTTTGCCAGCGGATCCACCACCCGTTCCGCGGCGGCGATGGCGAAGGAGGGTTTCTGAAGTCTCCAGTCCTCCAGACTGTTGCCCATGAGGGAGGAGTCGCAGGTGGTATTGCAGTGCAGCACGCAGCTGCCGATATCCACGATGTCGTCCTCGATGCACATTCCCAGTTCCGCCTTCGGCATGGTGCACACGTCGCCGGTGATGCCGAACTGTTCGGCACTGTCGATGTAGCGGACGGTGGATTCCTTGGACACCGCGGCCAGGGCGAAGACGCCGAAGACCTGGGGACACATGCCGTAGAGGTTGGGGAATCCCCACATGATCTGTTCCATCATGTTCTCCTCCAGCACCACCATCTTCCGGCTGAGCGCTTCACTGCCGCCGATGTTCCGGTCGCCCCGGAACAT
>CAJGCI010000073.1 GCA_904501855.1 Oscillospiraceae bacterium | reverse complement strand
GGGAGACGGAGCCGTTTTCCGTCACGGTGTTGCGCAGACGGTAGGCCACCATGGCATGTTTGTTCTCATCGTCCTGGGCGTTCAGGAAATCGAAGACGGTGGAGAAGGCGGTTCGGCCGTAAAAGTCATCGGCGTTGATGACGGCAAAGGATCCGTCGATGGCGGGAGCCGCCGTGAGGATGGCGTGAGCCGTGCCCCAGGGTTTGGTGCGTCCTTCGGGAACGGAGTATCCCTCCGGCAGCACATCCAGCTCCTGATACACATACCGCACGTCAAAGTACTGTTCCATGCGGCTGCCGATGGCTTCCTTGAATTCTTTCTCGATGGCATGCTTGATGATGAAGACCACGGTGTCGAATCCCGCTCTCTTCGCATCGAAGAGGGAGAAATCCAGGATGGCGTGGCCGTAGTCATCCACCGGAGTGATCTGCTTGAGTCCTCCGAAACGGCTGCCCATGCCGGCGGCCATGATGACCAGTGCAGGTTTTGCCATAATCGTTGTTCCTTTCCTCAGGGACGTCCTTCCCGGTGTCCGTGATGATCCTTGGGACGCAGGTCGATGGGGGCGATGCCCATGTGTTCCGTGATATCGTAGATGACCTTGATGGTCTCATCGGTGGCGATGACGGACAGGTCTTTGATGTTCCCCTCGGAGACTTCCTTCTCGCCTTCCGGCAGGCGGATCACCGACTGGGTGGACAGATCAAAGAGGAACTTTCCGTCGTCCCCGTCATAGATCTTATAGTTCAGGTACAGGAAGACCACGCCTTCCTCTTCCGTGGACATGCGGGTCCCCATGCGGTTTTCCATCTTGAGATGGAGCTCTTCCGCCGTCAGGGACTGACCGATGTGAGTCTCGATGTCCGTTACCTTGAAATCCAGCAGCTCGTAAATGGGCCGCTTCGTATTCTCATCCATGTCCGGTCCTCCCGTTTATGATTTCTTCCCCAGCTTTCCGAACCAGCGGAAAGTGAGAGGCCAGATACTGCCGGCGAAGATCACCATGCAGAAATAGCGGACGCCGTTGGCTGCCGCGTGGCCGTGGAACAGAGCGGTGAGAGGGGGCTTGAGGCCCATGCGGATGCCCATGATGAGGGCAAAGCCAAGCACCACTTTCAGGATCTGCGCCCACCAGACGGCCTTCGTGTCGAACTTCAGCATCGTCCGGTCCAGATGGAACACGATGGGAAGTCCCAGGGAGCAGCCCAGAGTGATGTAGCCGTTTTTAAACGCCTCCGCCATATTCTCCGCGTCCACATCCGCCGGGAAGGCGGAACACTCCAGATACACCACATAGGCGATGGAGATGAGAAGCATGAGGATCATGAAGACATAGACGTTGTCCGGCCGTTCCTCCATATCCCGGAAAAGGGGATAGAGAAGGAACATCAGCGCCAGCCCGAACAGGATGGAGAATCCCACGTCATAGAGGGTGTGGACTCCCAGATACATGCGGGACACGGCGGTGAGCAGGATGATGAGGACGCAGGGGATCACCACCGCGGCCTTTTTCAGGTATCGGGCCGGTGCGCCGAAGGCGGCGAACACATTCTGGGTGTGGCCTGAGGGGAAGGAGTATCCCCCGGCGTCCGCCCGGGCCGATTCCACGATGGTGAAGTTGGGATCCCGGATCCAGGGCCGGGGCACCCGGCACAGGATCTTCATGAACTGATTGACGGTGGTGCCGAGAAAACCCATGGACAGCACATAGTAGCCGCAGGGCTTGCTGATGCACCAGAATACGATGATGCCTACCGCCAGGAGCACAAGCTCTCCGCCGCAGTAGGTGATCTTCTCCATCACCGCGGTGACAGCCGGGGTGCGGATGCTTTCAAACCAGTAGAGCAGATTCACAGTATCATCTCTTTTTCTAAAAAAGTTCTGTCAGAAAATTATATCAAGCGGCCCTGTAAAAAGCAACCGAACCCCATGGGATGCAACCGAAAAGAAATAGGGACAAATCTGCATTGTTTCTGTTGACAAAATCCGAGCATGCGAGTATTATTGCATCATAAACAAAGCAAAACCAATTTATATCTGAATAAATGCGTTGAAAGAGAAAAGTATCCTGCCCAAAGCGGCACAGAGAACCGGTGGCGCTGAAAATCCGGTGCGCGGCGGCAGGGGAAGAACACTCCGGAGCAGCGACCTGAACGGGAGGACCCAAGTAGGGAAGACGCGACAAGCGCGGCGTTATGGCGTGAGGGCCTGATGGGGCCCGGAAAAGTGACTGGTAACAGTAAGTTAGGTGGCACCGCGGATCATGAGCAGCTATTCGTCCTAGAAAACAGGACAGCTGCCGCAATATGATTCGGAGGTGCTTTTTGTTATGTGCGGAATTATGGGATTTACCAGTCAGACGCTGAGCGAGGAGGAGATCCGGGAGTATTTCGACCGGACCATTCCCCGGGGACCGGACATGTCCCGCATCGAGAAGACGCAGACGGGATATCTGTGTTTCCACCGTCTGGCCATCATGGGCCTGACGAAGGAGGGGATGCAGCCCTTCCATATGCACGGGGACATGTGCGTATGCAACGGAGAACTGTATCTGTTCCGGCCGCTGAAGGCGGAACTGGAGCGGGACTACACGTTCCGGAGCGGATCCGACTGCGAGATCATCCTGCCTCTGTACCACAAGTACGGACTGGAGATGTTCTCCAAGCTGGATGCGGAATTTGCCATGCTGATCTACGACGCGGAGGAGGAGACCCTCATCGCCGCCCGGGATCCCATCGGCATCCGGCCCCTGTTCTACGGAGCCATGCCGGACGGATCCATGGTCTTTGCCAGCGAGGCGAAGAACCTGGTGGGACTGTGCGAGGAGATCTGCCCCTTCCCGCCGGGACATTATTACTACAAGGGCGAATTCGTCCGCTACGCCGATGTGACGGACGTGGAGGAGACGGTGACGGGCGAGGTGGATGACATCTGCCGGAAGATCCGGGAACTTCTCATCCTGGGCGTGGACAAGCGGCTGGACGCGGACGCGCCGCTGGGATTCCTCCTGTCCGGAGGCCTGGATTCCAGCCTGGTGTGCGCCATCGCCGCCCGCCTTCTGGGAAAGCCCATCCGGACCTTTGCCATCGGCATGGACAAAGACGCCATCGACCTGAAATACGCCCGGCAGGTAGCAGAGTACATCGGGGCGGATCACACGGAAGTGTACATGACGAGAAAACAGGTGCTGGAGAGCCTGGAGGAGGTCATCGCGCTGCTGGGAACCTGGGACATCACCACCATCCGTGCCTCCATGGGCATGTATCTGTGCTGCAAGGCCATCCACGAGCAGACGGACGTGCGGGTGCTCCTCACGGGAGAGATCTCCGACGAGCTCTTCGGATACAAATACACGGATTTCGCCCCCTCTCCGGAGGAATTCCAGAAGGAGTCCGTGAAGCGGGTGCAGGAACTGTACATGTATGACGTTCTCCGGGCGGACCGGTGCATCTCCGCCAACGCCATCGAGGCACGGGTGCCCTTTGGGGATCTGGAGTTTGCCCGCTACGTCATGAGCATCGATCCCGCCATGAAGATGAACACCTACGGCATGGGGAAATACCTGCTCCGTCATGCCTTCGAGGACGATCACATGCTGCCGGAGTCCATCCTGTGGCGCCAGAAGGCGGCCTTCTCCGACGCCGTGGGCCACTCCATGGTGGACGATCTGAAGGAGTACGCGGAAGAACAGTATACCGACGGGGAGTTTGAGGAGAAGAGGAAACAGTACGATTACTGCACTCCCTTCACCAAGGAGAGCCTTCTCTACCGGGAGATCTTCGAGAAGTACTATCCGGGACAGGCGGCCATGATCCGGGACTACTGGATGCCCAACCGCGCATGGGAAGGATGCGATGTGGACGATCCCTCCGCCCGTGTCCTGAAAAACTACGGGGACAGCGGCGTGTGAGATCATTGCATCCCGGAATGAAAAGAGTTATACTGCACGAAACGGAAGAAAAAAGACAGAGAAGAGAGAGGAAGTTTCGTGGGAATCTGGGATGTGTTTCTCATAGGGGTGGGCCTGAGCATGGATGCCTTTGCGGTGTCCATCTGCAAGGGACTCAGTGTCGGGAAGATCCGGCCCCGCCATGCCCTTATCGCAGGCGGCTGGTTCGGTTTTTTCCAGGCGCTCATGCCCGTGCTGGGCTATGTGCTGGGTGTCCGGTTCCAGAACCTCATTGCCAGTGTGGACCACTGGATCGCCTTTATCCTGCTGGCGCTCATCGGCGGCAACATGATCCGGGAGGCCATGGGGGGAGAAGATGAGGGAACGGACGATGATTTCGGACCCCGTGCCATGGTGCTGCTGGCCATCGCCACGTCCATCGACGCGCTGGCCGTGGGCATCACCTTCGCGTTTCTGGAAGTCTCCATCCTGCCCGCTGCGGGACTCATCGGCGTGACCACCTTCGTGATCTCCGCCGCGGGGACCTACATCGGCGCCTTCTTCGGCAGCCGGTTCAGAAAGTGGGCGGAACTGGCGGGAGGCATCATCCTCATCCTCATCGGACTGAAGATCCTCCTGGAGCATCTGGGGATCCTGGTTTTGTAGACAACGACAAAGCAGCGTATCGGAAAACCGATACGCTGCCGTTTTTTTCAGGGTCAGAAGTTGATCATGGGAGGCGGAGTCTTGGCCAGTTTGTAGTTGTTGCGGGTGAAATCCACCAGCATCCGTGCCAGATGGTCGGAGTCCAGGGTGTTGATGTCATCGCTGGTGACCCACTGGAAGATGAGGGAGATGCAGCCGGAACTGCAGTAGAGATAGCGGAAACGCTGTTCCACATCGTCGATGTCCGCACCGTCCTCCGGAGGGAACACGGCATCCCACAGACTGAAGATGATGTCCTTCAGAAGGCTCAGATCCAGATTGCAGGAAAGAAGGACCTTGAACTCCCGGCGTTTTTCCATGATATAGTCCAGAACGGAAGTGAAGAGCTTATACAGCTTCTCGTTGCCCGGCACTTCTCCGAAGAGAGTGGCCGCCAGAAGGGCGGCGATATCCGTGCCCAGTTCCTCCTCCAGCTTCTGATACTGGTCGTAGGGATCCTCAAAATAGCTGTAATAGGTGGAGCGGTTGACATCCGCCCGCTCGCAGATCTCGGTGACGGTGACCTTGTCCAGCGGCCGTTCCGACACGCAGTCGAGAAAGCTGTTGTTGAGAAGGGTCTTCGTCATCTTCACCCTGCGGCTTTCGGTCTTGTTGTTCATATACCCATTTCCCCTGTCTTTGAATATATTTATTATACCAAAACTGTATAAACAATCTCAATGGGAAATGATGGAAATAAAGAAATTGAAGATTTTCAGGAAAAGGGGAGAAACGAGAGGAACGAGGGTGAAAAAAAGAATTGACACCCCGACAGCTCTTAGAGTATAATTACATTCCGACAGTTTCGGCTGTCGGAACTTTTTGTCAACTACTTCCACCTTATAATATAAAGGCGGATGTTGAGTATATTATCCTGAAAGGAGTGTCCTGAGTAATGAAACGCACGTATCAACCGAAGAAAAGACAGGCGAAAAAAGTGCACGGCTTCCGTAAGAGAATGGCCACCAGAAACGGCCGCAAAGTTCTTGCACGTCGCAGAGCCAAAGGCAGAAGCAGACTGACTGCCTGAGTTTTCCATTGAACGGGACGATAGACCAAGAGAATAACGATGCAGGGCGGATGACCATCCGCCCTTATTGTGCTGTTATGAGACTTTGAGAGGGCAGGGCGAGACCATGGAAACGCTGAAGAAAAACTATGAATTTCGCCGTCTGTACTCCAAGGGAAAGAGCGCTGTGACGAGAAGTCTCGTGGTGTACTGCCGCGAAACGAACACCGGTGTCAGCCGGGTGGGATTCACCGTATCCAACAAGATCGGAAACGCGGTGACCCGGAACCGGATCCGCCGGAGACTGCGGGAGATCCTCCGCGCCCACGAGGGGCGGATGACGGATCCCGTGGAGCTCGTCATCGTGGCCCGTGCCCGGGCGGCCTTCTCGGATTATCATCAGCTGGAAGCGGACTTTCTCAAGGCCTGTGAAGAACTGTCATTGTTTCGAAAAGGAGAGTAAACGGCAATGAAAAAGATCCTCATTGCACTGATCCAGTTTTACCGGAAACGCATTTCTCCGCTGAAACGGCAGCCCACCTGCCGGTTTATCCCGACCTGTTCCCAGTATGCGCTTGAAGCCATCGAAAAGTATGGTGCCGCCAAAGGCAGCTGGCTGGCGATCAAACGCATCCTCCGCTGTCATCCCTTCCACACGGGAGAGCATGACTTCTATGACCCGGTCCCGTGACCGGTATCTTATGAAAACGCTGCCAAGAGAGGAAAACTACTATGTGGGCAACCATTGTAAAACCTTTTGCCTGGCTGTTACTGTGGCTGTATGAGGTGACCAGCAACTACGGCATCGCCGTGATCCTGTTCGCATTCGTGGTCAACCTTGTCCTCGCCCCCTTTATGGCGAAGAGCAAGAAGAGCATGATGCGCACCAGCCGTCTTCAGCCCAGGATCCAGGAGATCCAGCGCAGACACGAAGGCAACCCGGAAAAGATGAACAAGGCCATGTCCGAGCTTTACCGGGAAGAAAAAATCAATCCGGCTTCCGGATGCATCTGGACGCTGATCCCGTTCCCCATCCTCATCGCGCTCTACAGCGTCATCCGTCAGCCCATCACCCGTATGATGGGACTGTCCGGCGATGTGGTAACGGCGCTCCAGGAGTACTTCACCACCGCCGGCCTGTACGAGGCTCCCGCCCGTGCCAGCGCCTACGGTGAGATCACGCTGACCCAGCTTGCCCATGAGCACTGGGCAGACCTGCAGGCTGCCATCGGTCCTCAGATCGAAGGCCTGCGGAACATCGACTACAGTTTTCTGGGACTGAACCTGGGTGATTTCCCCAAGTGGAACTTCTTTACGTCCTGTGACTGGTCCAACGTACACAGCTGGCTGCCGGCCCTTGGACTGTTCCTCATTCCCTTTATCTCCGCATTTCTGTCCTGGCTTTCCATGAAGGTCAGCAACATGACCAATCCCTCGGTGGATCCCAATGCCGCCGCACAGATGAAGAGCATGAACCTCATGATGCCCCTGATGAGCATCTGGATCTGCTTCATCATGCCCGCCGCTCTGGGTATCTACTGGATCGCCAACAGCGTCCTTGGCATGGGCCGTGACTATCTTCTCACCAGGATCTTCAAGGCACAGCTGGACAGAGAGGACGCCGACAAGATCGCGGCACGCAGCGCCAGAGAGAAAGAGCTGGCGGAGAAGCATGCCAAGACCGAGAAGCTGAAAGCGGAAGGGAAGACGGAAGTCAACACCAACACCAGCAAGAAGAAGCTGCAGCAGCAGAACAAGCAGTCCAACGAAGAACGCCGCAAGGCCGCCGAACGGGCCGAGCGCGAGGAGCGCCGCGCACGTCTGGGCATCGAGATCGAAAAGAACGACTCTCAGGTGGGAGACCGCCATTTCGCCCGCGGCAGAGCGTATGAGGCAGACCGTTTCAAAAACAGGAAACAGGATGCAGAGAACAACGACTAAAAAAACGAGGATTGAATATGATAAAGACACTGGAAAAAAGCGGACGCACCGCTGAGGATGCGGTGGCTGCGGCTCTGGAAGAACTGGGCCTGGAGCGCGACGATGTATCCGTGGAGATCGTGGAACGCGCCAAATCCGGTTTCCTGGGCATCGGCGCCACTCCTGCCGTGATCCGCGTCAGCTATGAAGTTCCGGACGAGCCGGAGGAGAAACCGGTGGAAGCACCGAAACCCAAGAAAAAGGAAAAAGCCGCCTCCAAGAAACAGGAGAAGGCAGAAGAGAAGAAAGCTCCCGCCGCACAGGAAGAAACCGTACAGGAGCCTCTGGAAGTACAGAACAATTCCAAGAACCCCGATGCTCCCAAAGTGGCGGAGTTCCTGATGGGCCTGTTTGAGCACATGAACGTGGAAGCCGGACTGAAGCTCTCCGATACGGACGACGACGGCATCAACGTCATCGTGTACGGACCCAACATGGGCACCATCATCGGCCGACGGGGCGAGACCCTGGATGCCGTGCAGCATCTGGTGAACTACTCCATCAACCGCGGCGGCGAGAAGCATGTCCATGTTTCTCTGGACGCCGAGAACTACCGGGCCAAGAGAGAAGAGTCTCTCGTCCGCCTGGCCAACAAGATGGCCGCCAAGGTCATCAAATACCGCCGCAGCATGGCGCTGGAGCCCATGAACTCCTATGAGCGTCATGTGATCCACACTGCACTGCAGGATTACGAAGGCGTCACCACCGCCTCCACCGGCACGGAACCCAACCGCCGCGTGGTCATCTCCTGTGAACGCAGCGAAGGCAAACCGTCCTCCCGCGGCAGCCGCCGTGGAGGAGAACGCCGCAGCAGCCGTCCCGCCGCCGCAGCCCCGGCTCCCGAGAAGACCGAGGAAGCAGCAGCACCGGCACCGGCCGCGGAACAGGCAGAAGCTCCCCGCAGCAAGAAACCGGAGAGCCGTGAATGGGCATAACCTGACAGGAGGAGATACGATATGACTACTTTTGAAAAAGTGCAGGCACTGTTTGCCGAGCAGTTTGAATGTGATCCCGCCACCATCACCCTGGATACGGATATGGTGGAAGATCTGGGCGCCGATTCTCTGGACGTCGTGGAGCTCTCCATGACCGTGGAAGATGAGTTCGGCATCACCGTGGAAGACGACCAGGCCGGCAAGATGCTGAAGGTCCGGGATATCGTCGAATACATCGATTCCAGGAAATAAGAGAACCGAATCGGAGGAAACGATCATCGTTTCAACACAAAAAAAGATCTGCCGACCGGCAGATCTTTTTTATTGTCTATGTGGTTGTCAGACGCTGAAGAGCAGCTCCGTGTAATTGGGGAAGGGCCAGTACTCGTGGGAGACGAGTCCTTCCAGCGTATCGGCGATGTTACGCAGATCTTCCATGTCCCGCAGGATATTGGAACGGTAGAACTTTGCCTTCTCCAGATTGTCCGCAATGGCCTGTGCCCGGGGAAGATCTTCCTCCAGGGAACGGAGCTTATTGAACAGATCTCCGGTGTAGGCGGCGATGCGGGAGAGGGTGTCCTCCTCGTAGGAGGTATCCAGATCCATGCCGCAGGCTCTCTTCTCATTGAGGGTGCCGGCC
>CAJGCI010000072.1 GCA_904501855.1 Oscillospiraceae bacterium | reverse complement strand
GGAAGTACTCATTCGGCAGCACCTCCCATCTTCACCTGAGACTGATAGATATCCTGGTAGGTAGCGCAGGTCCGGAGCAGCTCCTCATGACCTGCGCAGGCAATGATGGAGCCGTTCTCCATGACCGCGATGCGGTCGGCGTTCTTGATGGAGGCGATGCGCTGTGCAATGATGATCCGGGTGATCCCGGCATAATCCCGGTCCAGCGCATCGTACAGTCTTGCCTCGGTGACCAGATCCAGCGCGCTGGTGGAGTCATCCAGAATGAGGATCTCTCCCTTTTTCAGGAGAGCACGCGCGATGGCGACACGCTGACGCTGGCCGCCGGAGAGGCTGGTGCCTCCCTCTGCCACCGGCGTATCGTACCCGTGCGGCTGTTCCAGTATGAATTCCTCTGCCTGGGCGGCCTGCGCCGCCTCATGGATCTCCTCCTCCCCGGCCTGTTCCCGGCCGATAAGGATGTTCTCGCGGATCGTCGTGCTGAACAGCTCGTTTTTCTGCGGAACCGCTGCGACACGTTCCCGCAGATCCTTCAGTTTGTATTCCCGGACGTTGACGCCGTCCACTTCCACCGTTCCCTCCGTCGCATCGTAGAAGCGGCTGATTAGGCTGATAAGACTGGTCTTTCCGCATCCGGTGGAGCCGATGATCCCGAACACCTCGCCGGGGCGGATCTCCAGATCGATATCATGGAGCACCTCCGCCTGGTTGTCGGGATAGGAAAAGGACACATCCCGGAAGCGCACGCTTCCCTTTTCCGGTGTCTCCTCCACTCCCGGGCCGTCTGTGATGGCGGGCCTGGTCTGGAGGATCTCATTGAGGCGTCTTCCGGAGGCAAAGCCCCGGGAGAAGGTCTGAAAGATCATGGCCAGCATCATCATTCCGTTTAAGATCTGGGAGATATAGGTGATGGCCGCCATCACGTCACCGGGACGGATGGCTCCGGCCCTCGTCTGGATCGCGCCGATCCAGATGAGAGCCACCACGGCCATGTTCAGAATGATATTCATGATCGGGCGCATGAAGCTCGTCAGGATCAGCACCCGCATCTGGGTCTCCACCAGTTCCGTGTTGGCTTCGTCAAACCGTCCGGTCTCCGTATCCTCCTGAATGAAGGCCCGGACCACACGGGCACCGGAGATATTCTCTCCGATCACCGTATTCATCCGGTCGATCCGTTTCTGAAGGATCGTGAACAGCGGGTTGGTCTTCCAAAGGATAAAAACGATATCCAGAATGACCAGCGGGAAGGCACAGGCCACCACGATATTAAAATGAACGTTCAGGGACAGGAGCGTAAAGGTTCCCGCAATGAGAAACATGGAGGAGCGGATCAGTCCCCGGACGAGGGACATCACCAGCCGCTGCAGCTTGGAAACGTCATTGGTGACACGGGTGATGAGAGATCCGGTGGTGAAGGAATCCGTCTGTTCAAAAGACATCCCCATGATACGGGAAAAGCAGGCTTTCCTCACTTCGTTTCCGTAGCTCAGTCCGCAGATATTGGTCATGGCGGCGCACAGGATCCCGAACAGTCCCCCTGCCAGTACGATCAGGAGCATGCGGATCCCCACCGTGGTGATAAGAGCGATGTCCGGGGTCCCGTTTCCGGAGAGCCCCAGGATACCGTCATCCACGATGCGCGCCATCATTTTCGGCTGGATCATGTCCGCTGCCACCTCCCCCATCATGAAAAGGGCCGCCAGCAGCGCAAAGATCCAGTATTTTTTCATGTATCGGAGCATTCAGGTCTCCTTCCGATCCGATTTAAAGAAGCGGGGCAATGGCTTTCACCAGTGCGCAGGTGATCTTTGTATGAAGCTTCTCGCCGCGCACCATCTTTTTCGTGACCTTCCGGCACTGACGCAGAGTCTTCTGAAAATCATCCTCGATATCCGGGATGCAGGCCGTCCGGTACAGATAAGTGGCACATTCAAAATGGTGATACAGGCTGCGGTAATCCAGATTGATGGTCCCGACCACAGCGCGCACATCATCGCTGACAAAGACTTTCGCGTGCACGAAGCCGGGTGTGAATTCGTAGATCTTGACGCCGGCCTGAAGCAAGGTCATATAGTGTCCCTTCGCCAGCGCGTAGGGGATCGGTTTGTCCGGGATCCCCGGGAGGATGAGCTTTACATCCACGCCGCGGGAAGCCGCCAGCTTCAGCGCCGCAATCAGCTCGTCATCCAGTATCAGATAGGGTGTCATGATGTGGACGAAGCGGCTCGCATGATTGAGGATGTCCATATAGACGAATTCCCCGACCTTGTCCCGATCCAGGGGATTGTCCCCATAGGGCATCACATAGCCCAGGGTGTTTTTCGGGATCTCCGCGGGAACGCTGAGATATTTCTGGTAGGAGTCCTCCGCGCCGGTGAGATTCCATGCGGACAGGAACAGCAGCGTGAAGCTCTTCACCGCTTCTCCTTTGATCATCAGCGCCGTATCCTTCCACTTGCCGAACCTATCCAGCTCATTGATATATTCATCCGCAAGATTCACGCCGCCAGTAAATGCCGTCTTGCCGTCGATCACCATGATCTTGCGGTGATCCCGGTAATTGTAATGGGTGGAAACAAAGGGTCTCAGCGGAGAGAATACCCGGCACTTGATCCCCAGTTTTTCCAGGCGTCTGGGATAATCGGAAGAGAGCTTTGTGATCTCACAGGTTCCGTCGTAGATCACACGGACATCCACGCCCTCCTGGACTTTTCTGGCCAGGATCTCCAGGATCTTTCCCCACATGATCCCCTCATTAATAATGAAGTACTCCAGAAAGATAAAGTCCTCCGCCTTATCCAGTTCCCACAGCATGGTCTCCAGCATATCCTCTCCCATGGCGAAGTAACGCACATCCGTATTGTTGTAGATGGGGTAACATCCGGTGCGCTTGATATAGTGGGCCATGCCGGCAGTCTCGGGGCTGACCTCCTTCACTTCCTGCAGGACGACGGGATCCTGAATGATCAGGTCCTTTTCCTTCTCGGTGAGTTCTTCCACTCTCCGCTTCAGTTTCCGATGTCCCAGATTCGTCCAGCAGTATATGAAGAACAGCGCACCGAATACGGGAAGGATGCTGATGATAACGAGCCAGGTGATCTTTGCCGTGGAATCCATCGGGCTGTTGATCACGAGAATGGCCATGACCGCGTCCAGAATGCCCATGAACACCATGTAGTGGGGCATATAATCCCGCAAACTGACGATCCACAGGGTGACCAGTGCGACCTGCAGCAGAAGCAGCAGGATCACGATCCCGGTCCGGCTGAACAGCATGGACAGGAGCCCCTTCTTGCCGCGTTTCAGAAGCTGGATTCCGTTGGTATTGAAATCATCATTGATTTTGGATTCTTCCAGGATCTGCTGTGCATTTTTATCGGTGGTTTCCATATCTGTCACCCCCTTGTTTTTTCATATTATATTTTACACTAGATCATTTGAACTTGGCAATTCATCCTTTTGGGAGATGTGGCAGATACGTCACTGTCTCCCCCGGCCCCCCGCTATAATGAGACCAGAAAGAAGGTGTTCTTCCATGGCGAATCATTTATCTTCGGAAAAATCCCCCTATCTGCTCCAGCACAAGGACAACCCCGTGGACTGGTATCCCTGGGGCGAGGAAGCACTGAACCGGGCCAGAGATGAGAACAAACCCATCTTCCTGAGTATCGGCTACTCCACCTGTCACTGGTGCCATGTCATGGCTCACGAATCCTTTGAAGATGCACAGGTGGCGGAGATCCTCAACAGGAACTATATTCCCATAAAGGTCGACCGGGAAGAGCGGCCGGATATCGATGCAGTATATATGAACGTCTGTCAGGCCATGACCGGTTCCGGCGGATGGCCGCTGACGGTGATCCTGTCACCGGATCAGCTCCCCATCTATGCCGGCACCTATTTCCCGAAATACAGCTCCTATTCCCGGGTCGGACTGCTGGATATTCTCAATCAGATCGCGCCCATGTGGCAGGCCACGCCGGAAAAGCTGACGGAAAACGGAAACAAGATCGTGGATTATCTCAACCGCGTGTCGGCCTCCCGGAAGGGAGATCCCCGTCCGGAACTGCTGGACAGGACCTATGAGATGCTGAAGAAGAATTACAGTGCCCAGTGGGGAGGGTTCAGTACCGCTCCCAAATTCCCCACGCCCCATCATCTTCTGTTCCTCATGCAGTACAGTGAGCGCCATCCGGAATCCGATGCCATGGCCATGACGGAAAAGACACTGGATGCCATGGCCCGCGGCGGTCTGTTCGATCATATCGGCGGCGGTTTCTCCCGGTATTCCACCGACGAGAAATGGCTCCGCCCTCATTTTGAGAAGATGCTGTATGACAATGCGCTTCTCCTTATGGCATATACGGAGGCCTATCAGAGGACCGGAAAGGAAGAATACGCAGATGTCGCCCGCCGCACGGCGGACTATGTCCTTCGGGAGATGACTTCCCGGGAAGGCGGTTACTACAGCGCCCAGGACGCCGACAGCGACGGTGTGGAAGGAAAATACTATCTTATCAGCGGTATGCAGATCCTTCAGGTGCTGGGCGAAGACGACGGGCATGAGTTCTGCCGCCGCTACGGGATCGATCCCGGCTCCAAATTTCCGGAGATCCCGAACCGCATCGGCATCGAGGAAGCACCGTGGAAGAAGGACGACCCCCGTCTGAAGCTGCTTTATGCCTGTCGCCGGGACCGCACGGTCCTGCACTGTGACGATAAGATCCTTCTGTCCTGGAACTGCTGGATGATCATGGCCATGATGCAGGCCGGGATGGTGCTGGAGGAACCCGCCTACTCGGAGAGTGCAATCCGGGCCATGGAGTTCCTGTCCTCCCATATGATCGCAGAAAATGACCGGCTCTTTCTTCGGTACCGGGACGGTGAAGCGTCCAATGACGGACAGCTGGAGGATTATGCTCTCTTTGCCCTGTCCGGACTTTCTCTTTACCGCTGGACCGGGGACAGCAGTTATCTGCAGCAGTCCCTGCACCGGGCCCGTCAGATGATCGAACTGTTTGAAGATCCCGCCGGCGGTGGCTATTACCGGTCGGCAGAAGACGGAGAGGTGCTGATCATGCGTACCAAGGAACTGAACGACGGTGCCATACCGGCGGGAAATTCCTGTGCCGCCATGGTCCTGTCCCGGCTGTCACTGCTTACCGGAGAGAACTTCTGGGCGGATGCGGCACGGAGGCAGTTTTCCAGTCTCGCCGGTTCGGCGGAAAAATATCCCATCGGTTTTACCTATGCCATGCTGGCCATGGATCAGGTGCTCTCTCCCCATCAGGAACTGGTATGCTGTACCCGCGGCAGACCCACGGAACATCTGGACTATCTGAGGAAGACCCCTGCCCGGAACCTGAACATTCTCATTAAGGATCCGGACGGTGAAGCGGTTCTGGATTCCGCGGCACCCTTCACAGCGGCGTACGGGATTCCGGAAACCGGCACACGCTGGTACCTGTGTGAGAACGGCTCCTGTCAGCTGCCCTCCGATACCTTTCCCCTGACAAAAAAAGATGACTGAGAAAACTCAGTCATCTTTTTTCTGTTCTTCGTTATTACTTGTTGTCGTAATGCATCAGAGCCCAGGCAACTACGGCAGCCACGCGGTCCTCGCTGACGACGCTGTAGCCTTCCGTCACCATGCGGTAAGTGGCGTTTTCCTTTTTCTCGGCCTCGCTCATGCCATCGTAACGGGCAATGATCTCTTTGGATTTGACCTTCATCAGAAGTTTGTTGATGCCTTTGAGCTTCTTATAGTCATATCCGCCCTGGACATAGTAGACGTCCATGTACGGCTCGCTCTTCAGGCTCTTCTTGATCATATTGGTCTGTGCCGGGGATTCCGGAGACATACCGACTGCTACGACGCAGAGGATCTTGCAGCCTGCTTCCTTGGCCTTCTTGTAGCCTACCACTTTGCCGGCCATGACCCAGCCCATGAAGATGGTCACTTCATTGGTGCGGTCTGCCGGAATGTTATCTACAGGGAATGCATCGATTTTAGCATTCTTGCTGACGATCTCTGCATACTGTTTGGTATAACCAGTATTGGATGCATAGACGATAATCATATTATTCTCCCTCCATATAATCCACTGACTCTTCGATCAGTATTATCGTTCGTTTTTTAATTATAAAATACGTTCGATACGAAAAGCAATGGAAAAGTCAGTCAATTGTGATTTTTTTCGCAATTTGCGAGGATCTTTCCTTATTTGAGGATCTTCACGATCTTGACAAGGATCGGAAGCAGGGCCATCAGCTGCTTGGTGGACAGTCCGCCGCCGCTCTGCTGCTGCGTACCTGCGCCGAGGAGGCCGCTGAGGATGTTGGATGCATTCAGCCCGCTGCTCTGCTGTGGTTTGCTTCCCTGCATAAAGGTGATAAGATCCGTCAGCTGGAATCCGTCAGCAAGAGGATTCTGCTGTGCCTGCACCTGCGGAGCCTGTGCGGATGCGAAGTTGAGCAGGGTTCCCAGATTCAGTCCGCTGCTGGCCTGATTGCCGGAAACCAGAGACGAGAACACCTGGTTGGTGGCCGCGGTGCCGAGAAGATCGAACAGTCCTCTGGAATCTTCTGCGGACAGATCCTTGCCCATGGAACGTGCGGTCTCCTGAAGAGACTGTACGTCATTGCACTGTGACAGTTCCTGTACTAACTCCTGTACATCTGCCTGTTTCTTTTCGCTCATAGTATTGCCCTCCATATTGTTACTAAATGCGATTGTCATTTTCTTATGTGTTTATTGATAGTTTTATCTTATCTTTTTTTATACACGATTGCAATAATGTCCGAGAAAAAAAAGGTGTCGTCGCCCTAGAGGAGTCGGAAACAACACCCTTCAATGAGATTGAAATCCCCTTGGCATAATGCTATGATGATTGAGTGTCCGACCGGCCGGGATCAAAATGCAGGATAAAGCCGGCAAAAGGGACCAATACAACGGGAAACCGTCTGAGATAAATGGAGAGTCAACTATGGAGAACAACACCACCCGATACGGCCTTTTGGGAGATGCCAGACGGCTGGGAGAGATTCTGTCCGTGGCAAACAAATACAAAGTGACCCAGGGACTGACTCCGGACAAGGTCTACCATATGTTCAAGGACCTCGGCACTGCCTTCATCAAGCTGGGGCAGCTGCTGAGTCTGCACCCGGAGGTCCTGCCCAAGGAATACTGTAAGGCACTGGAGAACCTGCGCAACGATGCCCCTACCATCACCACCGCACAGATCCGTGAGATCGTGTCGGAGGAATACGGAAAGCCATGGCATCATGTCTTCTCCAAGGTCGTCGCCATCCCCGTGGGTTCCGCCTCCATCGCACAGGTACATGACGCCTATCTGCTGGATGGTACCCGCGTGGCCATCAAGGTACAGCGCCCGGACAGCTATCAGATGATGGAGCAGGACGTGCGGATGCTGAAAAAAGCACTGAATGTCCTGAAGATCCCTCAGCTCAAGAACATCCTGTGGCTCATCAACAACGCGCTGGACGAGACCTGGCGTGTGGCACAGGAGGAGCTGAACTTCGTACAGGAAGCGGAAAACCTGGAGCGGCTGGCCAAGATCCTCGAGCCTATGGAGTTCGCCCATGTTCCCGCAGTATATAAGGACCTGACTACCCGGAATGTGCTGGTAATGGAATACATCGACGGCTATGAGATCACCGATCACGAGGGACTTATCGCCGCCGGATACGATCTCAGTGAGATCTGTCAGAAGCTCATCCGCAGCTACATCAAACAGTGGGCGGAAGACCTGTTCTTCCAGGCCGATCCCCACTCCGGCAACATCCGCATCCGGGACGGCCAGATCGTATGGCTGGACCTCGGTATGATGGGTCACCTGACCGAACGGGAGGCGGAGTCCCTGCATCACTGCATGCATGCCATCTGGAAAAATGACGTGGCGGAATTTACGGAATGGGCCCTGATCCTCTGCGGCCAGCCGGGCGATCATCCCTGCCGGGAATCCCTGCAGCAGGATTACATCGCGTTTCTGGACAAGTATCGTGTTCAGTCCATCAAGGAGATGAACGAGACCGGAGATGTATTTGTGGACATGATCAACATCATGGCAAAATACGGTGCCGAATTCCCGCTGTCTCTCACCATGTACGGACGCAGCCTTCTCGTCATGGAAGGCACCGTATCCAATCTGGACGAAAAGACCGACCTGACAGATATCCTCGGCCGGCATCTTGCCGCCTATGCCATCGGCGACGGTCCTGCGGGAAAGATCGCCCGCAAGCTGTCCCACAACCGTCTGTGTTCCGGTTCCCGGCTTCACTACAACGAGTATCAGGCCAAGGAAGAGGTCCCCAAGGACAGTGAACTTCTCTCCGAAGAAGAATACCGGATCCTGTCCGAGACGGGTGCCAAAGTCTGGTCCCCTGAAAACGAATAACCGACAAAACCCGAAGAACAGATTGTTTCTTCGGGTTTTGCTTTTTCGGCCCGCCATGTTTCGTTTTGGATTATATACAGCATTTTCTCCCATATTTTGCATTCTTTTCAATTATTTCTATACTTTTTCATTGTTATTTGTCTTAATTTAGGTGTTTTGTATGGTCTGCAAAAGGATTCCCTTCCTATTTTTGGATTTTTAGTCGATATTTACGATTTTCGATTGAATATGGCAGATAAATATAGTAAAATGTGTACGTGCTTATAATATCTATCCTAAAGGGGGTAATGCATCCGGACATAAACTACAGAGAAAATGTAATACAAACTTAAAGAAGAGAAGTGTAGTAAAAGAGTTATAGGAGGTTTGCTAAATGACATTTGGCGAAATCATTGGTAAAATAGACGGGTTTGTATGGGGCTGGCCACTGATCATCATGCTGGTAGGCACACACCTGTTTATGACCTTCCGTACCGGCTTTATTCAGAAAGACATCTTCAAAGCTATCAAGATGTCCTTTGAAAAAGATCCGGACGCAGAAGGCGACGTATCTCAGTTCGGTGCACTGACCACCGCACTGTCTTCCACCATCGGTACTGGTAACATCATCGGTGTCGGCACCGCAATCGCCATGGGCGGCCCTGGTGCTGTTCTTTGGATGTGGCTCACCGGTATCTTTGGTATCGCAACAAAATATTCTGAGACTCTCATCGCTCTGAAATATCGTGTAAAGAGTGAAGACGGCTCCATGATCGGT
>CAJGCI010000071.1 GCA_904501855.1 Oscillospiraceae bacterium | reverse complement strand
GCGCCAAGATCGATCTGGCCTCCGGCAACTTCAACATGCGTGACCCGGTGCTGTACCGGATCCGTTACATCGAGCACCATCGTCAGGGCACCAAGTGGTGTATCTTCCCCATGTACGATTTTGCCCATCCCATTCAGGACGCACTGGAAGGGATCACCCATTCCCTGTGCTCTCTGGAGTATGAAGACCACCGGCCTCTGTACAACTGGGTCATCGACAATATCAGCATTCCCTATCACAAGCCCCGGCAGATCGAGTTTGCCCGCCTCGGCATCAACTATACCGTCATGTCCAAGCGGAAGCTCCGCCAGCTGGTGGAGGAAAACCACGTTTCCGGCTGGGACGATCCCAGAATGCCCACACTGTGCGGTCTCCGCCGCCGCGGCTACACGCCCGGCGCCATCCGGGACTTCACCACCCGCATCGGAGTCTCCAAAGTGGATTCCACCGTGGACTGGGCACTGCTGGAGAGCTGTCTGAGAGACGACCTCAACGATCACGCCATGCGCGTCATGGGCGTCGTGGAGCCGGTGAAGCTCACCATCACGAATTATCCGGAAGATCAGACCGAGATGCTGGAGATCGAGAACAACCCCCTACATCCGGAAGAAGGTTCCCGTCTCGTCCACTTCTCACGTCATCTGTATGTGGAGGCTTCCGACTTCCTGGAGGAAACGGTCCCCAAATACAAACGTCTGTATCCCGACGGACCGGAGTGCCGCCTGAAAGGCGCCTATCTGATCCGCTGCACCGGATGCGTCAAGGATGAAAACGGCAAGGTCACGGAGGTCCTTTGCACCTACGACCCCGACTCCCGCGGCGGAAATCCTGCCGACGGCCGCAAGGTCAAGGGTGCCACCATTCACTGGGTGGATGCCAACACCGCCGTGGATGCGGAAGTGCGTCTTTACGACTACCTCTTCGCCGATGCCGAACCGGACGGACCGGACAAGAATTTCCTGGATTCCCTGAATCCCGACAGTCTCAAGGTCATCGAAGGCTGCAAGGTGGAGGCTTTTCTTGCCACCATCCCCATGCCGAAGAAGAACGAGACGTCTGTGAGCTATCAGTTCATGCGTCAGGGTTACTTCTGTCTCGACAACACGGACAGCCGTCCCAATCATCTGGTGTTCAACCGGGCCGTGGCGCTGAAGGAAAGCTTCAAGAAATAAACCAACTTTAAAAACATCAGGCAGGAAGTGCTCAACTTCCTGCCTGATCTGCTTCTTACAGAAGTTTTTTCACTGCTTCCTCAACATCTTCCATCTTATGGGTCGGCTCAAAACGTGCTACGACATTTCCTTCGCGGTCCACGAGGAACTTGGTGAAGTTCCATTTGATGTCCGGGCTGTTCTTGTAATCCTTGTTGGCAGCCTTGCTCATGGCGGCCATGGCAAGCGCAGCGGCGCCCTTTCCGAATCCCTCAAAACCCTTCTGGCTCTTCAGGTAGGTGTAGAGCGGAAGCTCGTTCTCACCGTTGACATCGGATTTCTTCATCTGCGGGAACTGGGTATTGTAGTTCAGCGTGCAGAATTCATGGATCTCCTCGTCGGTTCCCGGTGCCTGATCGCGGAACTGGTTGCAGGGAACGTCGATGATCTCAAATCCCTTGTCGTGGTATTCTTCATACATTTTTTCCATCGGCTCGTAATGAGGAGTAAAGCCGCAGCCGGTTGCGGTATTCACAATCAGCATTACTTTTCCTTCAAAGTCCTTCAGAGACTGTTCGCTGCCGTCGGTCTTGGGTACGCTGTAATCATAAATGTTAGCCATTGTGTTTATCTCCTTTAAAATATTTTTCCTTTGGTTTGACACAATTATATTTTATACAATCTACTTTGTCAATCCCCTTTTTCTCTTTTTTAAAAAAAAAGATGAGATCCGAAAATCAGATCTCATCATTCAGGCTTTTTACTTGTTAAGAAGGGCCATTACCGTATCACCATGGCGGATCTCGTCATTCTTTACGCTCTCCACCTGGGGGAACTCCTTCACCACCGGCTCATATTTGTCGGCGGCGGCGTATTCCTGTTTGGCAATGATGGGATACAGGAATTTCTTTCCGCAGATCTTATAGAGCATCGGAACTGCCACGGCCTTGGTCTTCTTGGGTTTCAGCACTTCCTGAGTCAGTTCATGAAAAACGGAAGCATGACGGCCTTCCTCGGCAGCCAGCTGTTTGAAAGTCTCCGCATCCTTCGGATCCTTCACCACTTTGGCCAGTTCCTGATACATCAGGACGGCGTCCAGTTCGCCCTGCTGGGCGTACAGGCATTCTTTTCTCTGTTTTGCGGTCAGTTCAGCCATGATTATTTCCTCCAAATTATTAATATATGTTTGTTTCTTACTGTCTGCTGTTTGCCAGAAGCGCTTCCACCGCTTCCCTCTTTTCATACAGGACGCATCCGCCGATATGATCATCCAGCAGGAACTGTTCGTTGTGCAGTGCCTGGAACAGTCCGGAATTGAGTGCTTCCTTCAGAGATGTATCCTTCACATTGATATCCGAGAACGGTGAGAACGGACAGGGTTCCGCGCCGCCGTGGGAATTGATGTGGAAAAATCCTCTTCCCGCCGCCATGCATCCTCCGGAGCTCTTCTCGTCTCCCGGGAAGGAGATGAACACGACATTCTCGTTCTCCCTGCGGATCCGGACGATGGCTTCCTTCAGGTATTCCCGTTCCTCGTCACCGGGAGCCAGATGCTGCGCCTCATCCGTGACCGGAACGAATTCCACATAGATGACGACTTTGCATCCACGCTCCGCCAGAGAATCGATGAATTCCTTGGAAGAGACCTCCTTCACGTTCTCCGTGGTTACGGTAATCGATGCGCCGAAGATGATGCCCCGTTTCTGGCATTCTTCCATGTTGCTGATCTGCTTGGCATAGACGCCTTCCCCGCGGCGGTCATCGGTGGTATCCTGTTCTCCCTCAATACTCATGATGGGGACCAGGTTTCGGCAGCGGTCAAAAAGATCCAGATACTTTTCGCCCATGTAGGTCCCGTTGGTGAAGATTGGGAATATGATGCTGGGAATCCCGGAAGCTTCTTCAATGACATCCCAGCGGAGCATGGGCTCGCCTCCTGCCAGAAGGATAAAGCTGACTCCAAGTTCTTCCGCCTGCCGGAAGATATCGCCCCACTCCTCACCGGACAGCTGTTTCACCGGCTCGCAGTCCACCGTCGCCTCGTTGTGACGGGAATAGCAACCGGCACAGTGAAGATTGCAGGCGCTGGTGATACTGGTAATGAGGAACGACGGAACATGAAGCCCCTCCTCTTCCTCCTGTCTTCTCAGTTTGGATGCTCTCTTGCTGGCCAGTGCGAATTTTCCCAGGAACAGGGTCTCTTTCGGATTGGTCAGTGTTGCCCTTGCGGTCTCGCGGACGACGCGTTCCACGCCGTGTGCAAGATAATTCTGAATATCGAACTGTTCGTCCAATGATTTCACCTCTGTTGAATTTGGTCCTTATGATATGAATATTTTATACCATATTATTGTATGCAATCTTATATGTCAATCTATTTTCGATTACATCTTATATTTTCTGAAGTTTTCTATTGTTATTCGCTGATAATCTCTGATACAAACTGCCGAAGTCTGGCCAGATCTTCCTCATCCGGTTTTCCCGCGTGCAGTGCCTTAAAGCTTCCCGCACAGTGAAATTCCCGGTCATCCACCGTGAGGCCGTGTTTTTCTGCCGCGGAACGAACCTGGGAATACCCGGACTCCACCAGTGCTGCCGTACTGAGCGCGATTACCGAACCGACTTTTGCTCCCGGTGCTTCCAGAAATTTTTTCACCTGTTTATCGATCCCTGCCCAGTAGATGGAAGCCCCGAGGAAGAGGACATCCACATCATCGGTCAACGGTTCCGAAACGCTCTCTGCCTGCACTCCCAGTACATCTGCCGCGGCATCTGCCAGCTTCTTGGTGTTTCCGCTTCTGGAATAATAACGAACTGCATATTTCATACTCATAAACTTCCTTTCTGATTTATGAGTACATCGTAACCTGTCTGTGTGACCTGTTTATGACGTTTTGAGACATATTTCAAATTCCGTGCCCTTTCCTTCTTCACTGCGGCACTGAATGCTTCCGTGAAGCAGCTCCAGAACCCGACGGACAATGGACAGTCCAAGGCCGTTTCCCTGCTGCTGATGTGACACATCGCCCTGATAGAATCGTTCATACATCCGTTCCATCTGTTCGGGCGTCATCCCCATTCCTTCATCCCGGATCCGGACGGTCACTTCCCCGCCTTCGGAGGAGCCTGTGATGTGGATTACCGGCACATCCGGTGAATACTTGATGGCATTGTCCAGCAGATTGATCCAAAGCTGCTGGGTCAGGTCGGGATCGGCGACAACAGTAAGATCCGGAAAGTCGATATCAAATTCCGGAGACCGGGATTCCCATTTCTCAGACATCATGATACAGCACTTTCTCAGCTGTTCCGTGATATTGACCGGTTCCATGCGGGTTACGAGGGTCTGATGGTCCAGGCGGGACATCTGCAGCATATTATCCGCAAGATGACTGAGCCGTTCCGCCTCTTCCCGGATGAGCTGCAGGTATTCCTTCCTTGCATCCTCGGGAAGTGTTTCATCCTGAAGGATCTCTGCAAATCCCGCGATCACCGAGATGGGAGTTTTGAATTCATGGGATACATTATTCATAAAGTCCTTATTCATATACTCCATCTTCTTCAGTGCGTCCGACATGAGATTGAAGTTTTCGCCGAGCACCCTGAGCTCACGTACAGGCAGTTCCGAAGGCGGTACATTCACCTCAAAATTACCTTTGGCGATTTCCCTGGTCTGTTCCGAGACGATTCTCAGAGGCCGGCTGACACCCTCCGCCTGACGAAAGATCATGATCCCTCCCAGGATCATGGTTCCAAGACAGGTGATGACGCACATCAGGATTGCGAAAAATGGAATGGCGGCATGGGAAAACAGAAGGATCCCAAGGCAGACGAGAGCGCAGGTGATCAGACAAGCGATGCAGAGCGTGGCCAGGGATGTAACGGCGTAATAAATCTGGAACGGGACCTGACCCTTCCATCGGATAATCTGTTTCCGTTTATTGTTCATCGGGTTCTCCTCCCTGTCTTCCTATCACTGCCTTATAGCCCAGCCCCCGGATGGTGATCACATCGAAATCCGGATTGCTCTGAATCTTTTTGCGGATCTTTTTGATGTGAGCATCCACATTTCTCTCATTGGAATCGTTCTCCATGCCCCAGATCTCGTCCAGCAGTTCCAGGCGAGTAAACACTCTTCCCGGATTGGACAGCAGCCTGAAGAGAAGATAGAACTCTTTCTGCGGCATCTCCATCGAGGTTCCTCCGCGGGTGACCGTCAGAGCCCCATAATCCAGGACCGTCTCGCCAACTGTCAGACGTTGTTCATCGTTGAGCTGTGCACGACGAAGCAGTGCCTTGACCCGCATGGTCATTTCCCGCAGATTGATGGGCTTTACCATATAGTCATCCGTACCAGCGTCAAATCCCTTTTCCATATCCTCCAGCTGGCTCTTTGCCGTGATCATCAGGATCGGATGATGATATTCCGCTTCTCTCAGTTCCCTGGTCAGTTCATACCCGTCCATCTTCGGCATCATAATGTCGCAGATGATCAGATCCACATGTTCCCGGTCCAGCAGCTCCAGTGCTTCCTCGCCGTTCAGCGCAGAGTATACACGGTATTGTTCCTGCTGAAGCCGTACTGTTATCATTTTATTCAGACGGACATCGTCTTCCACCACAAGGATTGAAAACATGATTATCTTCCTTCCTTATATATTTATCGGGATTGTATCCGATTATTTTGACCTCAATATGACTTTACTATGTTTTTCCGCTCCGGTTCAAGTTTATCTTCAATTTAACCCTTTCGAGATCAAAAATGTGATTTATTTATCATTTTCGGATCATTTTTTGTTATAAAACAGGCAATGTCTTCCATCTTTTCGTCACCTTTTCGGTTTTGCTTCCTATTTTTTGTCTATTCAGCATAAATTTGTTCAATTTAACAAAAATTACACTTTCATTAAATTGAATTTCGACCTAATTCAGTATAAAATACATAAACAACAAGGGAAATTCGATTTCCTGAAGGTAAAAAATAAGAAGTAGGAGTGAGTTGTGACATGACCATCTTATGGCTTGCCCCGATCTGCGCCGTCATCGCGCTGCTGTTTGCATGCTACAAAGCGAGTGTAGTATCCAAAGCACCGGCAGGAAATGACACCATGCAGAACATCGCCTCCGCCATCAGCGAAGGTGCTCGGGCATTTCTGTTCTCGGAGTACAAGGTACTGGCCGTATTTATCGTTGTACTCTTTGTTCTCATCGGCCTATTCATTAACTGGAGCACTGCGATCTGCTTTGTAATCGGCGCCTGCTGCTCCATCCTGGCAGGATTCTTCGGAATGAATACCGCGACGAAAGCCAATGTGCGCACCGCTCAGGGCGCCATCGACGGCGGTATGAACAAGGCCCTCGGCATCGCCTTCTCCGGCGGTTCCGTCATGGGCATGTGTGTGGTCGGCCTCGGTCTTCTCGGCTGCAGCCTGATCTACATCATCACCGGAAACTACGACATTCTGTTCGGTTTCTCCCTGGGTGCTTCTTCCATTGCTCTGTTTGCCCGTGTCGGCGGCGGTATCTACACCAAGGCAGCTGACGTCGGTGCTGACCTCGTGGGCAAAGTCGAAGCCGGCATCCCGGAGGACGATCCGAGAAACCCCGCTGTTATCGCAGACAACGTCGGCGACAACGTGGGTGACGTAGCCGGTATGGGTGCTGACCTGTTTGAGTCCTATGTCGGCGCTCTTGTCTCTGCTCTCACTCTTGGCGTATCCGTGATTGGTGTCGTAAACGGCGCCGGCGTGGCATTCCCGCTGGTCATTGCCGCATTCGGCATCCTGGCATCGGTCATCGCAACCTTCTTCGTACGCAGCAAGGAAGGCTCCAACCCGCAGAAGGCACTGTCCATCGGTTCCTATGTTTCCGCGCTGATCGTGGTGGTCGTAGCCATCGTATTCAGCCTGATCCTCTTCCGTAACCTGTCTGCTGCAGTGGCAGTCATCTCCGGTCTGATCGTCGGCCTGATTATCGGCAAAATCACCGAGGTCTACACGTCCGGCGACTACCGCTTCGTCAAGAAGATCGCCGAGCAGTCCGAGACCGGTTCCGCTACCACCATCATCAGCGGTGTTGCCGTTGGTATGGAGAGCACCTGGGTCCCCATTCTGCTCATCGCACTGGGCATTTTCCTGTCCTATAAATCCAGCGGCCTGTACGGAATCGCACTGTCCGCAGTTGGCATGCTGTCCACCACCGGCATCACGGTAGCGGTCGACGCATACGGTCCCATCGCCGACAACTCCGGCGGTATCGCCGAGATGTCTCATCTGGATCCTCATGTCCGTGAGATCACCGACAAGCTGGACTCCGTCGGCAACACCACCGCTGCCATGGGCAAAGGCTTCGCCATCGGTTCCGCTGCTCTGACTGCTCTGGCCCTGTTCGTATCCTTCGCACAGGAGACCGGTCTGCAGGCCATCAGCATCCTGGATCCCCAGGTCGTTATCGGCGTCCTCATCGGCGGCATGCTGCCGTTCCTGTTCTCCGCTCTGACCATGGGCTCTGTTTCCAAAGCAGCCTATAAGATGATCGAAGAAGTACGCCGTCAGTTCCACAGCATCCCCGGCATCCTGGAAGGCACTGCCCGTCCGGATTACAAGACCTGCGTATCCATCTCCACTCAGGCTGCTCTGCACGAGATGATCATTCCCGGTCTGATGGCTGTTGTCGTTCCCCTGCTGGTCGGTATCCTGCTGGGTACTGCAGCTCTCGGCGGAATGCTCTGCGGCGCACTGGTCACCGGTGTTCTGCTGGCAATCTTCATGGCCAACTCCGGCGGCGCATGGGACAATGCCAAGAAGTACATTGAGGAAGGCCATCACGGCGGAAAAGGCTCCGAAGCTCACAAGGCAGCTGTCGTGGGCGACACCGTCGGCGATCCCTTCAAGGATACTTCCGGCCCGTCCATCAACATCCTGATCAAGCTGATGACGGTCGTATCTCTGGTCTTTGCACCGATCTTCGTCAAAATCGGCGGTCTGATGTTCTGATTGCATAAGTAAATAATCAAAGGCTCGTACCGAACAAACCGGTACGAGCCTTTTTCTGCTCTTAAAGAGTTCTTATCTGGATTTGTTGTATTCCGCTGGTCCCTGCTCATACAGGTCATTGCCCTGACTGTCAATGACCACCGTGAGGGGAAAATCCCGGACTTCCATCTTTCTCACCGCTTCACAGCCCAGGTCCTCCCAGCAGATGATCTCCACGGACTGCACGCTGGCTGCCATCAGTGCGCCGGCACCGCCCACCGCGGCAAGATACACGGCGCCGTTGCGGCGGATGGCGTCCTTCACTTCCCCGCTGCGTTTTCCCTTTCCGATCATAATAGGCTGGCCCAGATCCAGAAGACGGGGCGAATAGGCGTCCATGCGTCCGGAAGTGGTGGGGCCGGCCGAGCCGATGACCTCACCGGGCTTTTCCGGGGTGGGTCCCACATAATAGATGGCGCTTCCGTTCAGCTCAAAGGGAAGTTCCTCTCCCCGGTCCAGTCGCTCCATCATCCTCTTGTGAGCGGCATCTCTGGCGGTATACACGATCCCGGACAGGATCACGGTATCTCCGGCACGGAGAGGAGCCAGTTCCTCTTTCGTCACCGGTGTCGTCAAACGATATTCCATAGTTCTTCCCTCACAGTTCTGCCGATGCGCGGCGGGTCACATGGCAGCTGACATTGACTGCCACCGGAAGGCCTGCTACATGAGTGGCCATGGTCTCGATGGAAACTCCCAGCGCCGTGGTCTTTCCTCCGAATCCCTGCGGACCGATGCCCAGATCGTTGATGCCCTCCAGCAGTTCCTTTTCCAGAGCCGCATAGTACGGATCGGGATTGGGCTGATCCAGCGGGCGGAGAAGCGCCTGCTTGGCAAGAGCGGCCACTTTGTCGAAGCTGCCCCCGATGCCGATGCCCAGCACGATGGGCGGACAGGGATTGGGTCCCGCGATCTTCACGGTCTCATACACGAAATTCTTGACGCCCTCCACGCCGTCGGCCGGTTTCAGCATGGCCAGACGGCTCATGTTCTCACTGCCGAAT
>CAJGCI010000070.1 GCA_904501855.1 Oscillospiraceae bacterium | reverse complement strand
TCCGCTTCTGCATAATCATCATTCCGCTGTCGATATCGGGGACCCGTACGGGCCCCCGTTTTTTATGCCTTTTTTACTGTTTCCCTATTATACTGCCGGATGATTGAAACATCAACGTGCGAAATACGATCGATCATCCGACGATATAACCGTCTTTATCCCGGACGACTTCCCGTTTGTCATAATCAATATCGTACAGAAGAAGTCCCATCTCCTTCATATGGCGAAGATCGTGCTTCACTTTATCTTCCGCTTTTTTATACAGTTCGCGGACCGTGCTTGCCAGTGCCGGTTCGGTATTGAGCATGGGAAGGAAGAGATCCTGCTCGGACATGCTGCTGTTAAAGAACACCGGTACTTTTCTGGTGCGCAGGCTTACAATGTCCGCCTGGTCCAGGAACTCTTTCAGCGGCAGCGTTTCGTGTCCGAACTGCTCCTTCATATTCTCCCGCAGATAACGGTCAAAGTGGGGCACATAGTTCATGGCATAGCGCGTATCCTGAATTCCGAAGGATTTCGCGATGCGCATGATGTCACGGGCCTGCAGTTCCATCCCGGTTCCATACATGGACAGAAGATACATCTCTTCGGACAGGGCATAGGAATGATCCACATCCAGAGAATCTTGAAATTCCAGGATCAGATCCGGCCGATTGTGATACATGGCCATTAAAAGAAGTGCATTGGAGCTTCGAAGAGAGAACTCCCGGTCCGTCTGTGTGTTTCTCAGTTCCAGCAGCACGTGAAATGCCTCTTCGAAATTCCCATGGAACATATGACGCTCCAGTCCGGAAGCCAGCACGCTGATATAGCAGGAAGGAAGATACAGACGGTAAGGGTCTTCCAGCATGACCCAGAAGTCGCCCCGCTGCTGCGGCGTCATCTGATCGTATCCGGTTCCCTTCAGCGGTTTGACATGCGATTCCATTTCGCGGGCGGTGGCAGGCAGCGCGCCCACTGGCAGCTGAACCGAGATCGCACTGAGCTCCTGTTCTCCGGAGATCGTCAGGGGGAAGGAGATTTCTTCTGCCTGTATCGTGTCGGAATAATCTGTTCCGTCAAAGTTTTTATTTACTCCATCCAGAAACCACAGCGTTTTCCTTAGATCACCGTGTACTTTGTCCAGTGTTTCTCCGCGGCGGAACGCAGGTTCCATCTCTTTCTCTGTCTTTTTCCCAAATAAGTTAAAAGCCATGGCTTCCTCCTATTTTTTCATCTTCTATCTATATTCATGCGATTATATCTTATTTTACAACTCCATGATACTGATAGTTTGTTCTTTCTTTTGATGAATATGCTACATTTCCTCACGTTCTTTCCCCGGAGCGGTCCGGGATTTCACATTTTTGCAAAAATAAACGAATTAACTCCGCTCCAATTGACTTTATCCTTTAATTCAATTATGGTATTACCTACGAAGAAAAATCGGAATCCTTAATTGGTTTGGGGGCCAACTTCATGAAATACGACAACAACGTAAGTCTTCAGGAACTGACCGATGCTATCATTAATGACTATTCCCTCGGCAGGGACATCGACCGCATGCAGGTTTACCAGCAGCCGGACAGCGAGATTGTCATTGACATCACCAACAAGCTTTTGACGATCCTCTTCCCCGGCTATTACCGTGAGCGCAACTATCTCAGTTACAGCTACAACAACCGCATGTCTGTCCTCATCGAGGATGTATTCTATAATCTTCGTTCTCAGATCGAGATCGCACTTCCCAACAGTTCGGAGTATGAAGAAAGCGATGATGAGACGATCAAAACGAGGTCGGATGAGATCTGCCGGGAATACTTCCGCCGGATCCCGATGATCCGCGAGTATGTAAATACGGATATTCAGGCCACCTATGACGGAGACCCGGCGGCATATAACAAGGATGAAGTCGTCCTTTCCTATCCCGGACTGATGGCGAGTACGGTCTGCCGTCTGGCACATGAACTGTACCTGATGAAAGTTCCCATGGTTCCCCGAATGATGACCGAATATGCCCACTCCAAGACTGGAATCGATATTCATCCCGGAGCCACCATCGGCAAGTATTTCTTTATGGACCACGGAACCGGTATTGTCGTCGGTGAAACGTCCATCATCGGAGAACATGTAAAGATCTATCAGGGCGTTACCATCGGTGCTCTGTCTACACGCGGAGGGCACTCTATGCGTGGGAACAAGCGTCACCCCACGATTGAGGATGATGTTACGATCTATGCCGGAGCATCCATTCTGGGGGGTGAGACCACCATCGGCACCGGCAGTGTGGTAGGAAGTAACGTGTTCATTACCTCTTCCATTGCGCCGAACACCCGTATCAGCAACAAGACCCAGGAATACTCCATCAAACGAAAAGGAGAAAAATTCCAGGCCGAAGAAGTCAAAACCCGGGAAGACGATGTGTGGATCTATACAATCTGATCCTGCAGATAATCAAAAAGTCGAGCAGCGTTTAAAACGTTTGCTCGACTTTTATTTTTTCAGATAGTCATCGGTCTCCGATCAGGGCATTGTGTATATAGATCCGGCTCAGCCAGGAATCAAACTGTCCCAGCCAGTCGCCTTTCAGTCCAAAACCATGTCCCATCCCCGACAGTTCCACCGTCTTCACCGGAACACCGGCATCCTCCAGTGCTTTGATGCAGCCTCTGCATTCCGTTGCGTAGCTGTCATTGGCACCATAGCAGAAGAACGTTTCCGGCAGCTGGGCTTCTTTGAACCGTTCCACATCCTTAATGGATGTTTTCAGATTTCCAAAGAAACCGTAGATCATTCCGTTGCCGGTTACTTTGGTGGAGATCTTATCGAGCTCATCCGGACGGTAAGATCCGTCCAGAGAAGACCCGTCTTCCAGATCTCCGAAATCAAGCATCATTCCGCCGGCTGCCATCGCGCCGGCTGAGAAGCCGAGCACGGCAATATTTTTTTCGCTGTATCCGTAATCTCCTGAACTGTGACGGACAAACCGGATGGCACGCGCCAGATCCATTTCCGCATCCTGCATGGAGTACGGGTACAGACGGTAATTGACTACGAAACTGACATAGCCCTTTTGGCTGAGCTGATCGGCGACGGGATATCCTTCCGTGCCGTTGGAGCGCTGCTGGAAGGAACCTCCTGCCAGAACCAGTACGGCACCCTTCACAATGGTACCGCTGGGAACCGGATAGGTGATGACGCTGGGCTGAAAGCTGAGGTCGTCCATGTAGTTGCCCGTATTACGCGTATACTCTGTCGTTTTCGGCATATTGTTCCGGTCCCACAGATAGAATGTCTGCTGTTTCAGCGGATCGATCCTGGCAGAAGAAACATATGCATTGTTCGGATCCAAGGATTTCGGACCCATCAGCATATAGTTTTTCAGGATCGCAGCACAGTGAGAACGGATCACCACGGAACCGGGAGCAAACTTGTTCCCGTCACCGCCGCTGATGATATTCGCCGCTCTAGCCCAGTTTACCGGTTCACGGGCATAGTCCGCCATTTGGGAGCGATCCGAAAAATACCTGCCGGTCTTTGCTTCCGGACTTCCGGCATACCGCCACAGAATAGTGACGAACTGCTGCCGGGTAATCGGATCCGTGCCGCCGAATTTCTTACCTTCATAGCCGGATACGATGCCGTTGTCCGCCGCCCAGGCGGATGCTTCTTCATACCAGCTTCCCTTGGGAACATCGACAAAAGGATTCTCCGGAGCCTTCGGCTTGCCGGCGGCTGCATAAAGCACCTGAACCAGCATGGCACGGGTCATTCCCTCACTGGGAGAAAACTTCCCTTTGCCGGTGCCGGCCATGATGCCGTTCTTTGTCACATATTCCACGCCGTCCATATACCAGGCGTCCTGCGGAATATCGCTGTAAAACACACTAGCCGCACGTCCGGGAACTGCCAGTATCGTCAGCAGGCAAACCAGCGTGAGACTGTATGAGATCAATCGATGAAATGTTCTCTTCAAAATCAATTCCTGTCTTTCTTTATACATTACCTGTTTCTTCGCTGTGAAAATGTCCACTTGAAGATTTTACATTTTTTCCCACAGTTAGTCCAGTTGTTTTTGATTCATCATCACGATGGAGCCGATCACCAGAAGGATGCCCAGTACATTGATCACTCCGATGGGTTCATGATAGACGATCACTCCGATCAGGGTCGCTACCACCGGTTCGATGGAGGCGATCACCGGCACCTTGCTGGTCTCCTTAATCACACTGACACCGGAGAAATAGAACAGATACGAAAATGTCGTTGGGATCAGCGCAAACAGCAGTCCCACGGCAATGAATCCGGCGTTTGTGGGAAACACCGCTTCATTCCATGGACGCACAAACAGAAGGATAAATATGCTTCCGAAGAAGAAGGTCCAGGTAATGGCTACGAACGGGTTGACCTTCGCGGTGGTGACTCTTCCCAGGATCGCCACCATTCCGTAACAGACTCCGGCGCCGATGCCGAAAAGCACCCCGGAGAGCACGAGATTTCCGGCATTCAGAGAACCTCCGGTGACGGTAAGCACACAGCCCAGAATGTTGATAAAAAGGGCAATCGCCTTTTTTCCGGTGATCTTCTCCGAAAAAACGATGGCTGCCGACACGGCAGTGACTACCGGTGCGACATACAGAAGCACTGCGCTGACGGACATCCCGATGGTGGCAATGGCCGTGTTGTAGCAGATATTGAACAGTGCCTGCGTCACCAGTCCCGTCAGTGCACAGAACATCATCGTCCTGCCATCGATCTTCAGGGACTTGAACCCGTAACGGGCAACCGTTACCGACGCCAGGAAGAAGAATGCAGGGATCAGTCTCCAGCAGGATATTAGAAGCGATGATGCTCCCTGTCCCGTCAGGTATTTTACAAAGATCCCGGACAAGCCCCAAAGTATTCCGGATATGAAAACATAGATGTAGCTTTTTCTCTCAGTCGATTCCATTTTCTGTTCCTTTTCCAAGACAAATACTCCGAAAGTATACCGCATCATTCCCTTTAGGGTCAACCTCACTCAGGTCAGCACTTCCTTCTGCTCCGGAGCGGATAGGTATTGTTTCGAAGGCATTCTTCCACTTCTTCCCGCTGTGGAACGGAGGAAGAAGCACCCGGTCTCGTTACGGAGATCCCTGCCGCAAGAGACGCCCGGATCATGGCATCTCTGGGATGTTCCCCTTCGGCAAGACCGGCAAGAAAATAGCCCGTAAACGCATCTCCTGCGCCGGTGGTATCCACTACCGGCACTTCAAAGCTGCCACAGCTAAACTGTTCTTCGCCATACTGGCACACCGAACCTTCCGTCCCGAGTGTCAGCACGATATTGATTTTCGGAACCCGCTGCCGCAGCCGACGGAGAATCGTATCCGGATCGGAGGATCCGGTCAGCTGGTTTCCCTCCACCTCATTGATCAGAAGCCAATGGATATGAGAAAAATCCACCGATACTAGAACCTCCTCATCCACGGGAGATGCGTTGAATACCACGATATGTCCGCGGTCAAATGCCTGGTCGATGATCGAATGGGCACATGGAATTTCATTCTGCAGCACCACCAGAGCGGGTTCCCGAATCGTCTGAAGTATTTCCCGGACCTCTTTCTCCCCGATCATCCCGTTGGAACCCTGGTGGATGATGATCTCGTTGTTTCCTTCATCATCAACCAGAATGACCGCATGCCCCTGTTCCGAATCCACATGGATCAGACGGGAGGTATCCACACCGTTTCTCTGCAGTTCTTCTTCCATAGCTTTCCCGCCGTTACCGATCGCTCCGGCATGAATTACCGAAGCTCCGGCTCGCCTTGCAGCAATAGACTGATTCAAGCCTTTGCCGCCGCATCCGCAGAAAAATGCGCTGGTCTGAATCGTCTCTCCCACCATAGGAAATCGTTTCACCCGATAAGTGCGGTCCACGTTAATGGAACCGAAATTGATGATCTGCATGAAATCACACCTCCCCTTATATGCTGTTTTTCACTATATCATCGAAGGGACAGCCGGAGCAACGGTTTTTCCGTTCCGCGGTTTCCTTCCATGCTTCCCCGTGTTAGAATGAATACATTACCTCAAAGGAGCAAAAACTATGGACCACACACCTTTGATCAACACCGATGAATCGCTGCTTCATCGTTTTCTCCGCTATGTGGAGTATGACACGCAGTCCGATGAGGACTCTGAAACTTCTCCTTCCACGGCAAAGCAGTATCATCTGGCCACCCAGCTGGCGTATGAACTTCGTCATCTCGGAGCGGATGTCGACTATGACAAGGAGCACTGCTACGTGTATGCTGTTCTGCCCGGTGAGGAACCGGCTCTGGGCTTTATCGCCCACATGGATACCTCTCCTGCCGTTTCCGGAGCTGATGTGAAGCCGCGCATCATCGATTCCTATGACGGTTCGGATCCCTTCCTGACCGTGGATGCTTTCCCGGAGCTTCAAAACCACATGGGTGAGACGCTGATCGCCACGGACGGAACGACGCTCCTCGGGGCTGATGACAAGGCAGGCGTGGCGGAGATCATGCATATGGTTCAGTATTTTTACCGTCACCCTGAACTGTCTCATCGCACGCTGTGCATCGCCTTCACGCCGGACGAGGAAATTGGAAAAGGAACCTCCTTCTTTGACCGTTCCCGCTTTCCTGCGGACGAAGCCTACACAGTGGACGGTGGAAAATTCGGCATCGTGGAATATGAAAACTTCAATGCCGCACAGGCAAAAGTGAAGATCCACGGAACCAGTGTCCATCCCGGCTCCGCCAAAGGCATCATGATCAATGCCTCTCTGGTGGCCATGGAATTCAACTCCATGCTTCCGGAGGATCAGCGGCCGGAACATACGGAAGGCTATGAAGGGTTCTTCATGCTGGACAAGCTCTCCGGAACGGTGGAAGAAGCTTCCATGACCTATATCATACGGGATCATGACCACGATAAGTTCGAAGAGAAAAAAGAACGGATCGTTTCCATCGCGGAAACTTTGAATTGCAAATACGGCGATGGAGTCTGCCAGGTGGAAGTTCATGACCAGTATCATAATATGCTGGACGTGATGAAAGATCACATGCATCTAATCCAGCATGCCTTTGATGCGATCCGGGAACTGGACTATGAGCCTCAAAGCCTTCCCATCCGCGGAGGCACCGACGGTGCCATGCTGACGGAGGCCGGACTTCCCTGTCCCAATCTGTGCACCGGCGGATATAATTTTCACAGCAGGTACGAATACGCCAGTCTTCCCGAGATGGAACGGTCTGCGGAAGTGCTGATCCGTCTTGCCAAAACCTGATTGAAAAATGAATGGCCATGCCTTTGGAGTTTAGTCCGGGCATGGCCGTATTGTTTTGTTAGGACACTCAGGAATCCAAATAGAATACCGAGCGTTCCCGGTCTTTGATGTTGGCGACATTATTATAGGCAATATACCGGTAATCCTGCATCTCCTGAATGATATCCTCACTCTCGTCATCATCATTGGACGCAAGGAAGAACTGTCCGTTTCGGTCGATGCATCCGACACCGGTCACCACCGGAAGATCCTGGTACAGATGTGCCAGATACCGGTTGTAATCGGTCATCTCCAGTCCCGCGACCTGAAGAAGCAGCGTGGACAGATAGTTGACGCTGATGGCATCAATGCGGCCCGATGGAATCGGATAGTTCGCCCACAGCACGAAATTGGTGATATAGCGGTTCTGCAGTGTCTCCTCATCCATCTCCGTGACCGGCTGCCCCATCACCTCCGAATAGAACTCGGACTCCACATAGGGCTGATGGTCGCCGAACATGAGAATGATGGTCGGCTCCGACTGCTGTTTGAAATATTCCGTAAGATTCCGGAAATCGTCATCCGTCACCTTCACCAGCGAAAGATACTGATCCACCTTCCGGTAGTCCCCTGCCGGCGACGTCAGCCGGATGGTCTCATCAAAGTTTGCAAAGGTGCGGTCATAAGGCGAATGATTCTGCATCGTGACATTGAACAGATAGAAAGGCTGTTCGGCATTCCGGTTTTCGTACATCTCGATGACCTTGCGGAAATCATAATCATCGGAAACATATTTCCGAAGCAGCATATTCTCATCGGGGTAATGGCTTTCCACGCGCCGGATGAACATGTAGTCATTGCCGTTGGTCCGGTAACTCTGCAGGATCTCGTTATCGATCAGATCCTCGATGGTGATAAAGCTGGAAAAGCCCATGGCTTTATACACATTGGTACGGTTCCAGCTGCTGCGGTTATAGGGATGGAAGGAATCCGCAGAATATCCCTGCTCCAGAAGCGTGGTTGTCAGCCCCGGCTGCTCTTCCGTTACGAACGCCTGATAGGCATTGCTGCCCGCCGGCATGAATGCCATGCTGTTTCCCGTCAGGAATTCATATTCCGTGTTGCTGGTACCGGATCCGAATACCGATACATACGCATTGCCCTTGATGGTGTTTTCCGTCAGACTGTCATAAAAGGGCATGAACTCCTCACTGGCTTCAAATTCCCCGTCCACCCGGAGGTCCGCCAGACTCTCATTCATGACCACAATGATATTCGGCCGTTCCCCTCTGTCCCCGGCGGTCTCTATGGACACTGCTGCAGCCGCATCCTCCGGAGATGCGCCCTGCCGGATCAGTGCTGTTTCCAGAATATGCGGAGTATCTTCTCCGTCATACTGATGGACCAGCTCCCGGATATCCGCGTCATCATAGCCCTTCGGTTCGTTCAGCCACAGGTATTTGGTGTTCAGTGTAAACTCCATCATCGCACCGTGCCGTTCATACCCTCTTGTCTGGTTAAAGAAATCCGGCCTGTATCCGATCTTGGCAAACGTATCCGTTCCGTAGAAGATCCCGGCATAGATCCCGATCACCAGAACACAGAGGATGCGCAGGATCTCTTGCAGTTTTTTGTGCCGCTCCGGCTTCTTCAGCCGGCTGGCCACTGCCATGATCAGACCCGTCAGGGAAACTCCGAACACAATCTCATATCCGATATCATAAACATAGGCGCTTGCCACGTTAACTGCCGTTTCGATACTGGCAAAATCCTGCGGCAGCAAAGGTCCGCCTTTGAACTCCTTGACAAACAGATTGGCGATACCAAAAAGAAGCAGAACGGGGCTGACGATCATGACCGATGCGCGTACGCTGCCGGTGACGGCAAACAGCAGAAGATACAGCAGCAGGATCACATTGTAGTTATCCAGCCAGTCTTCCGCCCCGTAGAACTCCGTAATGAATTTCCCGTTGCACCGTTCGATCACGATCTCCATCAGCAATGGGACAACAAGGAAAAAGACAAGAAGCAGAACTCCATATATCCGTTTGTTCGTGTCCCACCGTACTCCGATGGCCGGACACATCAGCAGCGCGGAAACGATGGAGATCACCAGCATGAGATTCCCATAGGGAACATAACCGGTAAACGTATTGGCATGAAATGCCACGAATACCAGCATCATGATGGTCAACACTCCACCCACAGTGGCTGCTTTTCTGGACCATTCCACTTTTACTACACTTCTCTTTCTGTCCTGAAATAAATCATACAAATGCTATATTATCACAAGTTTGATTTGCTGACACAAACAAATTAAACAG
>CAJGCI010000069.1 GCA_904501855.1 Oscillospiraceae bacterium | reverse complement strand
CTTCCTGCATTGCAATGGTCTTTTTGTCAGTGCCGTTGGCAATGGCTTCCTGACGTTTTTTGCGATCTGTTGATGCGCTCATTCCATCATTCCTTTATTTCAGTTTCGAATTTTAAGTATCGATCACGACTTGCCGTCGTTCTCGTCTGCTTTCATGGTGAGATATGCGTTGATGAAGCCGTCAATGTCGCCGTCCATTACATTATCGATATTGCCGTCTTCAAAATTGGTGCGGTGATCCTTTACCAGCTGATACGGCATGAACACGTAGGAACGGATCTGGCTTCCCCACTCGATCTTCATCTGCACGCCCTTGATGTCGCTGATCTTTTCCAGATGTTCTCTCTCCTTGATCTCGGCAAGACGAGCGCGGAGCATATTCTTGCAGTTTTCAAGATTCTGGAAGTGGCTTCGTTCCACCTGAGAGGCGACTACGATGCCGGTGGGAATATGGGTCAGACGCACTGCGGAGGATGTCTTGTTGACTTTCTGTCCGCCTGCTCCGGAGGAGCGGTATACGTCCATCTTGATGTCTTCGTCCCTCAGCTCAATCTCGCTGTCTTCCGTGATCTCCGGCATGACTTCCACCGCCGCGAAGGAGGTGTGCCGTCTGCCGGCCGCATCGAAGGGAGACACACGGACGAGACGGTGGATCCCGTTCTCGCTCTTCAGATAACCGTAGGCATTCTCTCCCTCGATCATGATGGTGGCACTTTTGATGCCGGCTTCATCACCGTCAAGATAGTCCAGGACTTTCAGTCCGAATCCATGGCGTTCCGCCCACATGTTGTACATGCGGTAGAGCATCTGGGTCCAGTCCTGTGCCTCGGTTCCGCCGGCGCCGGCATGGAACGTCAGGATGGCATTGTTGCTGTCATATTCTCCGGTAAGAAGCGTTCCGAGCCGCATGCTCTCCAGTTCCTTTTCGAATGCGTCATACTGTTCTTCCAGCTCCGGAAGGAGGCTGTCGTCATTTTCTTCCACGGCGATCTCACACAGCGTGACCATGTCCTCCCAGGACGACTGAAGCTTCTGAAACTTCTCCACCTTGCCCTTCAGCAGAGCGAGTCGCTTCTGCACTTTCTGGGAATTTTCCACGTCATTCCAGAACTCGGGACGGGAACTTGCCATCTCCAGTTCCTCAATTTCCTGTGCCGCGGCGTCCAGATTCAGGGCCTTTCCCACCAGGTCAATAGTGGGCTGGATGTTGTTCAGTTTTACCTTGTATTCTTCGTACTGTATTGCTGCCATTTTTCAACAACTTCCTCAACATTTTTATCTTAAATCCACGTATTTCATGATAACTCGGACATTATATACAAAAAACAACTAAATGTAAACAATGCCCTTTTTTTTTAGGGGTCCCTTTGATATAATATTTCATACCAATATGGATTATTATGCGTTGATGATCTTAACTCAGAAAGGACAAGTTTATGATTTCACACGGCAATGAGATAAAAGTGTTTACCGGCAATTCCAATCCCGTTTTAGCCGAAGAGATCTGTGCTCATTTAAACAAGAGCCTGGGCAATGCCACTGTGACTTCGTTTGCCGACGGCGAGTGCTCCATTTCCGTGCACGAGCCCGTTCGCGGATGCGATGTCTTTATTGTTCAGTCCACCTGCAAACCGGTTAATGACAGTCTGATGGAGCTTCTGGTCATGACCGATGCGATGCGCCGTGCTTCCGCTGGCCGTATCACTGCTGTGGTTCCCTATTTCGGATATGCCCGTCAGGACCGCAAGGCCAAGAGCCGTGATCCCATCTCTGCCAAGCTCGTCGCGAACCTGATCACCGCCGCAGGTGCAGACCGCGTGCTGACCATGGACCTTCACGCCGCTCAGATCCAGGGTTTCTTCGATATCCCCGTCGACAACCTCATGGGCGCTCCCGTGTTTGCAAAACACTACATCCGTGTATTCGGAAAAGGCAACGAAGACATCATGGTCGTATCCCCTGATGTCGGCAGCACTGCCCGTGCCCGTGCCTTCTCCATGAAGCTCGGTGTCAACATGGCCATCGTGGACAAGCGCCGCGAAAAAGCCAATCATTCCGAAGTCATGAACATCATCGGCAATGTGGAAGGCAAGACCTGCATCCTCCTGGATGATATGGTGGATACCGCCGGATCTCTCTGTGGTGCAGCGGAAGCTCTCGTCAATGTCGGTGGAGCCAAGGAAGTCTACGCCTGTGCAAGCCACGGTGTCCTGTCCGGCCCTGCCATTGAACGGCTGAACAACAGCGTGATCAAGGAGCTGCTCCTGCTGGATACCATCCCGTATCCCACGGACAAGCCGAAATGCGATATCATTCGCTATATGTCCGTTGCACCGGTGTTCGCCGATGCCATCGAGCGTATCTACGAGGAGATCTCCATCTCCAATCTGTTTGAATAATCCAAACGATGTTTTTCCGAAAGAAATCCAATTACGGTTCGGACAGCTGGATCGTCATTTTCCTCGGCAATCCAGGTATGGAATACCGGGACACCCGCCACAACGTGGGATTCATGACCGCGGATGTATGTGAAAAGAAATTCGATGTTCGCATCAACCGTATCAAGTATCGATCCCTGCTGGGAAGCGGGACCGTTTCCGGCTCCAAAACCGTCTTCATGAAACCGCAGACTTATATGAATCTCTCCGGTGATGCGGTGGCACAGGCGGTACAGTTTTATAAAATCCCACCAGAACACGTGCTGGTCATCTCCGATGATGTGTCGCTCCCTGTCGGAAAGCTGCGCATTCGCCGCAGCGGATCTGCGGGCGGCCACAACGGACTGAAAAGCATTATTCAGAATCTCGGTACCGACCAATTCCCGCGGATCAAAATCGGTGTTGGCGTTCCGCCAGAACACTATGATATGAAAGACTGGGTGTTGGGAAAATTCCACGGTGACGATGCGAAGCTGATCGCAGACGCGGTCCGGCGGGCAGCCGATGCAGTGGAATGCTACATTGAAGAAGGGCCCGACAAGGCTATGAATAAATATAATTGAGTGTATGGCGGTGGCATCAGCAGCCCCGCCATGCGCGTTATTAAAGAAAAAGGAGTGAGAGTTGCAAAATGAAAAAAACATGCATCGCCATGCTTTTGGCCGGCGGTCAGGGTTCCCGTCTCTATGCCCTGACTCAAAACATGGCAAAACCCAGCATGCCGTTTGGCGGTAAATACCGCATCATTGACTTCCCGCTTTCCAACTGTGCCAACTCCGGCATCGACACCGTCGGTGTTCTGACACAGTACCGGCCCATGCAGCTGAATGCATATGTCGGAAGCGGCCAGTCCTGGGATATGGACACCTCAGACGGCGGTGCCTATATTCTTCCGCCGTACCTCTCCGCTGGTGAAAAAGGCTCCTGGTTCACCGGAACTGCCAATGCCATTTACCAGAACATCGAGTTCATCGACAACTACAATCCGGAAAACGTGCTGATCCTTTCCGGCGACCATATCTATAAGATGGACTACTCTCTGATGCTGAAAGAGCATCTGAACCGTGATGCGGCAGCGACTATCGCCGTGCTCCAGGTTTCCATGGAGGAAGCGACCCGCTTCGGCATCATGAATGTTGGAGACAACGGCTACGTCTGCGAATTTGAAGAGAAGCCTGCTCACCCGAAGAGCGATCTGGCTTCCATGGGCATCTATATCTTCAACTGGCCGAAACTCCGTCAGTACCTCATTGAGGATGAAGCGGATCCCGAATCCTCCAAGGACTTCGGCAAGAACATCATCCCCAAGATGCTGGCAAACGGCGAAAAACTGTGGCCGTACCGCTTCAGCGGTTACTGGCGTGATGTCGGCACCATCACCAGTCTATGGGATGCCAACATGGATATGCTGTCTCCGAAGCTGATCAACCTCTATGATGAATCCTGGCCCATCATGTCCAACTGGCCGGCCTGCCCGCCGCACTTCATCGGCGAAGACGCGGAAGTGATTCACTCCATCGTCACGGAAGGCTGTGTCATCGAAGGCAAGGTGGAGAACTCCGTTCTCTCTCATTCCGATGTCGTCAAACCCGGCGCCAAGGTCATGTACAGTGTTCTGATGCCCGGTGCCGTCATTGAGGAAGGTGCCGTTGTGGAATACGCCATCATCGGCGAGAACACCGTCGTCCACGCCGGAGCTCATGTGGGTTCTGCACCGGACGGTTCGGAAGGATGGGGCGTTGCCACCTGCGGTCCTAATATTGAAATCAAGGCCGGCGCTGTGGTACCTGCAGCCGGAATGATCTATACCGGAGAGGAGGTTTAATCATGTCTGATTTTCATGGAATTATCTTCGCATACGGCGCTGAGTCCGAACTGGGCGCTCTGGTAGGAAGACGTACCAGTTCTTCCCTGCCTTTCTGCGGACGTTACCGTTTGATCGATTTTGCATTATCCTCTCTTGCCAATGCCGGTGTCAACAATGTCGGCGTGATCATGCAGCAGGACTACCAGTCCCTGCTGGATCATCTGGGAAGCGGCAAAGACTGGGACATGAGCCGCCGCCACGGCGGGCTGCGCATGCTCCCTCCCTTCGGACTTCCCGAGTATCACACCGGAAATTATCTGGGCACCGTCGAGGCATTGAATGCGGTCTCCGCATACATCAATGACATTCCCCAGAGCCACGTGATCCTGATGCACGGCAATCTGGCTGCCAATATCGATCTGGAAGCTGCCATCCAGCAGCACCTGAGTACCGGATCGGATATCACCGCCATCTGCTCCCGCATCGCACCGTCTCCCTCCGGCCCCCATTTCGTAGCCGGCACCGACGGGTTTGCCAAGGAGCTGATCTTCGATCATGCCGGCGGCGGGGCCGGCATGGCATCTCTGGAGACCTATATCATTTCCAAGCATCTCCTTCTGGAGATGATGGAACAGTGCAAGAAGACGAACCGTCTGCATTTCCACCGCGATGCCATGCTGAGCTATCTGGACGGCGGCGGAAAGATCGGCATCTTCATGCATGAGGGCTATGCGAAGGCCATCACCACGGTAGAGGGTTACTACTCGGCAAACATGGACATGCTGGATGCAAAGAACCGTGCTTCCATGTTCCCGGCGGGCCGTCCCGTACGCACCAAGAATGCGGAAGAAGTCAGCACCTACTATGGTGAGGACGCTTTCTCCTCCAATTCTCTTGTGGCAGACGGCTGCATCATTGAAGGCAGTATTCGCAACTGCATTCTCTTCTCCGCCGTGCACGTTGAGGAAGGTGCCGAGCTGGAAGGCTGCATTATCATGAAAGATAGTGTCATCGGCAAGAATGTAAAACTCAACGCCGTAATTACTGATAAGAATGTATCCATTTCGGATTCCACCGTTCTCAGCGGCAGCCCGAAAATGCCGTACGTGGTTCCGAAGGATGCCTCTTTATAATTCCCATTTAGAAAGGTTATTAATCTATGACAAGTGAAATCTCCCGTGACGAAGTACGCAGCGCAATTGAAGACAAATTATGCGCGTATTTCGGAATAACCGATGAGCAGGCAACCTACGATCAGATATTCCAGGCTGTAGCAATGGTCATCCGTGAGATCATGTCTCGCACCATGGCTGTCAGCAAGGAGGCTTCTGGAGACAAAGAAGTTCATTATCTGTCGATGGAGTTCCTGATGGGACGCAGTCTGATGAAGAATGCATTCAATCTGGGACTTGGCGAAGCCATTGAAGGCGCATTGGAAGATATGGGACACTCCGCATCGGATATTTTCGAAGCGGAACCGGATGCCGGTCTGGGCAACGGCGGTCTGGGAAGACTGGCCGCATGCTACATGGATTCCATGGCAACTCTCGGAATCCCCGCAACCGGTTACTCGATCTGCTACGAGCTTGGCATGTTCAAGCAGCAGATTGAAGAAGGGCAGCAAACAGAGGTCGCCGATGACTGGCGGGTCTCTGCGGAAAGCTGGTTGGTTCCTCACATCGATGAGGCCGTGGAGGTCCGATTCGGCGGACAGGTAACTCCCCGTTGGGATAATTCCGGACGGTACCAGCATGAATACACCGGGTATACTTCCGTTCTTGCACTTCCCAAGGACATGCTGATCCTGGGATACGGCGGCAAGACCGTGAACACGCTTCGTCTGTGGGAAGCCCACAGCACCAACGAGCTGAACATGTATCTCTTTGCGGAAGGCAAATACGTTCAGTCCATGGAAGAGCGTACTCTGGCGGAAGTCATCACCAAGGTTCTGTATCCTGCCGATGAAACCATAGAGGGAAAGACACTTCGTCTGAAACAGCAGTACTTCTTCGTATCGGCAACTACCCAGACGATCGTTCTGAATCACATTAAGAAATACGAAGATATCCATACCTTCGCAGATCACCACGTGATCCAGATCAACGACACCCATCCCACTCTGGTCATTCCGGAGCTGATGCGTCTGTTTATGGACGACTGCGGCCTCGGTTGGGACGAGTCCTGGGAGATCGTCAAAAAGTGCGTAGCTTATACCAACCACACCGTTATGAGTGAAGCCCTGGAAGCCTGGCCTCAGACTCTGGTTCAGAGCCTGCTTCCCCGTATCTGGGAAATCATCTGCGAGATCAACCGCCGCTGGTGCGACGAACTCATCGGCCGCTTCGGAAATACGGAGCATGTGGGCCGCAACCTTATCATCAACAACGGTTCCGTCCATATGGCAAATTTGTGTCTGGCAACCTGCTATAAGGTGAACGGCGTATCCACTCTTCACGGCGAGATCCTGAAAGATGATCTGTTCAACGATGTGTATACCATGTATCCCGACCGTTTTACGGCCGTGACCAATGGCATCGATCACCGCCGCTGGCTGGCACAGTGCAATCCCGAGCTCCATGAGCTGGTCTGTGATCTTCTGGGCGGAGATCAGTATCTTACCAAACCGGAACTAATGGCAGATCTTGCCAAATATGCCACCGATTCCGCAGTGCAGAAGCGTCTCAGCGAGATCAAAGCCGCCAACAAGGCACGTTTTGCTGCTTTTGCCAAGCGTAATGACAACGGTTATATCCTCAACACGGATGCCCTTATGGATGTTCAGGTAAAGAGACTGCACGAGTATAAGCGTCAGCTCCTCTGCGCCATGCTGATCGCCCACCTTCAGATGGAACTGCATGACAACCCCAACATGGACTTCCAGCCTGTGACCTTTGTTTTCGGGGCAAAGGCCGCCGCCGGATACCGTACCGCGAAACGGATCATCGAGCTGCTGTGCAGCCTGTCGGATGATCTGGCTCACGATGATATCTGCAAAGACAAGCTGCAGGTATACTTCATGCAGAACTACCGTGTTTCCGCTGCCGAGGCACTGATGCCTGCCGCACAGATCTCCGAGCAGATCTCTACTGCGGGCAAGGAAGCTTCCGGTACCGGCAACATGAAACTGATGATGAACGGTGCCGTAACCATCGGCACTCTGGACGGTGCCAATGTCGAGATGTATGACCGGCTGGGCGACGACAACATGTATCTGTTCGGACTTCACGCCGATCAGGTCGTGGATCTGAAGAACTCCGGATACAATCCTCAGGCGATCTACAACGGGAACGGCACGATCCGCCGCATCCTGGACCGTTTCAATTACGGTTACCGTGACGGAAAGAGCTACTCGGATCTGGTCTCTAATCTGGTTTACAACGGCGACCAGTTCATGCTTCTGGCTGACTTCGATGATTATCTTCGTACGCACAGCAAGCTGTTTGAGGATATGAAGCAGCCTTCTGAACGTGAACGCATGAGCATGATGAATATAGCACAGAGCGGATTCTTTGCTGCGGACCGCGCTATCGGAGAGTACGCGGACAACATCTGGTATATCAAGTAATTCCGTAACATAACAAAGCCTGCAATGGTGCTTCTGTTGCAGGCTTTCTTATTGGACGAGGAGGAAGTTTATGCATCGCATTGCAGTAATCGGATCCATATATCGGGAATACTGCGGCGCTCCGCTGAAGCCTCTGACAGCAGGGGCCAGCGGAGACGGAAGCATCAGTACGGCCATCTCCGGCGGAGGGCGCAACATCGCCAGAAATCTTCACCAGCTGGGAGAGGATGTAATCTTCATCACCGCTGTGGGAGCAGATCCCGACTCCTTTTCCATCATGGAGGAGTGTGAACAGGCGGGACTGAATACCGATTACGCAGTCTCCGTGTCCGGAGAGCACATGCCGAAACGGCTTCTCATCACCTCCACCAACGGCACCATGGAACAGGCGGTCTATGACCGGCACGCCCTCCGTGCACTGAACCGGGAATTCTTCCTGATGCACTGCATGGATGCCCTGTCGGAAGTGGATGCCATCGTACTGGACGGTGATCTTCCCGCAGATGGTCTGCAGTTTCTGGCAGACACTTTTCGGATCCCGCTGTTCTGTGATCCCGGTTCTCCGGAGAACGCCGGAAAGATCCGGCCGATCCTGTCGAAGCTGCATGCCATCAAACCAGATCTCAACGAGGCGTTTGCCCTGAGTGCATCCCGGGAGCGCGACAGCGCAGTGGACAGGATCATGAAAATGGGACCGGGCAGCCTGTTTCTCAGTCAGGCCGCCAACGGCATGTATGCCGTGAATCAAAACGGCCAGAGCGTTCAGACTCCCTGCAAGCCCGCCTTTCTGGAGAATGCGCTGGGCGTGGGAGACGCGATGACCGCCGCCATAGTATGGGGCTGCCTGAACGGACTGTCCCTGTCTCAGACGGCTGAAGCCGCCATGCGGGCTGCCTCCATGACAGCCAGCAGCAGAGAAAACATCAATCCGGATCTGTCCGCAGCGAAGCTGCGTTAAAATAATCTAATCAAGGAGCAAGAATTATGAGAGCTGTAGTAACACGGGTAACGGAAGCTTCCGTTGTGATTGAAGGAAAAACGGTTGGAAGCATTCAGAAAGGTTTCCTGGTGCTGCTGGGCGTTGCCCCGGAAGACACCGAAGCCGAAGCCATACGTCTGGCGGATAAAGTCTGCGGATGCCGCGTTTTCGAAGATGAGAACGGTAAGATGAATCTGAATCTGGAAACGGCCGGCGGAGACATTCTCGTCATCTCCCAGTTTACGTTATACGCTGATCTGAAGAGCCGCCGCCCCGGTTTCTCCTATGCAGCCAAATCGGATGTCGCCGTCCCTCTGTATGAAAAGTTCATGGAAGAATGCCGCAACCGGGGTTTTCACGTGGAATGCGGTGAATTCGGTGCCGACATGAAAGTCTCTTCGGTCAACGACGGGCCTGTGACTTTGCTGTTCGATACCGCTACTCTTTAAGACCAACAATCAAAAAGACCGGACGTCATCTCTGACGCCCGGTCTTTTTCATGGAGAGAAGAAAAGAAAAAAAGAATGAAAACGTTCGTGTTGTCCTTTGACGATTCCTATTCTACTTCCACTACTTAAAATGAACTTAAAACTAAAATAATAATTGAAAAAGAGCTGTGGTCAAACCGCAGCTCTATTGGTACATGCAGCCAGCCTTCCGAGCAATTACTGTTAAAGGAAGATCATTAATCATGGTAGCGGAAATCATTATGGAAAAAAGACAGAAAAAATAAGGAGTTCCGCCGGTCGGCCGCCGCCTGCATTCGATTGACGAAGTTAGTTGTATAAGATATGATTAGCTTTCCCTAACTCCTCCTATACTTTACCATATTTCCATGGAATTGCAAGCTTTTTTTCAGGAAAGATTGGATCGGTATTCAT
>CAJGCI010000068.1 GCA_904501855.1 Oscillospiraceae bacterium | reverse complement strand
TGGCGCACAGAAGATCGGAGAAGGCGTTTACGGAAAATCCATCACGGACCCCTGTCTCGGATGGAAGCGTTCCGAAAAACTGATCTACCAGCTGGCAGATCTGGTCTGATTATAAAAACAACGCGCGATGGTCACAATGATCATCGCGCGTTTTTCATGTCATGATTTTTCAGAGCAGGCGATATCCCTTGCTCCTGAGGCAGGATTCCACCTCTGCATAGCCGCTGGTCTTCATAATGGCGATGGGGCTCGCATTCTCGCGGTCATAGGAGATGTAGATATAGTGGATATTGATGTTGCTGTCCGTGATGGCCTGAAGGATCTCGTTGAGCCCGCCGCAGCGGTCTTCCATGTAGATCCCGATCACGTGATCGATATGCACCTGATATCCGGCTTTTTCAAACACTTCCTTAGCAAGGGGCACATCGCTGACCAGCATGCGCACCGTGCCAAACTCACCGGAGTCATTGGTGAGGATCGACATGATGTTGATCTCAGCGTCTTTCAGCAGACCGGTAATGGTGCTCATCGCACCCTTTTTATTCTCCGCATAGATGGAAATCTGTTCTGTCATCTCTGTATTCCTCTCATACTGATCTCAGTTGACCTGTATTTTATCACACAAGGAGGAAGATTGCATCTCTTTTGGTGCACATTCCGAAAAACAATCCGTCTCAGTTCCGTTTACTGCCGCGCCTTTACCTGCATGCCGCCGTTTTCCATATTGGAAGGAAGCGTCCGGATCATATTGAAGTTCTTCTTGATCACGGTAAATGGCACGGTAAAGGCATCGATCACGATGCCGGTAAGCTGCGCATTGCTGTCCGCCACATCCATGGCTTCCAGAAAATGCTTCTGGATCCGGGTGAAGTTCTCTCCGTATTCCTCGATGACCTGCTCCTCATTGGTGAACACCGGCAGAAATGCGCTGTCTCCGTCCATCAGGATATCCGGCTGAAAAACGACGCCTTCTCCCTCCTCCGCCTTGATGCCCTTCTGCATCTTGTGGATCTGGGCTTCCTGTTCCGGAGTCAGATTATACGTCGCCGGGATCCAGACATAACTGTCCCGGAGGCAGTACAGGATATTAAACAGGTTTTCTTTGCTCTGTTCCCGCATGAACTGCGAAATGAACATGCGCAGCACATGGCCATCCATCAGAGCTTCCTGATTTAAGAACACATTCTTTTCATCCATATTGGCATTCCCCCTTAAGCTGGGATTTATTATACATCAAGTTTTCGGAAAAGAAAATGAGGAAGGCGATGCCTTCCTCATGGGTTTATTATCCGGGGAACTCACCACCAGAAGTCATCCAGCCAGCCGAAGCCCCAGTTGTTTTTCCGTTTTTCCTTATTGCTGTCCGAATCCTTCGGTTTGAGGATATCCCAGAATTCCGTGTGGACGGAACAGGTCCCGGAACCGATGCTGGCAGGTTTCACTGCGTCCGCATCCGGGGTTCCCGCAGTACCGGAAACAAGATATGCCTGCTCTTCCGTATGGATGCAGTAGGGTCCTGCCGGCTGACCGGACTCAGTGCAGACCTTCACTTTCACATGGCAGTCACACATCTCCGTGGGGATGGAATTCGGGGCAAAGTATTCCTCCCGTGTCATATCTCCCTGTACTGTATGATCACAGGTCCCGGTAACGGCAAGCTTGCCGCATTTGGTGCAGATCTTGTAGCGTTTGAGATCCGTGGGAGAATCAAAGGATGTGCTTCCCGTCTGTCCCCGGGACATGATGGCACGCCAGATGGACTTCACGTACCCGCTGCTTGACTGCGGTGCGTTGTTGTCATATCCTCCCCAGATGCCGCAGCAGAGGCTGGGAGAGAATCCGACGAACCAGAGATCCCTGGCACTGTCGGTGGTTCCGCTCTTGCCGGCGATGTCCGTTCCGGAAAACTGTGCCGGTGTTCCGGTTCCGCTGGTCATCACGTCCTCCATGGCGGAGCGGAGCAGCTCTGCCGTGCTTTTCTGGATGACCCGGCGGGTGTCCTGTTTTGGTGTCATGATCACATTGCCGTTGCGGTCCAGAACTTCCGTATAGTAGACGGGGCTCTGATATACGCCGCCGTTTGCCACGGCGTTGTAAGCTGCCGTCATCTCCAGAGGAGTAACGCCTCCTGCGATGCCGCCCAGCGCCAGTGCCTCCACCTTATCATTTTCCGTCAGGTGGCTGAGTCCGAAATCCTTCAGATACTTCCAGGTGGTGTCCACCCCGACGGACTGAATGCATTTCACCGCGCATACATTGATGGAGCGGATGATGGCATCCCGTACCGTGGTCCGCCCGCTGTAACTGCCGTCGGCATTCTTCAGCGGAGTACCATTGGAATAGGTCATCGGTGCATTGTCATACACCGTTGCAAGCGTCGCTTTTCCGGTATCCAGAGCCGCCGCGTATTCCCCGATGACCTTGATGGTGGATCCCGGCTGACGCAGGCTGCTGGTGGCGCGGTTCATCACCAGGCTGGCCGTCTTGGGTCCCCGGCCTCCCACCAGCGCCTTCACTTCTCCGGTGGACGGTTCCATCACGACGGCTGCCGCCTGTACGCCTTCCCCGTACCAGCTGTCCCGGTTCACTTCCTCCTCCGCGATCTTCTGGAGAGCGGAGTTCTGGGTAGACCGGATCGTCAGTCCGCCCCGGTACAGATGCTGCCAGGCGTCCTGCTCGGAGTATCCGAGATTTCTCTGAAGATCCAGTGCCACCTGATTGACCAGGGCATCTTCAAAATAGGACAGCACATCCATCTGCGGATTGGTGGCATTGGCGCTGATGCGGGAATACACATCATCCGCCAGTGCGGCATTGCACTGTTCCTGTGTGATGAAGCCCTGCTCCACCATGTTGGACAGCACATACTGGTAGCGGTTGCGGTTGTTTTCGGGATTAGTCAGAGGGTTCCGGTTCGTAGGACTCTGGATCACTGCCGCCAGAACAGCACATTCCGACAGAGACAGTTCCGAGACGTCCTTGCCGTAGTAGCCCTTGGCGGCCGTCTCCACGCCCCAGCATCCGTTGCCCATGTTGATGGAGTTCAGATAGTTCTCCAGAATCCACTGCTTGGTGACCTTGTGTTCCAAGCGGAGAGCCAGGTACTGTTCCTGGATCTTACGCTGGATCTTGTCAAAGATATTTTTCTCCTGCGTCCATCCGGTGAGGAGATTGTTTTTCACCAGCTGCTGCGTGATGGTACTGGCCCCCTGCGACGCGCTGAAGGAAGAGATATTTCTCGTCAGTGCGCGGATGATGCCACGTACATCAACGCCATGATGCCGGTAAAACCGCTCGTCCTCAATGGCGATGACCGCCCGTTCCAGATCATCCGGGATCTGATCCAGAGAAACATAAATACGGTTGGATTCTCCCCCCTGCAGTTTCTGGATCTCCTCGCCATTTTCGTCCAGAACGGTGGTGAAGTATTCATCGGGAGACACATCGTCCAGATCCAGGCTCGGAGCCCGTATGATGCAGATCAGGGCGAACAGAAGCATCAGCACAATAAGGATCACCATCGTGCTGAGGATGCCGTGCAAGATTTTCTTCCCTTTCCCGGAAGATCTCCACTGATCAAAGAACTTTTCCAATTCCCGTTCTCCTGCTCTTTCTGCCCGGAATTCCGGGCGCCTCCTGAGGGTCAAAGCGACCCTTTTCGATTATCTTTGATACAATTTATTTATAGCAAAATCCAATTCTCAGGATATTTCGTTTTTGTGAACAATGCATGTCGGTTTCATGAATTATATACCGTATTTTTTCCCTGTTTTTTTCATCTCTGATTAACACGAAAATATGCTCCTATAAGAAAAGACGGAGCAAAACGCTCCGTCTTTCAAAAAGCCGTCCCACTGTTTCAGCGGGACGGCTCCTTATTCTGCTGTGGTGTTTTGCCGTACAGGCTTTATTTGCCCGTCACGGCGTCCTTTGCCTTCTTGATGGTAAGCTTCGCGACGCGTTTGGCGTAGTTTCCGAGGATGGGTGGGATCTTCTTCTCGGAGACGATCATCTCACTGCACTCGGGATGCTCGCGGAACAGGTGGATCGCGTCAAACTCACACTTGGTGGTGCAGATACCACATCCGATGCACTTGTTCTCATCCACGATGGAGGCTCCGCAGCCCAGGCAGCGGGAAGTTTCCGCTTTGACCTGTTCCTCGGTGAATGGCAGTCGCTCGTCGGAGAAGCTCATGACTTTTGACTTATCCACACCCGGAACCTGACGTGCCGGACGGTCATAGCTGTCCGGATCCAAAGCAAGGTTGTCCTTATCCAGCTCGATGAAGTCACGGCGATTTCTGGCGATGGTCATATGTCCGCCGGTCACATATTTCTGCAGCGAGATGGCTGCTTCACGGCCCTGCGCGATCGCATCGATCGCGAACTTCGGTCCGGTGTACACATCGCCGCACACGAAGATATCTTCCTGCGCCGTCTGCAGAGTCAGACTGTCAGCCCCGGCACGGCCCTTGTCATCACGTACCATGTTGCCGACATCCAGTCCGCCCCAGTCAATACTCTGGCCGATACTGGCGATGACGGCGTCGGTCTCGATGGTCTCATATTTACCGGTTCCCACAGGTTTCCGGCGTCCCTTTTCATCGGGGGCTCCCAGTTCCATGATCTCCGCTTTGACTGCCTTGACCTTGCCTTTATCACCGAGGATCTCCACCGGTGCATTCAGGAAGCAGAACTTGATTCCCTCTGCCTCCGCCTCACCGACTTCGTCCGCAGCTGCCGGCATCTCTTCCCGGCTGCGGCGGTAGAGCACCGTCGTCTCTGCGCCCAGTCGGGCTGCTGTACGCGCCACGTCGATGGCCACGTTGCCGCCGCCGATGACAACCGCTTTCTTTCCCAGCTTCGGTTTTTTGCCGAGGTTGACTTCACGCAGGAAATCCACTCCGCCGAAGACATTCTTGAGGTCTTCACCGGGGATATTCATTTTTGCCGAGTCCTGTGCGCCGATGGCGACACAGAATCCCAGATATCCTTCATCTCGCAGCTGCTGGATGGTGATGTCCTTGCCGATCTCCACACCCATCTTGAACTCTACTCCCAAGTCCTTGAGCACTTCGATCTCCGCGTTGAGAACATCTTTCTCCAGTCGGAAGTTGGGAACGCCGGTTACCAGCATGCCGCCGGGGACCGGATTCTTGTCGAACACGGTAACGTTGACGAAGCCTGCTAATGCAAGGTAGTACGCGCAGGACATACCGGCAGGGCCGGCTCCAATGATGGCGATCTTCTGTTCAAAGTCGCCCTGGATCTTTGCCTTGACAACGGGCGGTACATAACGGGTCTCGCTCTCCAGATCCAGTTTTGCCACAAATTTCTTGACTTCATCGATGGCAACGGCCCGGTCCACGTTTCCGCGGGTGCATTCGTCCTCACAGCGTTTGTTGCAGATCGCGCCGCAAACCGCCGGGAACGGGTTGTTTTTCTTGATGAGTGCCAGTGCTTCACTGTAACGTCCCTGAGCTGCCATCTTCAGGTAACCCTGAACAGCAATGTGTGCCGGGCAGGCCGTCTTGCAGGGCGCGGTACCGGTATCGTAGCAGTTGATCCGGTTGTTGTCACGGTAATCCATATCCCAGTGATCCTGTCCCCACCAGAAGAAATCGTCGGGGAGCTCATGCTTGGGATATTCCACTTCACCCTGCTTGGTGCAGAGTTTCTGACCCAGCTTTACTGCGCCGGCAGGGCAGTATTCCACACATCTGCCGCATGCCACACAATCTTCTTTATCCACGCGGGCAACATAAGCCGAGCGGGACAGGTTTGGAGTGTTGAACAGCTGACTGGTACGCAGTGCGTTGCAGATCTCCGGGTTGCAGTTGCAGATGGCGATGATCTTTTCCGGTCCGTCCATATTGGTGATCTGATGGACATAGCCGTTATCCTCCGCCTTCTGGAGGATGTCCAGCGCCTCTTCCTTGTCGATGAAACGACCACCTTTTTTGCATTCCACGATGTAGTCCGCAACCGGTCCCATCGCCAAGCACCATCCGTAGGGGTCATCACTGTTGCCTTCGCCCAGGAGTGTACGTCCCAGACGGCAGGAACAGGGTGACGCCGCGATACGGTCCCACTTATCCAGCCAGTGGCTGATCTTTTCAATAGGAAGTGCTTCCTGTTTGTTGGGAATGGCTTTTTCCACGGGGATGACATGCATACCGATACCGGCACCGCCGGGAGGCACCATGGCGGAGACGATGGTCAGCGGCAGGAAGGTCATGCGTTCAAAGAAGCGTGCCACTTCCGGATGTTCCTCCATCAGTTCCACGTTCATATTGGAATACTCCGCGGAACCCATAACAAAGACCGGCAGAATATACTGCTTCTCATTCTGCGGGTTGATAAGCGTAAATTCGATGATGCCGTTATCCAGCATGATCTTCAGGTCCGCTTCCAGCTGCTCTGACGAAAGCTCCGGATTCATGGCCTTCATCTGTTCAAAGTTGTACGGTGTACGCAGTTTCATGCGCAGGGCGATCTCTGCCATCTCGTCCGTGGGGACGAGAGCATTGACGCCGTAATACTCCGGATCTCCGGGATTGATCTTCCCTTTGCGGTCGGTGATCTTTCTTGCCAGCTTAAGAATCTTCTCCCGTACAGGTCCCTCTACCGGCATGTTGAAGATCTCAGCGGTATCTGTGATATTTCTTCCTGACATTATTCTTCCCTTCCTTTTTTTCTTTTTATTTTACTTTTCTTTTTATCTTTCTATTACCCTTTTTGGGCGCAAATCTAGTTGTTAAAATGATAACAAGGCGGCCGTTCTCTGTCAACTCCCCCCGGTCAGCTGAAACCGTTATCGGCCCTATTATTTCACACAACAAGACATGTGTGACATTTTGTCCCCTCTCCATGGAAAAACCGGATACTCCTCCTATGGAGGATCGATCCATTCCAGGATTCTGCCGGTGCCTTCACTGCAGATTGACAGCACGCGCTTTATACGAAAAAAAGACGAAGCACAGGGCTTCGTCTTTCAAAAAGGAAGTAAATATTCTTATTTCAGGAATCCAGCAACGATCTGCTCCTCTGCCTCTTCCTCGGTGAGACCGAGAGTCATGAGTTTGATGAGCTGATCGCCGGCGATCTTGCCGATGGCTGCCTCGTGGATCAGACTTGCTTCCACGGAGTTTGCCGTCAGTTCCGGTTTTGCCACGACGCTGGCGTTATCCATGATGATGGCATCACAGGCGGTATGTCCGGCACACTGGTTGTTGCCGTTAATCATGGAGGAGAACACCTGGACGGAATCGCCTTTGGCCACGGAACGGGAAATGACGTTGGCACTGCAGTCCACACCGTCCAGATCCACGCTGAAATAGGTCTCGGCACGCTGTTTCTCATGGGTCATGATCTTCTCATGGATCTCCAGCTTTGCGCCGTCGGCCAGTTTTCCGGTGGTGTTGCGGATGGTATCATCGATACCCTTGATCTGCGTGGTCTCCATCTCCATGTAGGAGTTTTCCGCCATCTCGATCTCCGTGGTGGGGTTCATGACGCGTCCGCCGGTACCGGTGCCTTCTCCATAGTGTTTCTCAATGTATTTGACTTTGGAGTTCTTGCCGATATGAAAGCAGTGAATGCCGTCATGACGGGATTCCTGGCCGCCGCAGTTGGAGATGCCGCAGCCGGCGACGATGGTGACGTCGCAGTTTTCTCCCACATAAAAGTCATTGTATACCAGATCCTTGATGCCGGTCTCGGCGATGATCACCGGGATATGGACGGACTGGTTGACCGTGTTGTCCTTGATGATGATATCGATGCCGGGCTTATCTTCCTTCGTCACGATATCGATGTTGGCAGTCGTGTTTCTGCCTGCAAGTTTTCCGTCGGAACGGATGTTGTATGCTCCCTCGGGGATTCCGTGAAGATCAGCGACTTCCCGCAGCAAACGTTTCTGAATGGTATCCATTGCCATGATTTAGCCCTCCTTCTTCACTTTTTCCGTCAGGACACTGCAGACGGTGGGGCGCTGATTGGCCAGCACCGGAAGGACTTCTTCCTTCTCCCCGTCGGCCACGACCTGTCCGTCAGCAACGACGATGATACGGTCGGCAATATCAAAGATCCTCTCCTGATGGGAGATGATAAGGATATTTCCCTGGATCTTGTCATACATCTTCTGAAATACCTCGATGAGGTTGCCGAAGCTCCAGATATCGATTCCGGCTTCCGGCTCATCAAAGAGAGTCAGCGAGGTGGAACGGGCCAGCATGGTGGCGATCTCAATACGTTTGATCTCACCGCCGGAAAGGCTGTCATCCACTTCACGGCTGATGTAGTCCTGTGCGCACAGGCCCACTTCGGACAGATACTGGCAGCACTCTGCGGTGGTAAGCTTCTTTCCTGCCGCCAGAGTGACCAGATCTTTCACCGTGATTCCCTTAAAACGCACCGGCTGCTGAAACGCAAAGCTGATGCCCCGTTTTGCCCGCTCGGTAATGGTAAGATCCGTAATATCCTCGCCGTCAAAGAAGATCTGACCGGACGTAGGTTTTACAATACCGGCGATGATCCGTGCCAGCGTGGATTTGCCGCTGCCGTTGGGGCCTGTCAGGCACACGAACCGCTCGTCGATCTTTAAGTTAATGTTCTGAAGGATGTCCTTCTTCACGCCTGCGGATTCGGCGGAGAAGCATACATCTCGTAACTCGATCATGAGATATTCCTCCCTGTGTTGTACTTTTTCCCTATACCATTTATACACTGCCTCATCTTTGAAAACTGTAGAATTTGATACAGACGCAAAAAAACACCCCTTTTTTCTATCGAAAAAGGGGTGGATTATTGAGTTAGGTTCAGAAATTTTCGTCGAATTTGTAGCTCAGGTCCGTCTTCCGGCTCAGCTGCGGTTCCTTGTGCTGAAGGATGCGCACAAGATGGTTGAGATGCCGGAAGCACATCAGCACAAAGATGATGATCATCATGGGGACCGCCATCGGCGCCCGGATGAATACAACAGCGCCCAGAATGGCGCCCAGTGCGGCGATCAGCCCTGCCAGAGACAGGTAGCGGGTAAAGTACGCGCCAGCCACGAAGAACAGCAGGACCAGGATGCCGGACACCGAGTCCACGGCCACCATGCCGATGAGAAGTTCCTTGATCCCCATGGAGCCGACACAGCGGCGGGTCACGGGATACATCCGTCCCATTTCCAGACAGAACAGGGCGAACACCTTGCCGGTGACCGCATGATCATGGATCCCCAGGATCCATCCGCCGATCAGCACGGTAACAAAGATCTTGATCACATCCAGCAGATAGACTTTCAGCAGGCCGGGAATCCCTTCCTCCTGATACAGGACCTGAAACCGGCTCTGTCCTTTGCCGTAGGATCTTAAGTTTTTATGCAGGAACCACTGGCAGCACAGTTCCGGAGTATCCACACATCCGCTGACATAGCAGATGATTGCGGTAATGGACAACAGCAGTGCATTCACGGTGTCTTATCCCCTTTCTGACGGATGACCAGCCGGATGGGAGTTCCCTCCAGGCCGAAGGTGGCACGGATCTGGTTCTCAATGTATCGCCGATAGGAAAAATGGAACAGATCCTTCCGATTGCAGAATACCACAAAATTCGGCGGACGGATACCGGTTTGCGTCATATAATAGATCTTCAGTCTCCGTCCCTTGTCGGAAGGCGGCTGTACACGTGCCGTGGCATCCGCCAGCACCTCGTTGAGCATGCCGGTCTTGATGCGCATGGAGTTCTGGTCATAAACAAAGTTGATCAGCTCAAAGAGACGATCCACCCGCTGCCCGGTCATGGCGGAGATGAAGAGGACGGGGGCATAGCTCATAAAGCTCAGATCCGCCATGATCCTCTTCCGTGCCTTCTCCATGGTGCCGGTGTTCTTCTCCACCAGATCCCATTTATTGGCCACGACG
>CAJGCI010000067.1 GCA_904501855.1 Oscillospiraceae bacterium | reverse complement strand
ACATCGCCGTTGTCTTCTGCGACGGTCTCACGAACAAGATCTACCAGACGTTTTGTTTTGCCGGATCCTTTCAGACCCATGATGATCTTAACCATGTTGACCACACTCCTTTTTAAAGTGGTTTTCTATGATTATACATTATCATTTTTCATGGTTCTTCGCAATATACGAATCCCATATAAATCCAGTCATAATTTCATGAAATATGAAGGAACCCCTCCGGGGGAGGGGTTCCGTTTTATTGAGTTAAGCACCCGGTTTTCCGAGCATATGGAACATGTTTTTCTTATAAGCTTCCACACCTGGCTGATTGAACGGATTGACTCCGGACATATAGGCGGACAGTCCGCAGGCCATTTCAAAGAAGCAGACGAGAGAAGCAAAGCCTTCCTCGTTGATGGCCGGGACATGGATCTCAATGTTGGGAACACCACCGGAGATATGGGCAGCTTTGACGGCATCGGATGCGATGGTGCAGACCTCGCCAAGATCCTTGCCGGCTAGATAGTTCAGCCCGTCTGCATCGCCCATCTCAAAGGGGATGGTGAAATCGGAGCTGAATTTATCGAAACGAACGATCGTCTCCATCAGATCCCGGGTTCCGTCCTGAATGAACTGTCCCATGGAATGAAGATCGGCGGTAAACTCGACGGAAGCAGGGAAGATGCCGATTCCGTTCTTTCCTTCCGACTCGCCGTACAGCTGTTTCCACCATTCCGCCATGAAACGGAAGCTGGGCTCGTAGCAGCCGAGGATCTCCGTCTTCTTGCCGAGACCGTACAGATGCTGACGGGCAGCAGCGTACTGCCATGCTGGATTCTCGGGAGAGCGTACATCAAGAGCCTTGAACTCCTCGATGGCGGAGTTGATCACCTTTTTGATGTCTATGCCAGCAACTGCCATGGGAAGAAGACCGACGGCGGAAAGAACACTGAATCGTCCGCCTACGTCGTCGGGGACCACAAAGGTCTCCCAGCCTTCCGCATCTGCCAGGGATTTCAGAACACCGCGTGCGGCATCCGTTGTGGCAATGATGTGCTTCTTTGCCTGATTTCCGTATTTCTCCTTGCAGAGAGCGCGGAATACGCGGAATGCGATGGCCGGTTCCAGAGTGGTACCGGATTTGGAAATGACATTGATATCAAAATCATCATCACCGATCTCCTGGATGGCACGGTTCAGAGCGTCGGGGGAAAGACCATTGCCGACAAAAATGACCTTGGTGTCATCCGGACCGGGGGCGGGTTTCAGAAGCTCAATGGCTCCGCGGGCGCCGAGATAGGATCCGCCGATACCGATAACGACCAGATACTTGGATCTGGAGCGGATCTTCTGAGCGACACTGACGAGCCGTTTCAGTTCTCCTTCTTTAATGGTTTCGGGCAGTTCCGGCCAGCCGATGAAATCATTGCCCGGGCCGGTTTTCTCGGAAAGCGTACGGTGTGCCTGTGCGGCAGCATTGTAATCGGGACCTGCTCCTTCAAAGAAGGACTGGGCTCCGGAGAGATCAACTTTTACCATAGATAATCACCTCACTAATTATTGATTTTATTATACACATACGGCTTAAATTTGGAAACACTCTTTTTCGTTCGGTTGACGATGGGAATGGCAGATAGTAAAATATAATCAGAAGAAAAAACGGATTTGCAGGTGCGATTCATGAAAAAGTTTTTTGACATGAATAATAAATACATCGGCTGGGGAATCACGGCGTTCGTCGTGATTGCCTGTGCTATTGTGTTTTACATGCTCCTTCACTACGTGAGTTCGGTGATCCGGGTCCTCAGCTGGATCATCCGGATCCTGAGTCCGTTCATCTGGGGCGCGATCATCGCATATATTCTGGCACCTTCCATTGACTGGAATGAAGAAAAGATCTTCGATCCGCTTCTGGGGCGCGTGGACGCCAGGAAACACCCCCGTCTGCTTCGTATGTTCAAATCCCGATGGCTCTCCATCGCTATGGCAGAGATCATCATGGTGGCCGTGGTCGGAACCCTGATCGCGCTGGTCCTTCCTCAGGTATATACCAGCATCCAGATGATCATTTTCAACAGCCCGACCTATATCAACAAGATCCTCAAGTGGATCGAAGGCCTGCTGAAGAACTGGCCGGAAGCGGAAGCGTTCGTGTCCAGTACACTGGGCAATATCGGAGATGCCGCGATGACATGGGTCTCAGATCGGCTGCTCCCGCGTCTGGATTACATCATTTCCAATGTCACGTCCAGTGTGATGTATGTTCTGCGGGGCATGTACAATGTCATTATCGGAATCGTGGTCTCCGTGTATCTGCTGAATAAAAAGGAGCTCGTGGTAGCTTCCTGCAAGAAGATCATCTACTCGGTGTTTCCTCTTACGATGGCACGCCGGATCAAGAACGGATTCAGTTTTACCGATACCATTTTCCGCGGCTTCATCTCCGGAAAGATCGTGGATTCCGCCATAATCGGCGTGATCTGCTATACCTTCTGTGTCATTGCCCGGATTCCATATGCGCTGCTGGTCAGTGTGATCGTTGGCTGTACCAACGTCATTCCATTTTTCGGACCGTTCATCGGAGCGATCCCGTCGATCCTTCTGATCCTGATGATCAGTCCCAGCAAGGCACTGATCTTCGCCATTGGTATCCTCGTCCTTCAGCAGTTCGACGGCAATATCCTTGGACCGAAGATCCTGGGAACCACGACGGGCGTGGGAGGATTCTGGGTCCTGTTCTCCATTATCCTCGGTGCCGGGCTTTTCGGGTTCTGGGGAATGCTGCTTGGTGTTCCGGTATGGGTAATCATCTATACCATCGCCCAGAAGGCAATGAATAAACAGCTGGAGACCAAAGGTCTGCCCACGGATACCAGAGAGTATATCGATCTGGATTATATCGACGAGGAGACAAAGCAGGTCTTCCACTATCCGGGTTCCAGTGAGGAAACGGAAGAAGAATAACGGCATAACAAGAAAACGCAGATCTGTAATTTAAAACAGATCTGCGTTTTTATTTTTCAGCGATGGGAAAGCTGATCCCGCGCCTGCTTCAGACAGGAGATGAAACCTTCACAGTCCTCCGGTGTGTTATATCGGGAGAAACTGACCCGGATCGCACCATCGATAACCTCCGGCTCCAGTCCGATGGCTTCCAGCACATGGCTGCGGGCGCCTTTCTTGCAGGCGGAACTCCGGGACACATACACACCCTGTGCTTCCATGAAGTTCATCAGCACTTCGCTCCGCCAGCCGGGAAGGGAGATGCTGAGAATATGGGGGGCATCACCGGAGAGGATCACCGCTTCCGGCACTTCCTCGGCCAGAAGTCTTGAGACAGTGTCCTTGCGTTCACGGATCGCAGCAGTATAGGCCTTGAATCCTTTCTTTGCGATCTCGCAGGCCAGTCCGAAGGCGGCAATCTGGGGGAGTGCTTCAGTTCCGGCGCGCATACCGTTTTCCTGACCGCCGCCCAGAATATAAGAGGGAAGCTTGATGCCGCTGCGGATATACAGAGCACCGATCCCTTTCGGCGCATGGATCTTGTGCCCGCTGATGGAGATCATGTCCACATCCATCTTTTTGGCGGAGAAGGGGATCTTCATAAATGCCTGTACCGCATCGGTATGAACGAGGATCCGGGGATTGACCGCGTGAACCTGACGGGCAATGGAATCGATATCCGTTATGGCTCCGGTCTCATTATTGACCATCATCAAGGAAACGAGTATAGTATCAGAGCGGACCTGTTCCAGTACGTCCTGAATATGGATGCTGCCGGTTTGATCCGGTTTCAGACGGGTGATCTCATATCCTTCGGATTCCAGATAATCCAGAGATTTCCGGACGGCATCATGTTCAATCTGAGAGCTGATGATGTGCCTTCCTTCGTGGCTGCGAAGTCTGGCACCGCGGATGATGGCCCAGTTGTCGCTCTCCGATCCGCATGAGGTGAAATAGACTTCCTGCGGCTTGCTACATAGGGCAGCCGATACCTGTCCGCGGGCATTTTTCAGTATGGAAGCGGCGTCGCGCCCCAGTGTATGGGTAGAGCTTGGATTTCCGTAATGATCCTTCATGACGGAATAGGCGATCTCGGCGCATTCCTCACAGACTGGTGTCGTGGATGCATTATCCAGATAGATATCGTACATTTTGATCATTCCTTACAGGAGATTTCGAATGAAATACATTATATCCACCCTTGGTTGCAAGGTCAACCAGTACGAGACACAGGCCATGGAAGAGATCCTGAAACTGCGCGGTCACAGTGCGGTGGAGGATTCCGGGGCAGATGTGATCATCGTGAATACCTGCGCGGTCACGGCGGAGAGCGGCCGGAAATGCCGCCAGACGATCCGTGCCATGCAGGAGAAGAATCCCGGTGCCATGCTGGCAGTGTGCGGATGCTATGCGCAGGTGGCTCCCGACGTGATGGAGGAACTGGGCGCAGATGTCCTTTACGGGAGCGGAGACCGGCTACGTTTTGTCGATGATATCGAGAAAGCATATCTGGAAAAGCAGCCTATCCGCAATATCGACGAACCCTTCGGGAGGGAAGAGTTTGAAGAACTGCCCGCGGGATCCTATTCCGGACGTACCAGGGCAATGATCAAAGTCCAGGACGGATGCACCAATTTCTGTACCTACTGCATCATTCCGTTTGCACGTGGAGCACTGCGCAGTCTGCCGGTGGAAAATGCCGTGTCTCAGGCAAAAGGACTGAGAGAAGAGGGATATAAGGAACTTGTGATTACCGGTATCGAGATCGCGTCCTACGGGTATGATCTTAAGGAAGATGTTAAACTGGATGATCTGATCGCGGCCATAGCGGAGAGTGTTCCCGAGATGCGTTTGCGCCTCGGATCTCTGGAACCGACGGTTATTACGGAAGAATTCTGCAAACGGATCTCCGCCTATCCCAATATATGCCGGCATTTTCATCTTTCTCTGCAGTCCGGCTGTGACCGAACCCTGAAAGCGATGAACCGCAAATACGATACGGCTGCCTTTTATCATGTGGTAGAACTTCTGCGGCATTATTTTCCGGGATGCGGTCTGACTGCCGATCTGATCGTCGGTTTTCCCGATGAGACGGAGGAAGATTTCCAGAAAACGCTGGATTTCCTGCGGAAATGTTCCTTCTCCCAGGTGCATATCTTCCCGTATTCCCGCCGGAAAGGAACTGTTGCGGATACCATGGATCATCAGATCACCAATGGGGAGAAGAAGAGACGTGCCCATCTTGCAAAGGAAGTTACGGACGGAACACGAAGAGACTTTCTGCAAGGCTGCATCGGAGAAACGCTGCCGGTCCTGTTTGAGACCACCGATGGCAAAATCTGGCAGGGACACAGTGATACCTACTTGAATGTGCTCGTAGAGGGCGAAAATCTGAGAGGATTCGTAAGAAACGTCAAAATTAAGGAAGTTAAGGGTGAAAACCTTGTTGGAGTTATGCTTTGACGAGGTAAATCGATAGAGTTATACTATTACCACCGCAGATCATTAACGGGTTTGCGGTGGATTTTATTTATGGGGATATATTCTATGGCAAAGATTAAAACGATCAATAACATTTCCGAAGTGGGAACGGATATTCTGAAGGAAAGAGGATACACGGTCTCCGCGGAGATTGAAAATCCGGATGGAATCATCATTCGTTCCGCCAATATTCTGGATTTTGAACCCAATGACAACCTGCTTGCAATTGCCCGAGCCGGTGCGGGATACAATAACATTCCCGTGGAAAGATGCACGAAGGAAGGGGTCGTGGTCTTCAACAGTCCCGGAGCCAATGCAGAAGCAGTGAAGGAGCTGGAGATGTGTGAGCTGATCCTGGCCTCCCGCGATGTTCTGGGCAGTATTGAATGGGTGAAATCCATTTCCGATATGGGAGATGAGATCCCGGCTCTGGTGGAGAAGGGAAAGTCTTCTTTTGCAGGTCCCGAACTGATGGGTAAAACACTGGGCGTGATCGGACTGGGGGCCACCGGCGCTCTCGTTGCCAATATGGGCCTGGCTCTGGGGATGAAAGTCTACGGATACGATCCTTATCTTTCCGTGGATGCCGCATGGAGACTGGATCAGGACATCATTCACGCGGATGAACTGAGTGAGCTTCTTCCATACTGCGATTATATCAGCATCAATGTCCCTTATACGGATGACACCAAGGACATGTTCAACCGCAAGGTATTCAAGAAAATGAAGGACGGGGTGCGGATCACCAACGAATCCCGTGCTGAAGTCGTGAACGATGATGATATGCTGAAAGCGATCAAAGAGGGGAAAGTGGCACGTTATGTGACGGATTTCCCGACGGAAAAACTGATCAATCAGCCCAATGTCATCTGCCTTCCTCATCTTGGCGCGTGCACGCCGGAAAGCGAGGAGAAATGTGCGCTGATGGCAGCGGAAGAGCTCTATGATTACATCGAGAACGGCAACATCCGCAACTCCGTCAATTTTCCCACCGCCCGTCTGGACCGTCTCGGCAACTGCCGGCTCTGTGTGATCCACAGGAATGTTCCGAACATGCTGACCAGTTTCCTGCAGAAGGTCGGTGAGACCAACATCAATGTGGAGCACATGATCAACAAATCCAGAGGAGAATACGCCTATACCATTATCGATCTCAGCGATACGATTCCGGACAATGTGACCACCCGGATTCAGGCCATGGAGGAAGTGCTGCGCGTGCGGGTTCTCACTCACTGATCAATACTGATGTGAAATCACACAGAAACGCCTGTTTTTACAGGATTCTGTGTGATTTTTCTTTCGGTAAATGCCGGATTTTATGTTTACCTCATTGATTATAACTATATAATGTGATAAATTTATTATAACTATGTTTGAAGGGGATTTATGGTAATTTTATGCCTGTTAATAACGCCCAACAAAATAGATCCTGGCTGTATTCGGCGGTATTGTTCTTATGTATAATCCAACCTTGTCTGGATGTGATTTCCTACTGGATGGATATCTGGAGAGCGGACAATACCGTCACTCTTGCGTTACGGTTTATTTTACTGATCATGGTGATCGCGTGCGCCTGGACCATCTCCGATCATAAGAGAGTCTATGGGGCCATGACCTTATGCAGCGTAGTGCTCATCGCGGGACATGTCATAACATGCTCGCATTCCTTCGGCCAGGCATATAATCTTTCCTGGATCTTCTCGGACATCGCCAATTATTTCCGGGTCCTGCAGCTTCCGTTTTTTGCGATGGCAATGATCACCGCATTTCGGCAGGCAGAGGACCGGGAAGAACTGTACGATGTTTTGGAAAAGGCTTTCCTGATCAACTTCATCATCATTCTTCTGGTGGAAGTGATCAGTACCGTTACCGGCACCGATCCCCATACCTATCCCAACAAATCGCTGGGAGTCCTGGGCTGGTTTTACTTTGCCAATTCCCAGAGCGCCATTCTGTGTTCGGTGGTTCCGGTGGTGCTGAGTTTTGCGTTCCGGAAAAAGAGCGTGTGGATGCTCATCGTGCTGTCCTTTCTTTCTTTTGCGGCACTGTATCTGTTTGGAACGAGACTGACGTATCTCGGCGTGTTCGTCATCGGATTCGGCCTTATCGTTACGGTCCTTCTGACCCGGGAAGAGGGAATTAAGAAGACCATGGCTGTCGTCATGATCCTGTGCGTCCTTGTCTGCGGAGCCGGATTTAAATTTGCACCGTTCTATGTCAATCAGAGCCGCCATCAGGAGATCCTTGCGGAAGAACAGGAGGATATTGACAAGCTCCTTGTACAGGGTAAGGAACTCTATGGAGATGACGGTCATCAGTATCTTCTGCCTGCGTATGAAAAATACCTCGGAGGTCTGGTCTCCCGGTTCGGCTTTGAACGGATCGCAGAAGAATACGGTTATTCGGAGAAAGCTTCGGAACTGATCGACTGGCGAAGGATGAAGCTGGAGTATAACGAAAATCTGATGGAAGACTGCGGCACCGGCGTCCATCTGTTCGGTCTGCCGCTGGACAGTCTGACATACGATGATTATATCTACGATGTGGAAAACGACTGGCATGGTATCTATTATCTGTTCGGATGGACCGGACTGATCCTGATGGCGCTGTTCATCGGATATTTCCTTATGATGATACTCGCCGCACTGCTTCGGGATTTCCGAAATGTGTTTACCATGAGAGCCGGAGCGGCTGGCATTGCGCTGATCCTGCTCCTCGTTCATTCCTATTTCACTGCGGGAGTCCTCCGCAGACCCAATGCCTCGTTCTATGTTTCCATGGTACTGGCGATGGCATACTATCTGATCAATCTGAAAAAGGAGGCTGATGTTTCATGAAAACTCAGACTCATAACGAAGCAGGCTTTATCCAGCGAAACATCAGCAAGTTCATTATCCTGATCTTTATCCTTCAGCCGCTGATGGATATGCTTTCCTTCTTTGTGGAGAAGATCGGGTCCGGATACAGCATCACGCTTCTTCTCCGTTTCGGTGTCCTGGCAGTAACTGCACTGGTGGGATTCATCGCATCGAAGCGCAAAAAAGCCTATATCATATTTGCGCTGGCTGCTCTTTTCGTTCTGGCTGGACATGTAGTTGCCTGTATGAAACAGGAGTATCTGCAGCCCATAGACGATATCGCAAACTATGTCCGTGTCATTCAGATGCCGCTGTTTGCCATGTGCTTCATCTCCTTCATGAGACTGGGAGATCAGGCCTATGATGCCATTGAAAAGGGACTGATCATCAACTTTATCATCATTACGGTATCCATCGTTCTCAGTGTGATCACCGGGACCTACGGTCATACCTATGTGGATAATGAGATCGGTGTCCTGGGATGGTTCAACACCAGTAATGCTCAGAGTGCCATAATGAGTATGATGGCGCCTCTGATGACGATCTTTGCCTATCGGAAAAAGAAATACTGGCTCATCGCCCTTGCGGTGGTGGCTTCTTTCGCTCAGCTGTATTTCCTGGGAACGAGACTTGCGTTCCTGGCCATGGCTGTGACGCTGTTCGGTGTGGCATTTACCATGCTGGTCCGGAAAGAATGGGACCTGAAGGTGCTGGCGATCATCGGAGTCTGTTTCGTAATCTGCTGCGGCTTTATCAAACAGTCGCCCATGTACCGCAATCAGACGGTGTACAATCAGTCCATGAACGACAAGCAGGGTGACGCCAACGTCATGATGAATATGCAGGACGGAAAACGCTCGGAAGAAGAGTGGAACCGGATGAGTAATTATGAGAAGAAGCAGATCCTGTCGGTCATCTATGAGTTTTACAATACGAAGTTCCTGTGCCGCCGTTTCGGCATTGATGAAGTTCTGGACGCCTATGACTATACGTATTCCATTCAGGAGATCACGGCGACCCGTCACCAGAAGATCATTTACTGCGATCTTCTGATGAAAGAACAGAGTTCCGTATGGTCCAAGATGTTTGGCATGGAGCTGTCGCGTATGACCTATGCAGGAAACATCTACGATGTGGAAAATGACTTCCATGGGGTGTTTTACCTGTACGGATACTTCGGACTGATGTTCTTTATCCTGTTTGTAGGCTACTTTGTATTTCTGATCCTGAAAGTTCTGATCAAAGACTTCAAGAAGTATTTCACGTGGGAAGCAGCGGCATTCGGAATGGCGTTCTGCATCGCACTGATCTATGCCTATAACACTGCCGGTGTGCTCAGACGACCGAATTCATCATTCTATCTGTCTGTTGTTCTGGCTGTGATCTACTATCTGACGATGATTCGAAATTACGATACGATCGAGGCATAAACATGAAGATAAGTATTATTATTCCTGTTTATAACGTGGCAGAATATCTTCGTAAATGCGTCGAATCCACACTCAATCAGCAGTTCGACGATTACGAAGTGATTCTCGTGGATGATGGCAGTACCGACGGTATCTGTCCGGCTCTCTGCGACGAATT